>JANNDE010000677.1:0-23465 GCA_031387395.1 Hymenobacter sp.
GGCCGGCACCGGCCCCAGGGTCTGTTCCAGCACCGAACGCCCCAGCGCCGTCCACAGGTGGTCGAATTTCTCTTCCAGGGTGTAAAAATCCGGCTCCTGGCCGATGCTTCGCAATGCGTCGTATTGCGCGGCGGCAAGCGCCAGGTAGGCTTCTTTCGTCATGACCAAGAGGAAATAGAAAGGGGCTAAGTTACAGCCCCGGCGCGTAGTTTTGAATTACACCCCCATGATTTTGTTTCCAAAAACAGAATTTTAATTCTGTTTTTGGAATTTGCTGCGCTGCTAATTTTAGGAGGATTGCAGCATCATCAGGGTGGATTACCGTGCTCCACTTCATTGCGCTCGTAATGGTTCAGCTGCATCCCCCAGCAATACAAACCCGCTTTTCAACGTTGCCGGGGCAACCTACGGGCATTTATCGCTACTTTTGGCCAGTTCCCGGGCCCGCTGCGGCCCCTCCACGACAGGTATTTACATGAAGCTATTTCCCCGGCTGGCGCTGGCCGCCGCCCTGAGCGCGGCCGCCCCCGTGGCCGTTACTGCCCAGCAAACCCAGGTGTTTGCCGCCGACGAGCGGCACTTTCAGGAAGGATTGGAGCTGTTTGACCGGGGCCAGTACGGGGCCGCCCAGGAGGCCTTCCGGCAGTACCTGGCCATTGAGCCGGTGCGCACCGGCCAGGCCGGCCCCACCGCTGGCGACCGCACCGCCGATGCCGAGTATTATTATGCCGTGAGCGGCCTTTATCTCTCGCACCCCGATGCCGAGGGGCTGATTCTGGATTTCGCGGCCCGGCACCCAGCCCACCCGCGCGCCGCCGTGGCCTATTTCGAGCTGGGTAAGTTCTACTTCGACCAGAAGAACTACGAGTCGGCCATCCGCTACTTCACCAAGGTAGCGCCCGACAACCTGAGCAACGACCAGCGCGCCGAGTCCGATTTCAAGCTGGCCTACAGCTACTTCGAGCAGAAGGACTACGAGAAAGCCCGCCTGCTCTTCGACCGCAACAAGCAGGTGCAGAGCCAGTATAAGTACGCCAGCGCGTACTATGCCGGCTACTTGGCCTACCGCGCCGGCGACTACGCCGCCGCCCGCGCCGACCTGGGCGTGGCCGAGCAGAACGACGCCTACAAGCCCGTGGTGCCGGCCATCATGACCCAGATTTACTATAAGGAAGGCAACTACGACGGCCTGATTGCCTACGCCGGCAAGGCCCTGCAACAGACCCCGCCGCCGCAGAACGCCGATGAGATTCAGTTGCTGCTCGGCGATGCCTACTACCAGAAGGAGCAGTATAAGGAAGCCGCTGAGAACTTCGATAAGTACGCCGGGTTGCACCAGGGCCGCATCGAGCCCGCGTTGCAGTACAAGATTGGCTTTGCCAACTACAAGATGGGCGATTTCAAGGGGGCTATTGCCAGCCTGAAGAACGTGGCCGTGCTGCGCGACTCGCTGGGCCAGAATGCCGCCTACCACCTGGGCCTGAGCTACCTCCAGACCAATCAGAAGCGTGAGGCCGTAACGGCCTTCGAAGCCGCCCGCCAGGGCACCTTCGACAAAGCCGTGGCCGAAAACGCTACCCTGAGGCTGGGCCAGGTGCAGTACGAGCTGGGCAACCTGCCCGAAGCCATTGCCGTGCTGCGCGATTTCCGCAAGCGCTTTCCGCGCTCGAAGAACCAGGCCACCGTGGACGACCTACTGAGCACCAGTTTTTTGTCGAGCACCGACTACGCCCAGGCGCTGGCCTACCTCGAAGGCCTCGACGACCGCGGCGACAAGCTGAATGCCACCTACCAGCGCGTGGCCTACGCCCAGGCCGCCACGCTCTACAACAACGGCAACTACGCTCAGGCGCTGCCGCTGCTCGATAAGTCGCTGAAATTCCCGGCCGACGACGGCCTGCGCGCCGCCGCGCAGGTGCTGCGCGGCGAGATTTTCAGCGTGGGCCAGCAGTACCCCGATGCCATTACGGCCTACGCCGCGGCCGCCCGCTCGGCCCGGCAGGGCGGCGTGAGCCCCGACGAAGCCGACTTCGAGCAGAAGGCCCGCTACGGCCTGGGCTACGCCTACTACAACACCAAGCAGTACGACCGCGCCCGCGTCCAGTTCCAGGCCTTCCTGAGCGATACCGATGCCAAGCCGTCGGACATCAACTACTACGATGCCACGCTGCGCCTGGCCGACACTTATTACATCGCCAAAACCTACCCGCAGGCCCTCACGCTGTACGACAAAGTCATTCAGGCCAACGCCGCCGACAAGGACTACGCCTACTACCAGAAGGGCCGCACGCTGGGGGCCATGGGCCGCCGCGACGAAGCCAGCAGCACCCTGGCCGCGCTGTTCAAAACCAGCCCCAACTCGCGCTACGCCGAGGATGCCGTGTACCAACAGGCCCAGCTCTCGTTCGAGGCCGGCGAGTACCAGCCGGCCGCCATGGGCTTCTCGAAGCTGATTGACAGCCGGCCCACCAGCCCGCTCATCCCGCAGGCGCTGCAGAAGCGCGGCGTGGCCTACGCCAACCTCGACCAGCAGGACAAAGCCGTGGCCGACTTTCAGCGCGTGCTCGCGCAATACCCGCGTAGTGAGGCCGCCTCGCAGGCGTTGTACAGCCTGCAGGAAAGCCTCACGGCTCTCGGCCGCACCGAGGAATTCGACGCGGCCCTGGCCGGCTTCAAAGCTCAGAACCCCGACAGCAAGGCCACCGAGAGCGTGGAGTTTGAAGCGGCGAAGTCTTTGTATCTGGCTGAGAAATACCAGCCCGCCATCCTGCGCCTGGAGTCGTACTTGAAGCAGTACCCGCAGTCGGCCCTCGGGGCCGATGCCCGCTTCTTTCTCGCCGATGCGTACCTGAAAACCGGCGACCGCCAGCAGGGCCTGACCCGCCTGCGGGCCGTGGTGGAGGAAGGCAAAACCGAATTCGTGAACCGTGCCGTTGGTCGTCTGGCCGACCTGGAATTCGAAAACAAGAGCTACCCCGAGGCCGCCAAGCTCTACGAGCGCCTGCGCGGGGCCAGCACCAACCGCCGCGAAGTGGCCAACGCTACCCTCGGCCAGCTGCGCAGCCTGTTCGAAAGCGCCGACTACCCCGGCACCCGCCGCGTGGCCGAAGAGCTGCGTGCCCAGGCCGGGGCCACCGCCAACGCCACCAACGCCGCCCTGCTCTACCTCGGCAAAGCCAGCCTGCGCACCGAGCAGCTCGACCAGGCCGCGACCGAGCTAGCGGCCGCCGCCGCGGCCGCGCCCAACGATATCAACGGCGCCGAAGCGCAGTACTACCTGGCCGAAACCCTCTTCAGGCAGAAGAAAAACGACGAAGCCAAAGCCGCCGCGCTGAAGCTGAACTCCGATTTCAGCAGCTACTCGCTGTGGCTGGGTCGCGCCTTTCTGCTGGTGGCCGACATTTACGCCGCGGAGGGCGACAACTTCCAGGCCCGGGGCACGCTGAACTCGCTCATCGACAACAATTTCCCGGTGCCCGAAGTGCTGGACGCCGCCAGGCAGCGTCTGAAAACCCTGGGGGCCAACCAGCCCGACGAAGCCACCGAGCCCGCGCCTACTAAAAAGCCGCCGGTGAAAGCTCCCGTGAAAGCGCCGGTGAAGGCTCCGGCCAAAACCACCGCGCCGGCCACCCCGCCCGCCAGGCCCACGACAACCCCGGCCAAGGGCAAAACCACCGTGCCCCGCACCAACCTGCGCGGCAACACCACCGCCCCGGCCGACACCACCCAACGCTAGCCGCCGCGCCTCTTTTCATTGAAACCCATATGCTGATGAAGCGTTTGTCGATACTTACTTCCCAGTCAATTCCGCGCTCGGGCGCGGGGCTGGTGCTGGCGGCCGTGCTGGCGGGCGGCCTGAACCCGGCCGCCGCCCAGGGCCAGCCCACCAAAAAGCGCACCGGTCAGATTGAAGAAGCCGAGATTGAGATTGTGAAGGAACGGGTGAACCAGCTGCCCGAAGCCACCCGCAACTACGAGAAAATCAAGCTGCCGGCCCCGCCCAAAGTCGAGCGCAAAATCACCTACACCTTCCCCGATTTCCGGTTGCCCGCCAACCGCCTCGCGCCCTCGGTGAAGGTGCTCACCATCCGGGCCGAAGAGCCCACGCCGCTCACCGGCAACTTCGCGAAGGCGGCCATCGGCAACTACGGCACGTTCTACGGACGCGGCTACTTCCACAGCACTCGCAACACCGACCACGCCTACGGGCTCGATATCAAGCACATCAGCTCCATTCAGGGGCCGGTCGATGGCAAGAACTCGCGCTTGTCGGAAACCAGCGCCCACCTCATGGGCGAGCTGTACCGGGGCACCGGGGCTTTCGGGGCCACGCTCGACCTGGGCCATGAGCGCTACAACTTCTACGGCTACGAAAAAGCTGCCAACGGCGGCCCGCTGACCACGCCCGAGTCGGCCGCCATCAAGCAGACCTTCAACCGCTTCGCGGTGAAGGCCTACGCGCACAACCGCGACCCCGCGCAGCAGCTGACCTACGACGCCGGCATCGGCTACCGCCACTGGGCCGATAATTTCGCCGCCGCCGAAATCGACGTGCGGCTGAACGCCACAATTGGTTATGCACTCGGCGAAGCGAGCCGCCTGACCGTGGCGGCCGACGCCTCCTTTATTGGGGACAGGGACCAGGCCGCGCCCATGCCGGGTATGCCCAATCTGGTCCCCAGTACCCGCACCCGCACGTTTGTGCAGGCCACGCCGGCCTACGAGTTCCTGAAAAATAACATCGCCGTGACGGTGGGAGCCACCCTGGGCTACTCCAGCGACACCACCACCAGCGTGAGCAAGGCCGTGGCCTACCCGGCCATCCGGCTGGGTTACACCATCGAGCCCGAGAAATTCATGGTGTACGCCGGCCTCGGCGGCGCGCTGCAACGTGTAACGCGCTACGACCTGAGCACCGAAAACCCCTGGCTGAACCGTGGCCTGAACGTGGCCGATACTCACCGCGGGCCCACTATCTACGCCGGTTTCACGTCCACGCCCGCCCGGGGCCTGGAGTTCAACGCCCGCGCCACCTACGCCCGCGACCGCAACCTGTACTTCTACCTCAACAACCCCCTCGACCCCACGCGCTTCGACCTCGTGTACGACCGGCAGGCCACCGGCGTGCTCAACCTCCACGGCGAGCTGCTGTATAACGCCGCTGAGAAATTTCGCCTCGGCACGCGGATGGACTACAATAAGTACGCCCTCAAAAACCTGCCCGAGCCCTTTCATCGGCCCGAGTTCCAGGGGTCGGTATTCGGTACCTACAACGTGTTCGATAAGCTGATGCTTGCCGTGGAAGGCTACTTCTACTCGGCCAGCTATGGCATCAGCTACCGGCCAGCCGCCACGCCGGGAGCCGCCCGCCCCGCCGATTTTTACCGCGCCACCACGCCGATTATCGACCTGAACCTGCGCGCCGACTACCGCGTTACGCCAAAAATATCCATCTTTGCAATGGGTAACAACCTCGTCAACCGGCAGTACCAGCGTTTCTACGGCTATCCGGTGAAGGGCATCAACGTGCTGGGCGGGGCTACCTATACTTTTTAAGTGTTGAATGTTGAATGTTGAGTTTTGAATGATTTAAGTGGTAAGTTTTTCTATATGAGAAGCTTACCTTTTAACTCAACATTCAAAACTCAACACTTAAAACTCCTTATAATGCACCTCGCCGACCACATCCGCCCTTTGCTCCGTGACCACGATTGCGTGATTATCCCGGACTTTGGCGGCCTCGTGGCCGACATCTCGCCCGCCCGGGCCCAGCCCGGCCGCCAGGTCCTGAGCCCGCCCACCAAATTAGTTGCTTTCAACCAGGCGCTTACCCGCAACGACGGCCTGCTTGTCGATGCCCTCAGCCAGCACCTGGGCCTGTCCATTGCCGAGGCCCGCGAGTGCGTGCGCGCTGCCGTGGCCGGCCTGCACCAGGAGCTCGATGAAAACAACCGCACCGAGCTGCCGGGCATCGGCATTTTCCGCCGTGCCGCCGGGCGCGGTTTGGCGTTCGAGTACACCGGTACTGATAATCTGCTCGCCGCTTCGTTTGGCCTGCCCGAGCTGGCCGCCCGCCCCGTGCGGGCCGGCGACAGCCGCAAGCTGCCGCCGCCGGTGCTGCGCGCCGCCCGTACCCGCCTGTCCCGCCTCGTGCCCGCCAGCATCATCGCCGTGGCCGTGAGCCTGCTGCTGCTGGCCAACTACCAAGTGGCCCTGAAAGCCGGCTACCTGCCCACCGCCCTGCGCACCAGCGTGCCGAATTGGGAGTGGGCCCAGCACCACACCACCACGGTCGCCGTCGTGACTTCCGAGCCGCAGCAGGCGGCCCTGGGCCAGCACGACTTCGGCAGCGCTCCCCTTGAAGCGCCCGAAGGCCTGACACCCATCGCCGAAACGCCGGCTCCCGTGTCTGAAATGGCTGCTTCCAACGACCTTACCGGCACGCCCGTGCGCAAAGCCCCGATAGTGCGGACCGAAACCGGTACGGCTCCCGTGCCCGCTAATGCCCGGCCTGTCGCAACCACAGCGGAAGCTGCGGCTGCCCCTGCCAGGGAAGTAGTAGCCTCGGAACCTGCATTATCTATTGCTGCACCGGCCGCGGTAGTAGCGCCGCGCAAGCTCGTTGCCAGCAACAGCGGTACAATTAAAACCCCCACCGGCCGTTTCTACGTTATTGCCGGGGCCTACAGCAGCCTCGCCCGGGCCGAAGAAGGCTGTCGCAACCTGCTCCGGGCCGGGCATCCGGCGCGCATTATCCTGCCGCCCTACGGTAGCCGGTTGTTCCGCCTCGCGGCGGCTGACTATGCCGACCAGGCGTCGGCCCAGCGCGAAGCTCAGCGCCTGCGCCTGAGCACGCACTGCGACTACATTACGCTGAAATATTAATCGACCGCATGTCCGTATTCCTATTGCAAGTGGTGCCCGCCGCTGCTGATACCCTCCACACCGCCGCCACTGCTGCACCACTCGCCTCCACCGACGTTCCGGTTATCGACCTGCTGATGCGCGGAGGCTTGATTATGATTCCGCTGGTAGCCCTGTCGCTGCTCTCGCTCTACATCATTCTCGAACGCTACTTCACCATCCGCAAGGCGGCCGGCAATCCGGAGTCGTTCATGGCCAATATCCGCGCCCTCATGGTGAAGGGCGACCTGGCTGGCGCCAAGCTGCTGTGCGCCCAAACCGCCTCGCCGCTGGCCCGCATGGTCGAAAAAGGCCTGCGCCGCATTGGTTTGCCGCTGAAGGAAATCGAAACCAGCGTCGAAAACGTGGGCAAGATTGAAATCGCCCGTCTCGAAAAGAACATCAGCATCCTGGGCATCATCGCCGGCATCGCGCCGATGATTGGCTTCGTGGGCACGATTATCGGCGTTATCAAGATTTTCTACTCGATTGCCGCCACCAAGGAGTTCGGCATTCCGCAGGTGGCCGACGGCCTCTACGTGAAGCTGGTAACCTCCGCGACGGGCCTCATCGTGGGCATCATCGCCCACGTGGGTTACCACTGGCTTAGCATCCTGGTCGAGCGCATGGTGTTTCGTATGGAGAACTCGGCCATCGAGTTCATGGACATTCTGCAGGATAATTAGTAATCAGTTGTCAGTTGCTCGTTGTCAGTTGTGAGCTCTTAATTACCAACTGAACCTGACAACTGACAACGAGCAACTGACAACTAAAAAATGAATCTTTCCCGCCGTCACCGTCTCACGTCGCACGTCGAAACCGGGGCCATGAACGACATCATGTTTTTCCTGATGCTGTTCTTCCTGATTGCTTCCACGCTGGTGAACCCCAACGTCATCAAGCTGCTGCTGCCCAATGCCAGGTCGAGCAAGCAGGTGATGAAGCAGCCCATTACCATTTCGGTGGATGCGGCCGGCACCTACTTCGTGAACAAGAAGCCGGTCAATCCGGCGGCCGTGGAGCCGGAGCTGGTCGCGCTGATTGGTCCCACCACGCCCACCACCGAGCAGCCCACCGTGGTGCTGCGCGTCGACAACTCCCTGAACGTGCAGAAGCTGGTCGATATTCTGGAAATCGGCAACCGCCTCAAGTTGAAAATGGTGATGGCCACGCAGGCCCAGCAGGCCGCCGGGAAATAATTTGGGGTGGGAGGCTAGGAGTGTGGGAGGGTAGGAGTTAGGTAAATTACCGGCCTTCCCGACCCTCGTAAATCCGAAGCAACAACTCCTGCCCTCAACCCGCCTACTCGCATACCCTCCACCTCATGGCCATTGACTATCCCGAACCGCATCGCCGCGAAGCCCTGATTGGCACCCTGGTGGTGCACGGGCTGTTGCTGCTGCTGTTTTTGTTTACGCATTTCCACGGGCCCAACCCGCCGCTGGCTGCGCCCGGCGGCGATGGCGTGGAGCTGAACTACGGCCTCGATGAAGCCGGCTCGGGCGATATCCAGAGCATGGCCCCAGCCAACAACTCGCCCAACCGCGAAGACAGCCGCCCGCCCAAAGCCAGCCCCGACCCGCAGCCGCGCCTCGTGGCTACTGCCACGCCCGACCCCACGCCGCCCGCCCAGGCGAAAATCATCACCAGCGACGCTGAGGAAAGCCCGGTGTCGGAAACCCCGGTTGAAACCCCCGCGCCGCCAAAAGAGGAAGTGAAAGCCGCCCCGCGCGTGCCCCGCAAAGTGGCCGTGACCTTTGCCCCTAAAGGCAGCGCCACCGGCGGTGGCAATGGCGTGAGCGGCACCAGCAGCGCCCCCACCGGCAACAACAACGGCGACCGTCCTGGTAGCACCGGCGACCAGGGCGACCCCAACGGCTCGCTCGATGCCAAGGCCCTTTATGGTGCGGGCGGCCGCGGCGGTACGGGCGGCAGCCCCGGCAGCGGCGGCCTGGAAATGAGCGGCTGGCGCTTCGACCGGCAGCCCGTAGTGGAAGCAGTGGATGACAACTCGGGCGTGGTGCGCTTCAAAATCAAAATTTCGCCTGATGGCGAAGTGGAGGCCGTAACAAAGGTTTCCGGCAACGTGTCGCCGGCCCAGGAGAAGCTGTGCCGCGACAAGTTGCTTGATGCCAACTTTGTGAAAACCAACAGTGCTGCTGGCGGAGCTACAGGTTTTTATACCTTTAAGTTTTCGGTCCGCTAATCGGAATAGCCTTTATCGGAACGCCCGCGACCTTGCCCAGGGTTGCGGGCTTTTTTATTGGCTGGCGGCCCGATAAGCCGTAATTTGGGCCTTTCAACGATTCAAATTACGCTGTTCCGTGACCTACGCCCAAACCCTTACCTACCTCTACGAGCAGCTGCCCATGTTTCAGCGGGTGGGCGCGGCAGGCTTCAAAAAGGGCCTCGGCAACACGCTGGCGCTGGCCGAAGCCATGGGCCACCCCGAGCGCGCATTTCGGAGCGTGCACGTGGCCGGCACCAATGGCAAGGGCAGCAGTTCGCACCTGCTGGCCGCCGTGCTGCAGGCGGCTGGCTACAAAGTTGGCCTCTATACCTCGCCGCACCTGCGCGAATTCACCGAGCGGGTGCGGGTGAATGGCCGGGAGCTGACGCCGGAATACCTGGTAGAGTGGGTAGCAAAGTGGCGGCCATTGTTCGGGCAGGTGCAGCCTTCGTTTTTTGAGATGTGCGTGGCGCTGGCCTTTTCCTACTTCGCCGAGCAGCGGGTGGACGTGGCCGTGGTGGAAGTAGGCCTGGGTGGGCGGTTCGATTCCACGAACATCATCACGCCGCTGGTCTCGCTCATCACCAATATCAGCTACGACCACCAGGCGCTACTGGGCAACACGCTGCCCGAAATCGCGGGAGAGAAGGCCGGTATTATCAAGCCCGGCGTGCCGGTGGTGGTGAGCCAGACGCAGCCGGAAGTGGCTGAAGTGTTCCGGCACGAGGCGGCTGGCAAGCTGGCCCACCTGGTTTTTGCCGATGAAATTTACCAGTCCAGCTTCAGCGCCGAAGCCGACCCCGAAACCGGCCTGCGCCCGCTGGCCCTGCGCCAGCACGGCCGCCCATACCTGCCCAACGCCGAGCTGGGCCTGCCCGGCGACTATCAACAGCTGAACCTGCCCGGCGTATTGGCCACCCTCGATGAGCTGCGGGCCCAGGGCTTCCGCATCACGGAGGCGGCCGTGCGCGCTGGCTTACGGCAGGTAATCCGGCTCACGGGCCTGCGCGGGCGCTGGAGCGTGATTGGTCGCCGCCCGCTGGTGGTGTGCGATACGGGCCACAACGAAGCGGGCTTACGTATGGTAATGAGCCAGTTGCGGCGCGTGCCGCACGAGCGTTTACATTTGGTAATCGGTACGGTGAACGACAAAGACGTGCCGGCCATGCTGGCCCTGCTGCCCGCCGAGGGGATATTTTACTTTTGTGCGGCCGATATCCCGCGGGCGCTGCCGGCCGGCGAGCTGGCCGAGCTGGGCCGGCAGGCGGGGCGGCAGGGGCAGCAGTATGGGTCGGTTGCGGCGGCCGTGGCCGCGGCCCGGGCAGCCGCCGGGCCCGACGACGCGGTATTTATCGGGGGCAGTACCTTCGTGGTGGCCGAGGTGGCCGAGCTTTATGCCGACACCTAAGCGGCGGGCGACGTAATTTTGGGGCTGGCCCGGGCCGTCGGCTTTGCAAGCAGGCGGCGGCGGGTGTTTCCAAACCCTTCATTACCTACTGCTTTTGGCCCGCGTTAAGCTCCAGCGTTTCCACGACAACGCTACCCGCCCCGACATCATTGAGCCCGGCAAGCCCGAATACGAACAGCTCGGCGGCCGCTGGCGCACCGATTTCTTCCGCGCGCCGCACCCGCTGACGCTGGAAGTGGGCTGCGGCAAGGGCGAATACACGGTCGGACTGGCCCAGCGCCACCCCGCCCGCAACTTCCTGGGTCTCGACATCAAGGGCGAGCGTATCTGGCGCGGCAGCTCCCGCGCCGCCGAAATGGGCCTCACCAACGTGGGCTTCGTGCGCATGCGGGCCGAAGCGCTGGCCGCGCAGTTTGGCCCGCAAGAGTTAGCCGAAATCTGGATTACCTTTCCGGACCCCCGGCCGCGCGACCGCGACATCAAGCGCCGCCTGACGTCGCCGCGCTTCCTGGCGCTGTACGAACAATTGTTAATTTCCGGTGGCCTGCTGCATCTAAAGACTGACAACGAGGGTCTTTTTGAATACACGCTGGAAATTCTGGCGGCCCGGCCCGGCGCGGTAGTCGAATGGTTCACCCGCGACCTCTATGCCGAAACGGAAACTGCATTTACCGAAGCGCAGGCTATTCAGACCAATTTTGAGGGGAAATACCGGTCCATCGGCGTGCCCATTAAATACGTCCGCTTCCGGTTGACTGACCCGCGCTAAACGGGGGACGCTGCTAAACAGGCCCGGGGAGGCTGGCTTCGTCGTTGCGGGGCCGGCCCCCCGGGCCTGCTCGTTAGGAGAAGCCAACAGTTACTCGGTTTCCAGGGCTTCGAATACAGCTTCGAGCTGGTCGAAATCGCGCAGGCCGGGTTTCACTTCATCGCCCGACGGGAAGGACAGGCCCGCCAGGGGCAGCCGCGTAGCCAGCTCCCGGGCCCGCTCGGGGTGCAGGCCGGGGCCCAGCCAGAGGGCGTGGCCGGCGGCCAGGGCTTGTAGCGAGGCAACGGAGGCGGGGGCGAAACCGGCCGGCAGCTCCAGCACGACGCCGGCCAGCGAGGTTGGGATAGCGGGCGTTGCGGCCAGGGTTTCGGCGGGCAGCTCCAGGTAAACCGGGGGCGCGATTTCGGCCAGCTCGGCCGGTGTGCGGTAGGAGCGCAGCAGCACGGCATCGAGCGCGCATTCGGCAGCTAATGCGTTAATATCCGGGGCGCTGAGCTGGTCGAACTCACCAATCAGTTCAACTCCGGCAATCCAGCCGGCCAGCTCCTTCACGGCCTTGGCATCGAGGTGGTCGGGCAGGGCAGGGTCGAGCACGAAGGTGAGTTTATCGGCTCCCATGCCGGCGCAGTAGCGAGCGTCGGATAGGTTGTTGATGCCACGAATGAGCAGGGGAACGAGGTGAGGCACGTTAAGTCAATTAACAATGAGCAGTGAGCAATGAACAAGGCCAGGTTGAACAAGCAGGCACAAAAGTAGAGCCGCTGGCGCGGCCGGGCGGTATTCGGGGAGTGGGGCGGGCGGCTGTATCTTCGTGCCCATGAACCCAACCCGCCGCAGCCCGTTGCTGGCTCCCTCGTTTCTGGCCGCCGACCTGGCCAACCTGCAAGCTGAAACCGAGCTGCTCGCCAACAGTGCCGCCGACTGGCTGCACTTCGACGTGATGGATGGCCGCTTCGTGCCCAACATCTCGTTCGGCCTGCCCGTGCTGCAGGCCGTGGCCCGCTACGCCAAGCAGCCCATCGATGTGCACCTCATGATTGAGGAGCCCCAGCACTACCTCAGCGCCTTCCGCGACGCGGGGGCCGCCGGTATCACGGTGCACTACGAGGCCTGCCCGCACCTGCACCGCGTGGTGCAGCAAATCAGGCAGTTGGGCTGCCGGGCCGGCGTGGCCCTGAACCCCCATACGCCCGTGGCGCTGCTCGAAGACATCGCTGCCGACCTCGACGTGGTGCTTATCATGTCGGTGAACCCCGGTTTCGGTGGGCAGGCCTTCATTCCGAATACCCTAAAGAAGGTGGCCATGCTGAAAGAGCTACTGCTCGATACGGGCTCCGAAGCGTTGATTGAAGTGGACGGTGGCGTGAACATGGACAACGCCGGCCCGCTGGTGGAAGCCGGGGCCGACGTGCTGGTGGCCGGCAACTTCGTGTTCAGCGCGCCCGAAGGGCCGGTAGCCACGCTGGCCCGGCTGCGCGAGCACCTGGCCGGGCTGGAAATAGGTGCGCCGGCCGTGGGGGCGCGGCAATAGTTGCGCGGCTTGCTCGTTCTGAAATTCGTGAAACAACCCGCTACCTCGCCTCTGCCGTTGCTACTGCTATTTTCGTTATCCGGCCGCCGCGTGGTGATGCGCGCCGCTTTGCTGGGGCCGCTGCTGTTGGCGCCGGCCTTAGGCCGGGCGCAAACCACGCCGGAAAGCCCGGTGGCTGGTCGTGAGTTTGCCGTGAGCGGCACGCTGCGCGACCCGGCCGGCCAGCCGCTGGAACTCGCGGCCGTGGGCGTCGAAGGCCAGCCCTCGGGCACCAATACGGCCACTGATGGCAGCTTTCGCCTCGTGGTGCGGCAGCCAGCCCCGGGGGCGGCCGTGGTGCTGGTGGTGCGCCGGCTGGGCTATCTGCCGCTGCGGGTGCCGCTGCGGCTTCCCGCCGATGCCAGCCGGTCCCTGCGCCTGATTATGCGCCTCGATACCAAGGCCCTGGGCAACGTGAACGTGACGGCCCGCTCCGACCAGGCCGACACCCGCGAGCAGGTGAGCGTCACCCGAATAGACCCGCGCCAGGCGAAGGAAATTCCGTCTCCGTTTGGTGATTTCAATGCCATTCTGAAGACGCTGCCGGGCGTGATGTCGAACAACGAGCTCAGCAGCACCTACAACGTGCGCGGCGGCAACTACGACGAGAACCTGGTGTACGTGAACGGCTTCGAGATTTACCGGCCGTTTCTCGTTACGTCGGCCCAGCAGGAAGGTCTCAGCTTTATTAATGCTGATTTGGTGAAGCAGGTGGAGTTCAGCAGCGGCGGCTGGCAGCCTAAGTATGGCGACAAACTGGCCTCGGTGCTGAGCGTAGATTACAAAACGCCCGAGAAATTCGCGGCCTCGCTCACGGCCAGCCTGGTGGGCGGCGCGGCCCACGCCGAAGCCCGCTCGGTCAACGGCCGGGTGAGCTACCTGGCCGGCGTGCGCTACAAGAATGCCCAGTACGTATTCAACTCCCTGAAGCAGGAGCAGGGTGGCTACAACCCCACTTTTTACGATGCCCAGACGTTCGTGAACATTGGCCTGGGCCGTAAAGACGACATGCAGCGCACCACGCTGGGCCTGATGGGCGTGGTGGCCCACAACGACTACCGCTTTTCGCCCGAAACTGGTCAGGCCACGTTCTCGACCGGCACCAACCAGTTCACCCGCGTCTTCATCGGCTATTCCGGCCGCGAGCGCATGCAGTTTGATACCTATCAGAGCGGCCTCAACCTGAAGCACGACTTTTCGGCTAAGCTGCAACTGGAGCTGTTGGGCTCGGCCCTGATTTCGCGCGAGTTTGAATACCGCGACGTGGAGGCTGCTTATACTTTTGCCGAAATCAACCGCGACCCTAACTCGCTCGACTTCAACCAGGCCGTGCGGCAGCGCGACATTGGCTCGCAGTTCAAGCACTCGCGCAACTACCTCACGGCGCGCATCTTTACGGCCGAAACCCGGGGCCGCTGGACGCCGGCTGCCAACCACACCGTGCGCTGGGGAGTCAAAATCGGCCGCGAGAAAATCAGCGATAGGCTGGATGAGTACAGCTTTGCCGACTCGGCCGACTACGTGCCCGATGCCCGCCGCACCCGCCTGCTGTCGGACCTGAGCCTGCTAAGCACCCGCAGCCAGGGTTTCGTGCAGGATACCTGGAACCTCGACTCGCTGCGTACGCTTAGCTACGGGGTGCGGGCCCACTACTGGACCACCAATGGCCAGCTGGTGATTAGCCCACGGGTGCAGTTCTCGCAAATCAGCCGCTCGCATCCCAACCGCTCGTTTAAGGCGGCCGTGGGCGTGTACTACCAGCCGCCATTCTACCGCGAGCTGCGCGGCCAGGCCGGCGAGCGCAGCGACCCCAATCAGCCGCTGGTGCAAACCGGGACGCTGAACGTGGAATTGCGGGCCCAGAAATCCTACCACTTCATTGTGGGGAAGGAAATTGCCTTTCAGGGTTTCGGACGGCCGTTCAAGTTTACCAGCGAAGCTTACTATAAGTATCTCACCGACGTGGTACCTTATGACGTGGATAACGTGCGGCTGCGCTATTTCGCCAAAAACAACGCCCGCGCCTACGCTGCCGGCTTCGATGCCCGCCTTAGCGGCGAGTTCGTGAAAGGGGCCGAGTCGTGGTTTAGCCTGGGCATCCTCTCGACCCAGGAAAACGTGGCCGGCGACTCGCTAAACGTGGTGAACAGTGACGGCGACATCGTGGGTCGTGAAGCCAAGGGCTTCATCCGCCGGCCGCAGGACCAGCGCCTGAACGTGGGCGTGTTTTTTCAGGACCACTTGCCCAACAATCCCTCGGTGCGCGGCTACGTGAACCTGGTGTTCGGCTCGGGCCTGCCCTTCAGCCCCCCCAACCAGCCCGATTTACGCGGTACCGGTGCCCTGGTGCGCAGCTACAAGCGCGTCGATTTGGGTTTCTCTAAAGTCATCGGCCTGAAAAATAACGGCGCACCCAAGGCCCACTTCTACAGCTTCGATAACCTATGGCTGGGACTGGAAATCCTGAATGTGCTGGGAGCCAATAACGTAGGTGGATACAGCTACCTGCAGGACGTGAACGGCGTGACGTATTCGGTACCCAGCTACCTCTCGCAGCGCCTGGTAAACCTGCGGCTGATTGCCCGGTTTTAAGTAAGTAGCCAGAATCAAGTAGCAAGTACACTCGCCGGACTACCTGCCCGGGCAGCACCTCGCGGCTGGTAGCGGCCGCCAGCGCCTCCCGCAAGGCGGGGCTAACTGGCTGAACGGTATCGAGGAACGCGAGGAAGGGAAGCCTGCAAAGGCCGCAGTAATGGATAGGGTGCGGATACCCGGCCGGATTTTGTGGGGCCCGCCGAAAACCTTTCGGCCCGTCCGCAGGTATTGGCAGCAGCAACAAAATACGGTGGCTTTGTGCCAACCGCTGATGTTTCCTGCTACCTTTGCGCCCGATGACCCTATTCCCCGCCGTTGTTTGTGCCGTTGCCGCTGTGCCTCAGGTGGGTCGTCGGGCCGTTACGGGCGTGCATCATCATCACCATCTGTGGGAGGCCGGGCTGTGTGCCGGGTGCTAAAGCAGCACCGGTAGCCCGAGTCTCCACCTCCGCGTTTGGGGGCTTGCCGGCGCCCAACTACTACTTGTCATTTCCGGGAATTTTCAGCAGCGGGCCCGCGTGGCTCGTATCCGCTCCGCGTGCTGCTTCAGCCGCGTTTCCCGGTCACTTACCTTTTTCATGCTCCGTTTAGCCATTCAGAAGTCCGGTCGCCTCAGCGAAGACTCGCTCGCCCTCATCCGCGAATGCGGCATCAGCTTCATCAGCAGCTCCTACAAGCTGAAGACCGAAGCCACCAATTTCCCGCTTGAAATCCTGTTTCTGCGCGACGATGACATTCCCGGCTACGTGCAGGACGGCGTGGCCGACCTCGGCATCGTGGGCCAGAACGTGCTGGTGGAAGCTGGCTACCCCGAGCTTGAAGTCGAAACCCTCGGCTTCAGCAAGTGCCGCCTGAGCCTGGCGGTGCCCCGTGCCGACGCCTACGCCTCGATTGAGGTCCTGCAGGGCAAGAATATTGCGACTTCCTATCCCAATATTCTGGGCCGCTACCTGGCCGAGCACGGTGTGCAGGCGCACCTGCACACCATCAGTGGCTCGGTGGAGATTGCGCCCAGCATCGGCCTGGCCGAGGCCATCTGCGACATCGTGAGCAGTGGCTCGACGCTGCTAGGCAACGGCCTGCGCGAGGTCGAAACCGTGTTTCGCTCCGAGGCCGTGCTCATCGCCCAGCCCAACCTGAGCGCCGAGCAGGCCGACCTGCTGGCCCAGCTGCAGTTCCGTATGCAGGCCGTGCGCCGCGCCAGGCGCAGCAAGTACATTTTGCTGAATGCCCCGGTGGCCGCCCTCGATGAGGTGCGTCGCCTGCTGCCCGGTATCAAGTCGCCCACCGTGACGCCGCTGGCCGAGGCCGGCTGGGTATCGGTGCAGTCGGTGGTGCAGGAGGATGATTTCTGGCACATCACCAGTCAGCTCAAGGCTGTCGGGGCCGAGGGCATTCTGGTGCTCCCTATTGAGAAAATGATTGCCTAGCTCTTTCGTCATGCAGTTTATTGCCAATCCCGCCCCCGAAACCTGGGCCGCGCTGCAGCAGCGCCCCGCCGCGGCCGAAGCGCCGCAGGTAGCCGCCCGCGTCCGGGCTATTTTCGAGCAGGTTCGGGTCGGTGGCGACGACGCCCTGCGCCAGCTCGCCGCCGACTTCGACAAAGCCACGCTCACGGATTTGCTGGTATCGCCGGCCGAGTTTGCCGCCGCCGCCACGCAGGTGCCCGCCGGTTTGCAGGCCGCCATCCGCCAGGCCCGGGTCAATATTGAAGCCTTCCATTCGGCTCAGCGCGAGCCCGAAATTCGCCTCGAAACCATGCCCGGCGTGGCCTGCTCGCGCCGTTCGGTGCCGGTGCAGCGCGTGGGCCTGTATGTGCCCGGCGGCACGGCCCCGCTGTTCAGCACCCTGCTGATGCTGGGCGTGCCGGCCCGCCTGGCCGGTTGCCCCGAAGTGGTGGTGTGCACGCCACCGCAGGCTAATGGCCGCATCAGTCCGGTTATCCTGTTCGTGGCCCAATTGCTGGGCATTGAAAAAGTGGTGAAAGCCGGCGGCGCGCAGGCCGTAGCCGCCCTGGCTCTGGGCACCGCCTCGGTGCCGGCCGTGGACAAGATTTTTGGCCCGGGTAATCGCTACGTAACCGCCGCCAAGCAGCTGGCCGCCGCCGAATTCGGCGTGGCCATCGACATGCCCGCCGGCCCGTCGGAAGTCCTTGTCATCGCCGATGCCAGCGCCAACCCCGCCTTCGTGGCCGCCGATTTGCTCTCGCAGGCCGAGCACGGCCCCGACTCGCAGGTGGTGGTGCTCAGCGACTCGCCCGACCTCTTGGAAAGTGTGCAGGCCGAAGTCGTGCGCCAGCTCGCCACTTTGCCGCGCCGTGAGGTAGCGGCCCTGGCCCTGGACAACAGCCGCGCCATTCTGCTGCCCGATACGGCCGCCATGTTGGCCTTTTCGAACCAGTACGCTCCCGAGCACCTGATTCTGGCCACCGATAACGCCGAAGCGCTGGCCGCGCAGGTCACCAACGCGGGCTCGGTGTTTATGGGGCACCTCACGCCCGAGGCGGTGGGCGACTACGCCTCCGGTACCAACCACACGCTGCCCACCAGCGGCTATGCCCGGCAGTACAGTGGCGTGTCGCTCGATTCGTTCGTGAAGAAAATCACCTTCCAGCGTCTGTCGGCCACCGGCCTGCGGGCCCTGGGCCCGGTGGTGGAAACCATGGCCGAAGCTGAGGGCCTGGCTGCCCACGCCCGCGCCGTGACGTTGCGCCTGGCCGCCCTGGCCGTTAATACTACCGCCGCCAATCCGGCGGCTCCGGTCAATCCATACGCCGGCCTCATCCGGCCCAGCGTGGAGCGCATGCAGCCGTATTCGTCGGCCCGTGATGAGTTCGAGGGCTTAGCCCCGGTGATGCTCGATGCCAATGAGAATAGCTTGGGCTCGGTTGGTCCCGACGATTTTAGCCGCTACCCCGACCCGCACCAGCGCGCCATCAAAGCCGATTTGGCCAAGCTCAAAGACGTCGCACCCGAGCAGATTTTCCTTGGCAACGGTTCCGACGAGGCCATCGACCTGCTCGTGCGCCTCACCTGCACGCCGGGCCAGGACAGCATCGTCATCTGCCCGCCCACCTACGGCATGTACGAGGTGGCCGCCAACCTGAATGATGTCCGCGTGGAGCGCCTGCCGCTCACGGTCGATTTCCAGCTGCCGGCCAATGCTGCGGCCGTGCTGGCGGCTTCGCGGGCCAAGCTGGTGTTCCTGTGCTCGCCGAACAACCCCACCGGCAACCTGCTGGCCCAGGCGGCCATCGAAACCATTCTGGCCAATTTTCGCGGTCTGGTGGTGGTCGATGAAGCCTACGCCGACTTTGCCGATGCCCCCAGCTGGACCACCCGCCTGGTCGAATTCCCTCGCTTAGTGGTGATGCAGACCTTCTCGAAAGCCTGGGGCCTGGCCGGCCTGCGCCTGGGCGTGGCCTACGCCTCGGCCTCGCTCATTGGCTACCTCAACAAGATTAAGCCGCCCTATAACATCTCGGCCGCGACCCAGCAGCATGCCCTGGCTGCCCTGGCCAACGCGCCGCAGCTACCTGCAATGCGCGCCGAGCTGCTGCGTGGCCGCGAGTGGTTGGGCCAGGAATTGGACCAGCTGCCCATCGTGGAGCATATTTTTCCCTCCGACGCCAACTTCCTGCTGGTCCGCTTCAACGTGGATGCCACGGCCGTGTACGACGAGCTCAGCCGCCGTGGTATTGTGGTGCGCAACCGCACTACTCAGCCCGGTTGCGCCGGCTGCCTGCGCCTCACGGTGGGCACCGCCGCCGAAAATGCCCTGCTGATGCAGGCGCTGGCCGAAATAGGAGCCACCGTGGCCGTATAGCCGCTGCCCACTCATTGTTCATTTCTCACTGCTCATTGATAATTGATTTGAAAAAGGCTCTGTTCATCGACCGCGACGGCACCATTCTGGTGGAGCCCCAGCCCAGCCAGCAAATCGACGGCCTCACGCCCGATAAATTTCAGTTTCTGCCCGGGGCCATCAGCAATCTGGCCCGCATTGCCCGCGAGCTGCCCGAGTACGAGTTGGTCCTCGTGACCAACCAGGACGGCCTGGGCACGGCCAGCTTCCCGGAAGATACTTTCTGGCCGGCCCACCAACTCATGCGCGACCTGCTGGCTAATGAGGGCGTGCACTTCGCCGCCGAGCACGTCGACCGCAGCTTTGCCCACGAAAACCTGCCCACCCGTAAGCCCGGCACGGGTCTGCTGGGCCAGTACCTCGACCCGGCCAACGGCTATGACCTGGCCAACTCCTACGTTATCGGCGACCGCCTCACCGACGTGCAGCTGGCCGAGAACCTCGGCAGCCAGTCCATTCTGATAGGAGAGGAGCCCGACCCGCGCGCGGCCCTCACCGCTAGCAGCTGGCCCGAGATTTACCATTTCCTGCGCTACCCGGCTCGTGTAGCCGTCATTGAGCGCAACACCAACGAAACCCAGATTACCATCCGTCTCAACCTCGACGGCACCGGGCAGTGCGACATTCACACCGGCCTGGGTTTCTTCGACCACATGCTTGAGCAGTTGGGCCGTCATAGCGGCGTCGACTTACACATTAGTGTAAACGGCGACCTGCACATCGATGAGCATCACACCGTGGAAGACACGGCGCTGGCCCTGGGTACTGCTTTCGCGCAGGCCCTCGGCGACAAGCGCGGACTGGCCCGCTACGGCTTCCTGCTGCCCATGGACGAAGCCCTGGCCCAGGCGGCCATCGACTTCGCGGGCCGGCCCTGGCTGGTATGGGACGCGGAGTTCAAGCGCGAGCGCGTCGGCGACCTGCCCACGGAGCTGTTCTTCCATTTCTTCAAGTCCTTCACCGACAACTCTCGCGCCACACTGAACATTTCGTGCCGCGGCGACAACGAGCACCATAAAATCGAAGCCATTTTCAAGGCCGTAGCAAAAGCCATTAAAATGGCGTTGCAGCGCGACGAATCGGTAGCCATTCCCAGCACCAAGGGCATTTTGTAATCATTTATAGGTTTACGCCAAATGTGTAATATCGATTATTAACATTTGGCACAAGTCTTTTTAGCTATGGAAATCGCAGTAGTAGACTACAAAGGGGGCAACGTGCAGTCGGTGCTGTTTGCCCTTGAGCGCCTAGGGGCTCGCCCCACGCTCACCGCCGACCCGGAGCTATTGCGCCGGGCCGATAAGGTGCTGTTTCCCGGCGAAGGTGAAGCCTCATCGGCCATGCAGGCACTGCGCGAGGCTGGTCTCGACAAGGTGCTGCCCACGCTCACGCAGCCCTTCCTAGGTATTTGCCTGGGCATGCAGCTGCTTGGGCAGCATAGCGACGAGAACGACACGCCCATGCTCGGGCTGCTGCCTTTTCACGTGCAGCGCTTCGTGCCCGATGCCGCTCACAAGGTGCCGCACATGGGCTGGAACAACCTGCAGGCCTTGCGCGGCCCGCTGTTCGAAGGGCTTACCGCTGCCGACCACGTGTATTTCGTGCACAGCTACTACGCCCCGGTGGGCGAGTATACCACGGCTCAGGCGTCGCACCCGGCTCCATTCAGCGCGGCGGTGCAGCACCGTAACTTTCACGGCGTGCAGTTCCACACCGAAAAAAGTGGGTCGGTGGGCACCCGCATTCTGGCCAATTTCCTGGCTCTTTAATCTTCTTTTTTTCGATTCGCTTCGTGGAAATCATTCCCGCCATCGACCTTATCAACGGGCAGTGCGTCCGGCTCAGCGCCGGCGACTTTGCCCGCCAGACCACTTACGATTCTGACCCCGTGGCCGTAGCTCAGCGCTTCGCCGATGCCGGCCTGCGCCGTCTGCACCTCGTCGACCTCGACGGGGCCCGCGCTGGCCGGCCGGTGAACCTGGCCGTACTTGAAGCCATTGCCAGCCGTACCAGCCTCGACATCGATGCCGGGGGCGGTATTCAAACCGACGAAGCGCTGGCCCAGGTGCTGGGTGCCGGGGCCGCCCACGCCACCGCCGGCAGCCTGGCTGTGCGCGACTCTGAAACCGTGCGCCGTTGGCTGTCCCGCCATGGTGCCGAGTCCATTTTCCTGGGAGCCGACTACAAGGGCGAGCACATTCTCATTAATGCCTGGGCTGAGCAGAGTGCCCTCACTCTGGTGGGCTTTATTGCCGATTACCTGGCCGCCGGGGCGTGTACCTTCATCTGCACCGATGTGAGCAAAGATGGCCTGCTGCAAGGCCCCGCGCTGAGTACCTACCAGCAGTTGGTGCAGCAGTTTCCGCAGGCCCGCTTCGTTGCCAGCGGCGGCGTCACTACCATTGCCGACCTCGAAGCCCTGGCCGAGGCCGGCTTGTACGGTGCCATCATCGGCAAAGCCCTCTACGAAGGGACCATCGTCCTGCCCGACTTAGCTCGTTTCCTGTAGCCGCTATTGCTGCCGAATAGCTGCCGAATAAGCGCTAATAGTTGCTCGACCACTGCTCAGACCTACCGTCTACAAAATCCGTGAAATCCGCTTAAATCCGAAAAATCAGTGGTCAAGAAAAGACTCATTCCCTGCCTCGACGTGCGCGATGGGCGCACCGTAAAAGGTATCCAGTTCGAGGGCCTGCGCGATGCCGGCGACCCGGTGGCCCTGGCCGAGCGCTACGCACGCGAGGGGGCCGATGAGTTGGTGTTCCTCGACATCACGGCTACCAATCAGCGCCGCCAGCCTCTCACCGAGTTGGTGCGCAACGTAGCCCGCGTGCTCGATATTCCGTTTACCGTGGGCGGCGGTATCAAGACCATAGCCGACGTGGAAGCCTTACTGCTGAGTGGGGCCGATAAGGTTTCCATCAATTCGGCCGCCCTGGCCCGGCCCGACTTTATCAACGAGCTGGCCCGCCGCTTCGGGTCGCAGTGCGTGGTGGTGGCCGTAGATGTCCGCTTGGTGGAGGGTGAGTGGCAGGTGATGACCCGGGCCGGCACTATGGCTACCGGGCGTGAGGCCGTGGCTTGGTGCCGCGAGGCCGCCGAACGGGGTGCCGGTGAGTTGCTGCTTACTTCCATGAGCCACGACGGTACCAAATCAGGCTTCGCCCTCGAATTGACCCGCGCCGTAGCTGATGCCGTGCCGATTCCGGTTATCGCTTCGGGCGGAGCGGGCCAGCCGGCCGATTTCACGGCTGTTTTCCAGGCTGGTGGGGCCGATGCCGCCCTGGCGGCCAGTATCTTCCATTTTAACGAAACCGCGCTGCCGGCCCTGAAAACGTATTTGCAGGAAGCCGGCATTGCGGTGCGCCCCTAAGCGGCGGATTTTTCACCCATTCTATTCTTACTCTCTGGCGATGTTCGCACAACCCGCTTCTTTGGATACACTCCGTTTCGACCCCGCCACTGGTCTGGCACCCGCTATCGTGCAGGATGCCGCCACTGGTCAGGTCCTCATGCTTGGCTACGTTAATGCTGAATCGTGGGTCAAAACGCGGCAGGAGGGACGCGTAACATTTTTCTCGCGTTCGAAAAACCGGCTCTGGACCAAAGGTGAGGAAAGTGGCAATTTCCTGGAGGTACAGAGTCTGCATGTCGACTGTGACGCCGATACAGTTCTGATTCGGGCCACGCCCGTGGGCCCAACCTGCCACCGTGGTACCATCAGTTGTTTTGAGCAACCCGATGAGCACGCCACTCCGTCGGCTCCGGTGGGCTTCCTGGCGATGCTGGAGCGGTTGGTGATTGAGCGTCAGCAGTTTCCCGAGCGGGCTCCGAACTCTTATACCGTGTCGTTGTTTGAAAAGGGGATGCCTAAGATTGCGCAAAAAGTAGGGGAGGAGGCTGTCGAAACGGTTATCGACGCTGTGGCCGGTCACCGTGACAGTTTGCCGGGCGAAGTCGCCGACTTATTATACCACTTGTTGGTATTGTTGGTAGCTGCTGGCGTGCCCCTTGATGAGGTGATTGCCGTGCTTCAGGAACGGCACCGTATTCCCAGCACCCGTCATTTGACAGAGTAATAGTTTTCTGCCTAATACGGAATTACCCAAAAAGCAAAACCCTGTTC
>JANNDE010000711.1:0-10497 GCA_031387395.1 Hymenobacter sp.
CCGCCCGGCCAGCCGCCCGGCCAGCCGCCCGGCCAGCCGCCCGGCCAGCCGCCCGGCCGGCAAAATTACCCAAAACTTCGCGGCGGCCGCGGCCGTTTGGCAATCATCCGCTTCTTAACGCCCACCCCATGATTCCCGCCAAACTGCGCAAAGGCCAGCTACCCACCAAAATCTGCGTCACCTGCGGCCGCCCGTTCGAGTACCGTAAAAAGTGGCGCGCCAACTGGGAGGAGGTAAAATACTGCGGCGAAAAATGCCAGCGCAACCGCCCGGCAGCCACTACCACTCCGGCCGGGCCGCAATAAGGCCCGCAGGTAGCGGCTGTATCTTTTTGGGCGCTTCCGCCGTTCGGTACCGCAGCGGCCAGCCGTTTCGCTCATCCTTTATTCCGCTTCCCCTCCCCGCTCATGGCCTCCAATCTCGACTATCTGGACCCCGCGCTTATTCCGCTCGAAGAAAAAGTGGATGCTTACCTCGAAGCCGAAAAAGCCCTGCGCCATGCCACCCAGACCACGGCTCTGGCCGTTGGCGCTGCAAGCTCCGAGCAGCTTCGCCAGCGCCTGGCCCAGCTCGAACAGGACATTCTTGCCCTGCTGCCCACCCGCGATGAATGGGTGAAGGTGAACCTCGGCTATGGCCCCAGCCGCGTGGGCGCCTGGCAGGTGCCCGGCACCGAGGGCAGCCCCCACTACCAGGTACGCGTAGTGCACTAAAGCAGCTAAGCAGGTAGAGAATAGATTGATATTTAATCTATTCTCTACCTGCTTAGCTGCTATTTTACCTAATGTCCCGCGTCCCAGTCGTAGCCGAGCTCGGCCCAGTAATCCTTCGGGCGGGCATCGGCGAAGGCGATGGTGCCAATGCGCTTGAGGTGCTTAATCCCGTATTTGAGGGGCGTGACGAGGCGGAGCGGCGCGCCGTGGCCCGACGTTAGGGGCTGGCCGTTCATCTCGTAGCACAACAGCGTTTGCGGATGCAAGGCACTGGCTATGTCCAGGCCCACATAGTATTGCTCGTCGGGCGTGCGCATGCCCACGTAGGGTGCCAGGTCGGCGGGCGGGTTGAGCGGGTCGGCGGGTTGGCCACTGCGGGTAGCTAGTGGGTAACGGGCCAAAAAATCGGACAGCCGCGCCCCGGCCCAGTGCACCACCGTGCTCCAGCCCTCGATGCACTTGAGCTCGGTTGTCATCTCTACCTTAGGCAGGGCCTGAATATCAGCCAGCGTGAATTCATGGGTTTTGCCCGTGCCGTAGCCCTGCACGCGCAAGCGCCAGGTAGCAGGGTCCAACTCATCACCGAGGCCAACGCGGCCATTCTCGCGCGGAGCCTTCGCGCGGCCGCGGGCAAACTCGGGAGCCAGCCGCGTTTCCTTAAAATAGGCGCTGCTAAGGCGGCCGTTGGCATCAAGGGCCTGGCGCAACGGGTGCGGAATGCCTGAGTCGTTGGGCTGCGACACCAGCCACTGCCAGCCGCCGAGGCCCGCCAGCCCGGCCAGCCCCAGGCCAATAAACGAGCGGCGCGAGCGGCGGCGGGCTTCGGCCAGCACCTCGGCTTCGGGGCGCAGCGGAGCAGTAGGGTGGCCGGCGGGGGTCGGCGAGGCGGGTTTAGGGTCAGTCGTCATCACGAGCGGAGCGTAGCGTTGGGCGTGAGGAAGGCATCGGCGGCGGGCAGCACGGTGGGGCCGGCTACGACCTGACGGGTGGCGGGGTCGATTTCGACTACTTCGAACCCGGCCACCATGGCCCGGAAGTTGTTCCAGCCGGCGCGCACTACCTGGGCAATGTGCACGATGAAAAACAGCACGTAGCCAATGGTGAGGGCGAAGTGAATGATACGGGCAAACTCATAGCCGCCCAGCAGCTGCGTAAGCCAGCCAAACTGCGTGGGCTTATAAATGGCCAACCCGGTCAGCAGTGAGCCCAGGCCCATGAGCACCACCGAAGTGTAGGCAATCTGCTGGGCCCCGTTGAACTTGCGCACCGGCAGCGGCTTTTTGTAGAGGCCCAGGTCGTGCAGCGTCACCAGCACCGCCTCTCGGAACGAGTGCCGGGTGGGCAGCAGGTAGCGCCACTCGCCCGAGAAAACCGTGTAGCCCACATAGAGCAGACCGTTCAGAAAGAATACCCACATCAGCACGAAGTGCCAGCTCATGCCCTGCGCCAGCTTGTGGTCGACGTGGAAAGCCGCGTAGAACGACTGCGGAAAGAACTTAACCAGCGTGGTTTTGCCCCAGCCGAGGCGGTACACGTCGTTGGCCCAGTAAATCCACATGCCACTCCAAATCATGAGGCTGAGCACCGGGAAGTTGACCCAGTGAAACCAGCGGATAGCCAGCGGGTGCTTTTCAACAAGCTGCTTCATAAAACCACCATTTGTGAGAGAAACCGATGCAAGGTACTTCGAGCCCCGGGCTCGCTGCCTGCCCTGCCTGACGCAGCACGCTCCCCACCCTTACACTCCGGACGGACCAAAAGGGCATAAAAAAAGGGGCGCTCCAAAGGAACGCCTCTTTCCATACCAAAACACCTTAAAAAACTATTCTTTCACACTGATGGCAACAAGAATTGAACCAAAAAATTCCAGCGTTTCCGAAAATGTCTAAATCTGTTCAGACAAAAGCAGTTAGTGCTTGTGTTTTCAAATAGCACTAGCATCTAAGCGTTGCTTTTATTCTTTGGCCAGCCGGGTGGTCAGCTGCGTGTCGCCGACCTGCAGCACGAGCAGGTAGATACCCGGTGCCAGGCTGGGCAGCGCCAGCGGCACCGCGTTGGCCCCCACCCGTACGGCCACGGCCTGCCGGGTTACCTCGCGGCCCAGCACGTCCAACACGCGCACCTGGCCGGTGCCGATAGCGCGCGCTTCGAAAGTGAGCGTAGAGGCGGCGCTGAAGGGGTTGGGAGCCGTGCCAAACGTTTCGGCTATCACCGCCGCCGGCTGGGTTGCCAGCACTACCTGCAGGTTGCTGGCCCCGCGGCGCACCTGCCCGCGGATTTCGCCGCCCGTGAAGGCCGCCGTGTGCAGGTTCATATACACGCTATCGCGGCGGAACTGCAGCGAGCGGCGTAGGGCGAAGGGCTGGCCCGCATTGTCATCTTTCCAGAAGCCATAAGCGGCGCTGGGGGCGGTAGCATTGTCGAAGAAGGGTGCCAAATTGAATACTACCGGCCCGGCCTGCGTGGCCAGCCCGGTATGCAAATGCCCCATGGTAGCCGGTCCGGTCAGCCCGCCCCACACACTCATAAAGTGGGCGTTGCTCTGGTCGCGGTCGATGCTGATGATGCCCACGCCGTAGCCAGCGCTGGTGGTAGGCGTCGGCCGCTCCTGAGCTCCGTTCAGCGCCATGGTATAGCCCTCACGGGCCAGGCGCAGCAGCTGGCCGCGCACTTCGCCATTAGGGTTGGCGGCGGTATTGATAACCAGATTGATGTCGCCGCGCAAAAAGTCGTTAACGTCGGGCGTGGTCAGCCCGGTCAGGCGGAAGCCCAGCACGTTGGTGGCCGGCGGCGTCGTGATGGCAAACGTGGCAAGGGCCGCGCCATTGGCCACGCCGGCCGGCGAAGCAAAGACCGAAATGCTGGTGGGGGGGCCACTCAGGCCGGCGAAGCTCATGAATATCGTCATCGAGTCGAGCGTGGGGGCCAGGCGGCCCAGGGCCAGGGCTTTACCCGTAGTGGCGTTGGCGGGCACCATCTTGCTGCCATCGAGGCGGCTATCGAAGGGCACGTTACGGCTCTCGAACGAAAGCTGACCCCGGATTTCGCCATTGGGGTTGTTGGTGGTGTGCACATTGATGTAGACCTGCCCCTGGCGGAGCGAAGTGAGGAAGGCCGCCGTGGGCACAATCTCGCCCTCCAGCACATTCCCCGTGAGGTAGGTCAGCAGGTCGACCACAACGGACCCGTTGGCCCCGGCCGCTCCGGTATGGAAGTGGGCCCCCGTGATGGTACTGCTCAGCCCGGCCAGCGTCACCCGAAACTTGAGCTTCTCCTGGTTTTGGCCGAGCGTGAAAATGCCCAGGGCGCTGGCGCTGGTGGTAACCGCCGGGACTTCCTGCGCGCCGGTCAGGTTGGCAACGAGGCCGGTCTCGGACTCGAGCCTAATCTGACCCCGGATTTCACCCCCGCCATTGGCGGCCGTGTGAATGTTAATGTAATAGCCGCCACGCAGGTATTTGGCGAGTTTGGCGGGCGCAATATCGGCTCCGGTAAGGTAGCCGGAGAGGCGGTTGCCGCGCACCATGGGCACCAGGCTGCTCACAACCGGGCCAGCCACCCCGGCCGCCCCGTCGTGCACATGCGCAATGGTGATGGGGCCGCTCAGCCCGCTGACGGCCGCCTGCACGAAAAGCGTGTCGCGGGTTGCGTTGAGGGTGAAGGCCGCCACGCCCTGTGCGGCGGTGCTCACGGCCGGAACCTCCTGGTCGCCACTCAGGCGGGCAGTTAAGAGAAGGTGGGCACGCAGGTGGTCGGCCGTAGCCAGCCGCGGAGCCGCCAATAGCATGGCGGCAGCCAATAGGTGAAGTAAACGTGTGCGCATGGTAATGATGGAAAAAAATGGAAGACGCAGTGCGCCTTTGGCAGAGGGCCTAAGGCTTCACTCGTTGCATAACCGGATATGGTTACCTGTGGTTGAATATTTTACCCACATAATTCGGGCTTCCGGAATCCGTTGCCGGCAACCGGCAACCGTAAATGCAAAAAGCCCGGACGCGCGCCCGGGCTTTTCTTTTCGCTCAACTACACCAGCGCTTACCGGCCCATCATGCCGCCGCCGCCGCCGCGCATGCCGCCCATCATCTTCTGCATCTGGGCGAGGCCGCCTTTGGTCTGGCTCATTTTGTTCATGGTGCGCATCATTTTGCGCATCTGCTCAAACTGCTTCATCAGGTCGTTCACCTGTTGCAGCTCGGTACCCGAGCCCTTGGCCACGCGACGCTTGCGCGAGGCGTTCAGCAGGTCGGGGTTGGCGCGCTCCTGCTTGGTCATGCTCCGGATGATGGCCTCGACGGGCTTGAAGGCGTCGTCGTCGATTTCCACGTCCTTCATCGCCTTACTCATGCCCGGAATCATGCCCATCAAATCCTTGATGTTGCCCATCTTCTTGATTTGCTCGAGCTGGCCGAGAAAGTCGTTGAAGTCGAACTGGTTCTTGCGGATTTTCTTCTCGATGCGCTTGGCTTCGTCCTCATCGAACTGCATCTGCGCCCGCTCGACCAGCGAAATCACGTCGCCCATGCCCAGGATGCGCTGGGCCATACGGTCGGGATAGAACAGGTCGAGCGCGTCCATTTTCTCGCCCGTCGAGATGAACTTGATGGGCTTTTCGACCACCGCACGAATAGAGAGGGCCGCACCGCCGCGCGAGTCACCGTCGAGCTTGGTGAGCACCACGCCATCGAAATTCAGGCGGTCGTTGAAGGTTTTAGCGGTGTTCACGGCATCCTGGCCGGTCATGGAGTCCACCACGAACAGCGTTTCGCTGGGGTTGATAGCCGCTTTCACGGCCTCAATCTCACGCATCATCTGCTCATCCACGGCCAGGCGGCCGGCGGTGTCGATGATGACTACTTTTTTGCCATTCTTCTTCGCATACTCGATGGCGTTGCGCGAGATTTCGACCGGGTTTTTATTCTCGACTTCCGAGTACACTTCCACGCCAATCTGCTCGCCGAGCACCTTCAACTGGTCGATGGCGGCCGGGCGATACACGTCGCAGGCTACCAGCAAGGTGTTGCGACCCTGCTTCTTCACGTAGTTGGCCAGCTTGCCGGCGAAGGTGGTTTTGCCCGAGCCCTGCAGGCCCGAGAGCAGAATCACGGCCGGCTCGCCCTTGATGACAATGTCCTTCTTCTCGCCGCCCATGAGCTCGGTGAGCTCATCGTAGACGATTTTGACCATGAGCTGGCCCGGCGACACGGCCGTGAGCACGTCGCGGCCCATGGCGGCATCCTTAATCTTATCGGTTACATCCTTGGCAACCTTGTAGTTAACGTCGGCATCGACCAGCGCCCGACGGATTTCCTTGATGGTGGCCGCGACGTTGATTTCGGAGATGCTGCCCTGGCCCTTCAGGGTTTTAATGGCCTTGTCGAGCTTATTGGAGAGATTGTCAAACATGTATCGCTGATTTGGCGGTTTTGGCGGTTTTCACCGGTGCCGTGGCGGCCCGCGGGCCAGGCACCACGGGGTGAACAGACCTCAAAAGTAACCATAAAAGGCCGAAAAGCGGCAGCCGGCGTACCTTCGCGGCCCGCTTTCTGAACCTGAATTTCGTGTCTGCTTCCCGTCCGCTGCGCCTGCTCGTTATCACCTACTATTGGCCGCCTTCGGGCGGGGCCGGCGTGCAGCGCTGCCTGAAATTTGTGAAGCACCTCGGCCATTTCAACGTGGAGCCCACCGTGATAACCGTGGACCCGGCCCAGGCCAGCTACCCGGTACGCGACGAAAGCCTGCTGGCCGAGGTGCCGCCCACGGTGCGCATCGTCCACACCGGCACCACCGAGCCGTTCGAGAGTTACAAGCGCCTTACGGGTCGCGCCGTGCCCTACGGCGGCTTCGCCAACGAAGGCAAGCCGGGCCCGCTGCAGCAGGTGCTGCGCTTCGTGCGCGGCAACCTGTTTATTCCGGACCCGCGCCGGGGCTGGAACCGCCACGCGCTGGCGGCAGTGGAGAAATTGCTGGCGGCCGGCGAGCAGTTCGATGCCGTGCTCACGTCGTCGCCGCCGCACTCGACGCAGCTCATTGGGCTGGAATTGCAGCGCCGCCACGGCCTGCGCTGGCTGGCCGACCTACGCGACCCCTGGACGGACATCTACTATTATAAGGACCTGCACCACACGCCGCTGGCTTCCTGGCTTGATGCGCGCTATGAGCGGCAGGTGCTCACCCACGCCGATGCCGTGCTGGTGACTTCACCCGAAACCAAGCGCCTGTTTCTGGCCAAAAACCCGACGCTGCCGGCCGCCAAATTCCACGTGCTGCCCAACGGCTACGACGAGTCGGATTTCCGCCAGCCCTCGCAGCCGCCCGCCGCCTGCCTGCGCATCACCCACACCGGCACCATCACCGAACTCTACCACATCAACCGCCTGCTCGAAGCCGTGGCGGCCGGCGCGGCGGCCCACCCTACCGTACCGCTGCGGCTGCGCTTCGTGGGGCAGGTATCAGCCCAGCTGCGCGGACAGATTGCCGAAGCTGGCCTAGCCGATATCACCGAATACCTCGATTTTGTGCCGCACGAGCAGTCGGTAGCGTACTTGATGGAGTCGTCGGTGCTGCTGATGGCCATTCCCGACGTGCCGCGCAACCTGGGCATTCTGCCGGGCAAGGTGTTCGAATACCTGGCGGCCGGCAAGCCCATTCTGTGCGTGGGCCCGGCCGGCTCCGATGCCGACAACCTGCTGCGCGAGTGCGGCGCGGGCCAAGCCCTCCCCTACGAAGACGCCGCCCTGATGCGCCAGACGCTGGAGGCGCTGGTGGCCCGCTGGCAGCAGAACCCCAACCTGGACTTGCCGGCGCTGGGCAACGCGCGGTATTCGCGGCGGGGGCTGACGGGGATGCTGGCGAGCTTGGTGAGCAGCCAGTAACGCTTTTGCCCGCACCACTCCCGGGGTCGCACCGTTTCAGCACAGGCGGCTGGCAACAAGCCGCGCTATCGGGCTAAATCATTCGCCAGCCGCTGGCTAAATCCGGCGCTGGCTTCCTTTTGCAGGTGGTTGCCATCAGTCGTGGCGTAGGGCGCGGTGCTATAGTCGAGATACTGCACCGCAAAAGCCGCCGCCAACTGCTGCATCTGCCGCTGAAAACCCGGCTGGTACTGTTGCTCCAGCGCCCGCAGGCCGGGGCCAACGGGCAGGCGCACGAGCACCACGCGGCCGTGCGGCTTCAGAAATTCGATGGTGTGGCGCAGGGCGGCAAGGCGGCCGGCCGACAGGTGCTGCGTGGCGGCCAGCTGCTGGTAGTCGAGTAGCTTGCGGGCGGTGCGGGCGCGTACCTGGGCAGGGTCGAAGCCGATGTTGACTTCGAGCCAGCCGTCGGGGTGCAGGCGCTCGGTAGCGGTGGCAAAGTCGAGCGGCAGGCGGTAGAGCGGCTTGGTCTGGTAACGGGTGAGGTAGGCCAGGTTGGGGCTTTGGCTGACTTCGCGCAGCTGGCCGATGAAGGACTTTGCTTCCGGGAAAACTTCATTCAATAAGGTATCGGCGCGCCCGGGGGCCGACAGCGACCACGGGTCGACGGCCACGATGAACAGGCCGTGGCGCACTTCCGGCCGCAGCTTGCGGCGGATGCTGGCCAGATAGGCCGGGCCGTAGGGAGAGTGCGTGAGGGTGAAGGCGTAGTTCAGCAGCGGCCCCTCGAACTGCCCGCCCAGCCGCGCCGCCAGCACCGCCGGCCGGATGCCCTGCGCCGCCCGCGACGTACCCAGAATGAGCGAGCCCGCCGCCGGGCTGGCAAACCGGCCATAGAAAGCATCGACCCCGCCGCGCAGTACCACCGGCAGCAACAGTGCCGCGCCCAGTGCGCCCGCCCCGGCCAGCAGCAGCAGGCGCAACAGCAACTTCGAAACGGCGGCTCGCACGGGAATTTTCAAAACTGAAAGTAGATGAACGAGGTACTGTTGAAAACACCCAGATACAGAATCAGCAGCGTGAGGCCTACGTAGCCTACCCAGCGCGTGGCAAATGGCTGCGCCGCTATCCAGGCCTGCGGGGCACGGCGGCTACTGAGGTACTCCACGACCAGCATCAGGCCCACGGCCAGGGCCGCCACGGCCAGCTCGGGGCGGTAGTGCTGCGAGAAATCGAGCAGCAGCGTGGCCACTTGCCGCCCGCTCAGGTGCCAGCCGCTGAGCAGGTGCCGGCTGATAAACAGCGCGTCAGCCATTGTATTGGCCCGGAAGAATATCCAGGCATACGCCACCAGCACAAACGTAAGCAGCACGCCCAGCCCGCGCCGCAGCCCCGGGTGCGCGGCCAGCCCGGTGCGTTGTGCCAGCTGCTCGCGCAAGGGCCGGGCCCAAGTGCTGAGCACCAGGTACAGGCCGTGCAGGCCGCCCCAGGCCACGAACGTGAAGTTGGCCCCGTGCCAGAGCCCGCTGATGAGGAACACGGCCAGCAGGTTACCGTAGGCCCGGGCCGGCGCTACCCGGCTGCCGCCCAACGGGATATACACATAATCGCGAAACCAGCCGGAGAGCGACATATGCCAGCGCCGCCAGAACTCGGGCACCGAGGCCGACTGGTAGGGCTGCCGGAAGTTCAGGTTGAAGTCGAAGCCCAGCACGCGGGCCGCGCCCCGGGCCATATCGGTATAGCCCGAAAAGTCGCCGTAAATCTGGAAGGTAAAAGCCAGCGTGGCCAGCACCAGCAGCGGCCCCTCGGGGTGCTGGCGCGGGTGGTTGAACACCGGGTTCACGAGCAGGGCCAGCCGGTCGGCCACCACCACTTTTTTGAACAGGCCCCAGGCCATGAGCCGCAGCCCGCTCACGATGCGGCCGTAGTCGAACGCATGCGCGCGCCGAAACTGCGGCAGCATGTGCCCGCCCCGCTCGATGGGGCCCGCCACGAGCTGCGGAAAAAACGCCACGAACAGCGCAAACCGCCCGAAATTTCGCTCCGCCGCCAGCCGGCCCTGGTACACATCGATGATGTAGCCCACACTCTGAAACGTGTAGAACGACACCCCCACCGGCAGCAGCAGGCCCAGCGCCGGGCCCGCGCCCACGGGCAGGTGCAGCGCCCCGGCCAGCGCCAGGGCGGCATCCCGAAAAAAGTTGAAGTACTTGAAGATGAACAGCGTGCCCAGGTTGCTAATCAGGCTCAGCACCAGCCAGGGGCGGCGCTGGCGCTTAGTGGGCAGCCGGCTCATGCGCACGCCACTGTAGTAGTCGAGGGCGGTGGTGGCGAGCAGCAGCAGGGCGTATTCAGCCCGCCAGCTTATGTAGAAATAGTAGCTGGCCAGCAGCAGCAGGAGCCCGCGCCAGCGCGGCGGCAGCCCATAGTACAGCCCGACAACCACCGGGAAGAAGACGAGAAAGTGAAGCGAATTGAACAGCATACGCGGCGCGAAGCCCCAAATGTAGCCCGCCGCCTCTGCTACGGCACGCCCGGGGCCCTGGCGGACGCTTCTGCCTGGTACGACGGGCCGGCCCCGCGGCAGAGGCGGCATGCTACGGTGCTACCGCCTACTTTTGCAGTCCTGTTTTTGGCTTACCTCTTTTCATGGCTCTCGACCTCAACCACAAATCCATTCTTGTTACGGGCGGCACCGGCTCGTTCGGCAAGCAGTTCGTCCGCACCGTTTTCGAGCTGTTTCCCCAGGTGAAGCGCCTCGTGGTGTTTTCGCGCGACGAGCTGAAACAGTATGAGATGAGCCAGGAATTCAGCCCAGCCAAGTACCCGGCTATCCGCTATTTCATTGGCGATGTGCGCGATGCCCAGCGCCTGCACCGGGCCTGCGAGGGCATCGACATCGTGATTCACGCCGCCGCCCTCAAGCAGGT
>JANNDE010000713.1:0-8048 GCA_031387395.1 Hymenobacter sp.
CGACTCGCTGCCGCGGCCGGTTATCATCACCACGCACAGGGTTTCGGCCGGGGCCAGCTGCATAAAATGCCTGAGCAGCGCCAGGCCGTCGGTGTCGGGCAGGTTGTAGTCGAGCAGTACGCAGTCGGGTTGCTGCCCGCGAAACAGGGCGAGGCCCTCCTCGCCGGTGGTGGCTTCCAGCAACTCCAGCCGCTCGAAGCCCGCGCGCGGGGCCAGGTAGCGCCGGTACAGCAGCCGGTCGCCGGCGTTGTCGTCGATGAGTAGGACGCGCTTCATAGGGAGAGAGAAATGGGTAGTTTGGAGGCCCCAAGCCAGTAGCGGGCCAGCAGGCCTACTTTTTCTTCGAGGGCCCCGTAGGCAATGGGCTTGGTGAGGTAGCTGTTGGCCCCTAGGCGGTAGCAGTCGGCAATGTCGCGGGCGTTGGCCGAGGTAGTGAAGATGATGACCGGCAAGGATTGCAGCTCGGGGTCGCTTTTGAGGGCTTCGAGCACGTCGCGGCCGTCGGTGCCGGGCATGTTCAGGTCGAGCAGCACGAAGGCTGGCAGCACGCTGGGCCAGTTGGGGTGCTTGCCGTAGCCCTGCAGGTATTCGAGGGCCTGGTCGCCGTCTTCGCAGCGTAGCACGGGGTTGGGCACGGCATTTTTCTGAAAGGCGCGCTTCAGCGCCGTGAAATCTTCCAGGCTGTCTTCCACTACCAGAATGGGTACCGTGCTAAGTAAATTCATTTACAAGTGTTTGGAGATGGAAAAGTAGAATGTGGCCCCTTGCCCGTACACCGAATCAACCCACAGCTCCCCGTCGTGCTTTTCCACCATTTTCTTGGCAATGGCCAGCCCGGCCCCGGCCCCGCCGCCGTACTTGTCCTGCGCGTGCAGGCGCTTAAAAATCTTGAAGATGTTTTCGTGGTGTTTGGGGGCAATGCCGATGCCATTGTCGCGCACGAAAAACACGTGGTAATCGGCGGGGTTGCCGGTGCCCCGCGGGCTGCGCACGTCGGCCGGGGCCAGCCCGATAACGACCTGCTTGGCGGCCTGCTCGTTGTAGCGCATGGCATTGGTGAGCAGGTTGTTGAACACCTCGCTCAGGCGTACCCGGTCGGCCCGCATGGTGGGCAGCGGGCCAGCCACGGCCACGGTGGTGTTGGTTTGCTCGATGCGGGGCTGCAGCATCTCCACCACGCCGGCCACCACTTCGGTGAGGTCGGTGGGTTCCACCGTCAGCTCCAGGCGGCCCACCCGCGAGAGCTGCAGCAGCGACTCAATCAGGGCTTCCATGCGCTGGCTGAGGCGCACCAGGGTTTGCAGCTTGCTCACGCCGTCAGAATCAAGCCGTTCGGCGTAGTCTTCCAGCAAAAACACCGAGTAGTTATGGATGCCCCGCAGCGGCTCCTTGAGGTCGTGCGAGGCTACGTAGGCAAACGAGTCCAGCTCGTCGTTGCTGCGCTCGAGCTCTAGGTTGAGGCGGGCCAGGCCGGCGGCTTTGGCCTGCAGCTCGTTGAAGATGCGCAGCCGCACCTCCGTCACGTGCCGGCGAATTTCCTGGGCGGCTTCCAGTTCCAGCGGGCGCCACGGGGTAGCGGTGTGCTCCACGGTCTGCTTCCAGGCCTCAAACGACTGCCGGGGCGAGAGGAACACCTGCCCGTCCACGGTGGTCTGATTTTTTTCGTGGCGGCCCGCCCAGGTCACGCTTTGCACCTGCTCGGGCCGGAACCAGAGCAGGTACTCGCCCAGCTCGGGGCTGAGGGCCGCTGCCAGCACGCCGCTGGCCGTGGTGCGCATGCTCAGGCCCACCGGGTTGCGGGTGGCGTAGGAGTTGGTGGCGAAAATCTCCTGCCGGGGCTGGTTGCGCAGCCAGGCTACCAGGTTGCCAATCTGGTACTTGGTGGGGGTTTGCCCGAGGCAGATAATCTCGTCTTCGAGGCAAATAGCCACCCCGCCGCAGTCGATGACGTCGAGCAGCGTGGTGGGTTGGCGGTATAGGCCCTCGATGAAGTTCGGCTGCGTGTTCAGCTGGGCAAAGAGCTGGCCCTGCACCCGGCGAATGCGCTGCCGGTACTCCAGCTCGTCGTGCTGCTCCTTGGTGTTGAGCAACGCCGACATGGCTTTGGCCAGAAACTGGCAGAGGTCGCGCAGCTCGTAGCTCACCAGGCGGGGCGTTTGGTGGTGGCAGGTAATCATGCCCCACAGCTCCCCGTCCCGAATCAGCGACATCACCATGGACGCCGCCGTGCCCATGTTGCGCAGGTATTCGAGGTGAATGGGCGACACGCTCCGCAGCACCGAGTAGGTCATGTCGGGCGGGCGGCCGGTGCTCGGGTTCAGGGCCGGCACCAGGGGCACGGGTGCGTAGTCAGCGTTGGCAATGAAGCGCAGCCAGTTTTTGAGGTACATGGCCCGGGCCTGCTGCGGAATGTCGGTGGCCGGGTAGTGCATGCCCAGCCAGGGCGGTAGGTCGGGCCGCAGGGTTTCGGCCATCACGAAGCCGCTGCCGTCCTCGGCGAAGCGGTAGAGGGCCACCCGGTCGTAGCCGGTGAGCTCGCGCACCTGCTCCACGGCCACCTGGCCCATTTCCAGGGTGGTGCTGGCCGTGAGCAGCCGGCCCAGCGTGACGTTGAGCTCGGGCAGGTCGAAGGCGCTCACCGAGGACTCATCCACCGCCTCGCCCTCCACCCACAGCAGGTGGTCGTGGCGGTGCAGCACCAGCTTATAAAACGGTCGCCCCCCCACGCCGTCGAGGCGGGCCCCCACCAGCCGGGCCACCTCGGTGAGGGTGGGCCAGATGGCCTCAATCTCGGCCAGCTTGGCGGGCCCGAGCAGCACGTCGAGCCCGGCCCCGAGCAGGCTTTCGGCCGTCATGCCCAGCAGGGTTTCAGTGTTGGCACTGGCCTGCACCACGCGCTTGGTGTGCTCATCAAGCCCCAGCATAAAGCCGTAGGGCTGAATCAGGCCGGGAATGTGAATCGGTTCCCGGTCGCAGTTGGTCAGGTTGATGGCAGTCCCGACAAGGTTTTCATCGGTGTAGGCTACGGCTGGCTGAGCCATGTGGCAAGGGTCTGAAAAGTCTGCTCGGCCGATGAAATAATCGCCGTGTGGTCGCTGGTTGGGACAGCATCAGTTAGTTGAACACAGAACCCCTTCCACAGGGGGCCGGTTTGGTCGGCACGGCCCGTAAAGTATTTATTTGCTGAAATATATGATTTTATCAGTTGGCGCGCAATTACCTGCCCGCCCAGCGTCGAGCCTTCGAGCACGTACATGGCTCCCAGCAGCTGCGGCCAGGTAGCCAGCGGCGGCAGCGCCGGGCACAGCGGCGGGGTACCGTCGTAGCCCAGCAGCGGCAAATCCTCCAGAATCAGGTGGGCCCGGTAGCGTCGGTCCAGCTGCCAGGCGGGCCCAAACAGGGCGGCGTGGGCGCGCAGCTGCTGCTCGTAGGGCTGCACCACGCCGTACATCCGGGCCAGAAACCGGGCCGTGTCGGCGGCCGTCACCGTGCCCACCGCCAGCGCTTGGTTGAACGGATTGGCCTCCACGGCATCGTGGTAGGGGCGGGTTTCGGCGCGCAGGCGGGCCAGCAGCGCCGGGCTTTCCGCAGGAGAAGTAGACATAGGGAGAAAAAAGGCGCTGAAGCTACAGCCCGGCGAATGTACCACCATTACCCCGCCAAAGGCCCCCAGTGGCCTCAGTCCTGGGTCAGGGCGTAGCTCACCAGGTTGGCCCCCATGCGCAGGGCGGCGTCGTGGGTAGCGGGCGAGTCTTCGGGGTAGGTGCCCGCGTCTTCCCAGCCGTTGCCCAGGTCGCACTCGTAGGAATAGAAGCACACCAGCCGGCCCTTGTACAGCAGGCCAAAGCCCTGGGCCCGCTTGCCGTCGTGCTCGTGCACCTTGGGCAGCCCTTTCGGAAACTGGTATTTCTGGTGGTAGATGGGGTGCGAAAAGGGCAGCTCCACGAACTCCAGCTCGGGAAATACCTTCTTCATCTCGGGCCGAATGAATTTGTCGAGCCCGTAATTATCATCGATGTGCAGAAAGCCGCCGCCGGTGAGGTAGCGGCGCAGGTTGCGGGCCTCGGCCTCGGTGAAGCTCACGTTGCCGTGCCCGGTCATGTGGATGAAAGGGTAGCTCAGCAGCTCGGGTGCGTCGAGCTCCACGGTGGCTTCGTCGGGCGCAATGTTGGTTTTCAGGGCCTGGTTGCAGAAGCTGATGAGGTTGGGCAGCGAGGTTTTGTTGGCGTACCAGTCGCCGCCCCCACCGTAGTGCAGCTTGGCCAGGCGGAAGCTGGGAGGCGCGGGCGCGGCGGCCGTGAGGGTGAATAAAAAGGCAAGGAGCAGGAGCAGCGAATGGCGCATGAGGAAAGGGAGCAACGGCGGGACAACCCCGTAGCCGATGAAAAACCGGGCGGCCGGAAAAGTTCAGAGGCCCCGCCCGGCAAAGAAAGCTACTACCGAACTTCGCGCCCCGCCCGGCCAATTTTACGGCCCGGCTCCATCCGTATGAGCAAGCAACAGCTGCACCAGTTTCTTCAGAGCACCGGCCGCATTGGGGCGGCCGACGCGGCGGCCATCGCCGAGCCCTTCGTGGCGAAAGCAGTGGCGCGGGGCGGGTTTCTGCTGACGCAGGGGCAGGTCAGCAACGACTACTTTTTTCTCGATGCGGGCTGGCTGCGCGCGTTTGCCCTTAGTCCGGAAGGGCAGGAGGTGAGCACCGGCTTCCACCAGCCCGGCCGTATGGTGCTGGAGCCAGCCTCGTTTTTCACGCGCCAGCCGGCGCAGGAAACCATTCAGGCCCTGACCGACTGCACCGGCTGGACGCTCACCTTCGCGCAGTTCAACGCCCTGTTTCACGCGCGGCCCGAGTTGCGGGAGTTTGGCCGGGGGCTGCTGGTGCAGGGCTTCGCCAGCCTGAAAGCCCGCATGCTGGAGATGGTGACCCTGACGGCCGCCGAGCGCTACGCCCAGCTGCTGCACACCAGTCCCGAGCTGATGCAGCACGTTTCGGTGCGCCACCTGGCCTCTTACCTGGGCATCACCGACACCTCGCTGAGCCGGATTCGGAAAGGGTAGGTGGTGGCGTATTTGCTGTCATTTGGCAGGAGTTGGCGGGTAAAGTCGTCCGTGCTTTGCAGCGTATCAACTCCACCTGCGCATGCTGCCCGTTCCTGCTTACCTGTCGGCCGTTTTTATCCTCACCACGCTGCTGGCCGTGGCCTTGTTCGCCTGGGCGGCCAGCTGGTCGGGCCGGGTGCTGGCGCTGCTGGCCGGCTGGTTGCTGGTTCAGGGCGGTATGGCATTCAGCGGTTTCTATACCCACTCGGCGGGCCTGCCGCCACGGTTTGCCCTGCTGCTGCTGCCGCCCATGGTACTGATAGTGGGGCTGTTTTTGACCCGTTGGGGCCGCGCCTGGCTCACCGGTCTGCCGCTTGGCCGCCTGACCCTGCTGCACCTGGTACGCATTTCGGTCGAGCTGGTGCTGCTGGGCCTGTACCGCGCCGGCGCAGTGCCGCAACTGATGACCTTCGAGGGTCGCAACTTCGATATTCTGGCCGGGCTCACGGCCCCGGTAGTGTACTGGCTGGCGTTCCGGCAGCGGCAACTGAACCGGCGGGGCCTGCTGCTCTGGAATCTGCTGGCGCTGGGCCTGCTGAGCAACATCGTGGGCAATGCGCTGCTGGCGGCTCCCTCGCCGTTGCAGCGGTTCGCGTTCAACCAGCCCAACGTAGCCATCCTGCACTTCCCATTTGCCTGGCTGCCCGCCTGCGTGGTGCCGCTGGTGCTGCTGGCGCATCTGGTGGCCATCCGGCGGTTGTGGGGGGCGGGGAACGTGCCCGCAGCTGCTTAGGCATCCGCCTGGGGCGGGGTTGCCGTAGTAGCCGCAGGCAGCAGCCGAAACTGGCATCAGCAGTTTCCTCGCAGCTCCGGCCCAACTCACGCTCCTTCCAGATGACCGCAACCCCCGCCCCGGTGCTCACCAACCACGAAACGGCCGTGAAGGCCACGTATTTCAGCATTGTGGGCAACGCCAGCTTAGCACTGATTAAGGGCGCAGCTGGCTTTTTTGGCAATTCCTACGCCCTCGTGGCCGACGCCATCGAATCGACGGCTGACATTTTCGCCTCGGCGCTGGTGCTGCTGGGCCTGAAATACGCCAACCGCCCCGCCGACGACAACCACCCCTACGGCCACGGCCGCATCGAGCCGCTGGTCACGTTTCTGGTGGTCGGCTTTCTGATTACCTCGGCCACTATCATCGGCTACGAGAGCATTCAGAACATCGGCACGCCCCACGCGCTGCCCAAAGCCTGGACGCTGGCCGTGCTCGGCGGCATCATTGTCTGGAAGGAAATTTCCTTCCGCCTGGTGATGCGCAAGGCCGAGGAAACGAACAGCTCCTCGCTCAAAGCCGACGCCTGGCACCACCGCAGCGACGCCATCACGTCGGTAGCGGCCTTCATCGGCATTTCCATCGCGCTGGTGCTAGGAAAGGGCTACGAGTCGGCCGACGACTGGGCGGCGCTGTTTGCCGCCGGCCTCATCTTATACAACAGCTACCACATTTTCCGGCCGGCCCTGGGCGAAATCCTCGATGAGCACGTGTACGATGAACTGGTACTTGAAATCCGCCAGGTCGCCCTCACGGTAAACGGTGTGCGCGGCACCGAAAAATGCTTCGTGCGCAAAGCCGGCATGCAATATCACATCGACCTGCACGCCACCGTGAGCGGCAAAATCAGCGTGCGCGAAGGCCACGAAATCGCGCACCAGCTGAAGGATACGCTGCGGCGCGAGCTGCCGCAGCTGGGCAACGTCCTCATTCACGTGGAGCCGGCGGGATAGAACATCCGGTAAGGTCAGGCCATGTTCCGCACCAACTGCGTCGTAAACACCGCCGCCAACGCCGCCGTTTCGGTACGCAGCCGCGAGGCCCCCAGCGTGACGGGCCGGATGCCGCGGGCCAGCGCCAGCGCAATTTCCTGGGGCGAGAAATCCCCTTCCGGCCCGATGAGCACGCAGCAGCCCGGCTCCGCGCCGGCCACTTGGGCCAGCGCCGTGCGCTCGCCCTCCTCCAGGTGCGCGATAAAGGTGGTTTCGGGCGTCACGCCCGCCACGAAAGTGCCGAAATCCTGCAGCTCATCCAGCTGCGGCAGCCATGCCTGGCCCGACTGCTTCAGGGCGCTGATTGCGATTTTCTCCAGCCGCTCCAGCTTCAGCTCGCGGCGCTCGGAGCGGGCGCAGCGCAGGAAGCTGATGCGCTCTACGCCCACTTCCACGGCCTTTTCCACGAACCACTCCATGCGGTCGAGGTTTTTGGTGGGGGCCACGGCTACGTGGGTGAAGTAGGGGCGGGGCGGCACGTGTGCGTGCTGGGTAATGCGCAGTTGGCAGCGCTTGGGGTTGGCTTCGATTACAGTGGCGTGGTAGTGGCCGCCCCGGCCGTCGAGTAGCTCCACAGCATCGCCCACGCCCAGGCGCAGCACGCGCACGGCGTGCTTGCTTTCCTCTTCGGAGAGTTGGTAGGTGGCGGCAGTGGGGGTGAGGTCGGGAGCGAAGCAGGTGAGCATGGGGGCGAAGTTCGGGGGAAAGTCAGTACTTCAAAATTTCGTCCCCAAGTTTACACCGCTGGAAAATCATGCTCAATGCAATGTCAGGTTATCAATTAGGAAAAATGGATAGCAATTTTTTACTGTTGTGCCGTGAGATTTATTTTGAGGGAATTAGGCCCGGGATGCACCAAACTGCCGATAATGCCAGTTACCAGCGTTTGGTGATAGTAGCTAAGCAATGGTTTAATGCAGGCAAGGAGGAGAGATTTTATCAATTTTCTCAAGAAGGGCAATATTTCATCCAGCTATGGGTGGCGCATATGCTACTGGAATATGGAGCACCATCGGCGGTACTTACAGCCAAGGCGCTTGCCATAATCCGGCAGTATGCTGCGCCTGATTATACACTGAATGTGTGCGTTGCTCAACAAGAGGCACAATGGTTGATTGATTACAATCGGCAGCATGGCTAAAACGCAAAAAACCCGTCAGCTGCAACTGACGGGTTTCTAG
>JANNDE010000728.1:0-1360 GCA_031387395.1 Hymenobacter sp.
GAGCGGCCGGGGGCGGGCGTTTCGGCGGGGCGGTCGGGGTAGCGGCGCTGCGAGAGCAGGCGGGGCCAGTGCATGGCATTATCGAGCATGGAGCAAATGTAGCCGCGTTTTCAATTGTCGTACTCAGCTCAATTTCAATCGAATCAAAAGCAGAATATAAGCGAAACCAGGTACATTTGGTGATATGGCCTTGCTCACAGAAACCAGTTGGTATGTTCTAAAGAGAATAGTTGGCTATGTTGGTCTGTTCTTAACGGTTGGTTTCTGCTTTATCAATTTCAAAACGGGTCCCTGCACGCCTAATCTTGACATAGCTTCCTTTTTGGTGGCAGGGAGCATGTGCTTGTTTCTGCTACTGAAAAATCTCGTAAGGTTGGTACTTTTCAAAAAACGTACGAATGCTTATTCGGTCCTTATCCATTTCGCCGCGTCGCTGGTCCTTTACCTAATCGGCAATGCTTAGCTAGTCTCGGATAACCGACGCGAACACGAACGGCTCACTTATTCACCGCCTCATCCAGCAGCTTAAAGGGGTTGAGCTTCTCGAAGTGAATTTGAAAGCGCAGGCCATCGGTGAAAGCCTGCCGGCTGTCGGGCGTGCCGCTGCGGAACTGCGAGCCGGCCACGGGAATGTAGAGCTGCACGATTTCACCGAAGAAGGGCACGGTCAGGCCCGCGTCGTAGAACAGGCGCTGGCCCTGCGGGCGGCCCGCCAGCAGCTGCGTTTCGCCGGTCGCGCCGAAGTCGGCGAACACGGCCAGCCTGGTAATGGGCAGGTCGGCCTGCAGGTTGAGGGTGCTGAGCCAGGAGGTGCTGGCGACGGGCAGAAACGCCCGGAACGCGCCGTCGCGGCCGTCGGTCTGGTGGGTTTGGGCGGCGAGGGCCGGCGAAATCTGCTGGCGGTCGAAGAAGGGGGTTTGGCGGCGGTAGTCGGGGCTGCCGCTCAGGCCCAGCACGAAATCGGACTGCGTGGTACCCTGCAAAAACCGCCCGCCGAACAGGCGGGCCTGCACCCGCTTGTTGCGCGCGTAGTAGCGTAGGTAGCGGGCCTCGGCGCGCAGTAGCACAGTGGTGTTGGGGCTGTTGGCGGCGGCTTCCAGCTGGTTCAGCTCGACGTGGGCGCTCCACTGGTTGAGGGCGTCCTGGTGGCGCGCGCCGTATTCGAGGGAGTAGATGCTGCTGGTGCGGGCGCGGTCCTGGTCGCGCACCGACGTGAGGGCCAGGCTGGCTTGGTGCTGCACGCTCGCGCCCGGGCGGTGGGGCAGGTAAAAGGTGAAGGCCGGCTCCAGCTTGAGGTAGCGCTCGAAGCGCTGCACCGTGAAGCTAGTGACGAAGCGGCGTACTTTCGAATGCGGCAGGT
>JANNDE010000755.1:0-16163 GCA_031387395.1 Hymenobacter sp.
CGGCGAGCAGCAGCAGGAGGCGCGGTTTATCTACGTGCTGCCCTTCACCGCCCGCAAAGCGCTGGTAGAGTACACGTTGTTTTCAGAAGGAGTGCTGCCGAAAGCTGAATATGAGGCGGCTGTCCGGGAATATATAACCAATACGCTCGGGCTGACCAGCTACCGCATCACGGCCGAGGAAGCAGGGGCCATTCCGATGACGGACCACCCGCTGCCGGCCCGGGTGGGCCAGCACGTCGTCAACCTGGGCACGCGGGGCGGGCGGGCCAAGCCCAGCACGGGCTACGCCTTCAAGCGCATTCAGCAGCACTCGGCGCGGCTGGTGCAGGCGCTGGCCAGCACCGGCCACCCTCCTACCGATACAAACGGCGACCAGTGGCAATTCCGGCTCTTCGACACCCTGCTGCTCGACATTATGAAACGCCGGGGCGAAACCACCCGCGATATTTTCCGGCAGCTTTTCGAGCGCAACCCAGTTGAGCGCATCTTCCGGTTTCTGGATGAGCAAACTTCGTGGGCCGACAATCTACGGGTGATGAATTCAGTACCGGCCGGGCCATTTATGCGCTCTATCGGCCAGGTACTGCGCGGCCGGCCGGGGCGACGCTAACGGGCGGCTCGCCCCGCCCCTACCGCAACGGCACCCGCTCCAGCCACTGCTTCGCCTCGCGCACGGTGGCCCCCGACAGCGGCCGCAATTGCGGCTCGGGCTCCGACAGATTCAGCAGGTAGCCGGTGAGCTCGGTGAGGTTGTCGAGGTCGTGGGTGTTGCACAGCACGGTTTTGCGCTCCTGCGTGGCCCAGCCGTGCACCAGGCTAAACACTTGGCGGCGGTAGTATGGGTCGAGCTGCTGGGTGGGCTCGTCGAGCAGATATATTTGGGCATCCTGCAGGCTGAGCTGGGCCAGCCACACCAGCTGCTGCTCGCCACCCGAGAGCTGGGTGAAGTCGCGGGCGGCCAGGTGGGCCATGCCCACGCGGGCCAGCGCGGCATCGGCCAGGGCGTAGTCGGCGGCGGCATAGGCGCTCAGCAGGCCGTGGTGGCGGTAGCGGCCCATCACCACCAGCTCGCGCACGGCAATGGCGAAGCCCAGGCTGCCGCGCTGGGGCAGGTAACCCAGCAGGCCAGCCGTGGCAGCGCGGCGCAGCGCGCGCACCTCCTGCCCGTGCAGCCGCGCACTGCCCTCGTATGGCAGCTGCCCCGTAAGCACCCGAAACAACGTGGTTTTGCCCGCGCCATTGTGGCCCACAATGGCCACGAACGCCGGCTCGGGCAGGCACAAAAAAAGGTCGCGGACCAACACCCTTCCGGGGTAGCCCGCAACCAGATTCTCTATTAGTATGGAGTATTGAGACATAAGTAGTAAGACTCGAAAGCGCAAATAAGCAACTCCCGCAAAACACTAACTACTTAATACCCGCTACTTACTACTCCTTAATACTCGTCTTCGTTGAACATAAAGTCCTCCTTGGTCGGGTAGTCGGGCCATACTTCCTCGATGTTCTCGTAGGGCTGGCCGTCATCCTCCAGGGCTTGCAGGTTCTCCACCACTTCCATGGGCGCGCCCGAGCGGATGGAGAAGTCAATCAGTTCGTCTTTGGTGGCGGGCCAGGGAGCGTCCTCCAGGTAAGAAGCCAGTTCGAGTGTCCAGTACATATTGCGAAGGGATAAAAAAAGGTTGGCGAAGGTAAGCTTTTCCGGCTAAGATACAAACCGCGCGTTGTGTAGCTTTCGACAACGCATAATGCGGGCCAAGGTTAGCCGGCCGCCTGCGCTTGCTGGCTAAATAACACAATAAGGTCGTTTTTAGTCCGGATTTTGCGCTCAAACGAACGCACTTTGGTTTGCAGCATCTGCCGGAAAGCATCGTTGGCGGGGCTGGGACTCAGGTTGGCCAGGTTGTCGCGCAGGGTGGCCAGCTCCGAATGGTCGTCTTTCAGCAGCTCGCGCAGGGTATCGGCCCGGAAGCGGGCGCGGGCGGCGGGGGCCGTGGGCTGGGCTTCGGGGTGGTCGGCGGCGCGCTTGCGCAGGTGGTATTCCAGGGCGCTGAGCTCGAAAATTTTGTCGCAGGCCACCATGAAACGCTGCCAGATGCGGTCCGATTCTTCACCGCGCACGGTGCCCACCTGCTTCCATTCGGCCTGCAGGGCCTTGGCGTGGTTGATGGCTTCCTGCGGGGGCACGCTCATCAGGGCCTCGGCCCGCTCGGCCAGGGCGCGCTTGCGGGCCAGCAGCACCTCGGCGGGTGCCGGGGCACCGGGGGCGCCAGCCGCCTGCTGGATGGCAATGTGGGCCTTGAGGCGCTCGAAGAAGTGGTTATTGGCGGCCCGAAAGCGCGTCCAGAGCTCAGAGGCCTGCTTTTTGGGCAGGCTGCCATTGATTTCGCGCCAGGCCTGCTGCAATTGCTTGAGCTGCCGCGACACGGTTTCGAACTGGTCGGAGTTTTTCAGGTTTTCAGCCTGCTGAATGAGGTCGAGATAACGGGCCTGCACCCGGTTGGCCATGGCTTTTTTATCGGACTGGAAGGCCTTGCGCCGGTCGAAAAAGACCTGAATGGCATTCTGGAAGCGGTTTTCCAGCTCCTCGGCGCGGGCTTTGTCGACGGGGCCGGTTTTCAGCCAGCCCTGGCGCAGGTCCTTCACTTTCTCGCTGGATGACACCCACTCGATGCTGTCGCGCAGGATTTCGGCTTCGAGAATGAAGCCCAGCTTGGTAGCCAGGTTTTTCTCGCGGTTCTGGGCCACGGTTACGGCCATGGCTGCTTCGGTAGCCACCAGCTGGCGGTGCAGGGCCTCAAAATCGCCCAGGCCATCGTAGCGCCGGAGCTGCTCCTTGAGGTGGAGCACCTTCATCAGAAACGAGCCTTTGTTTTCGCTGGCGGCCATGTTGGCCAGCGTGCTATCGACTTTAGTGCGCAGCAGGCCGAAGCGTTGGGCAAAATAGCGCAGAGCGGCTTCGTCGGTGTCCTTCACCTGGCCAATCTGGCGGGCGGGCTGCGTGAGCACGGGGCGCAGCCAAACGCCGCCGGCTTCCACGTAGCCGAAGCGCTGAGCATCGGCCAGCAAGTGGTCGGTTGATTCCATACAGATGATAACCTCGTGGGTAGGAAGAGTGTGGGAAATGGGAGAGCGCAAGTGGGAGAAATCGGTACCGAGGCCGGAACGTGGAAGGCGGGAAGGAAGTACAAGTTTACGGTAAAAAGGCGGTGATAAGCCAATGCGCCGCGCACATCTGCCAGCAGGCCGCTGGCGGGCCCTTGCCGCCGCCGGGGCCCGGTTGGCTTGTGCCGCCGGGTTTGCCGTTCTTTGCGCTCCGCAACAGCTGGCCGGGCCGGCGGCGGCATTCTTCTTCCCGCAGTACCTTCTTTTATTTCCGATGAGCGACCAGACCATCATCTTCAGCATGGCTGGGGTAAGTAAAATTTACCCCCCCCAGAAGCAAGTTCTCAAGAATATCTACCTCTCGTTTTTCTACGGGGCCAAAATCGGCGTGCTCGGCCTCAACGGCTCGGGCAAGTCGAGCTTGCTGAAAATCATCGCCGGCGTCGACAAGCAGTTTCAGGGCGAGGTCGTGTTTTCGCCGGGCTACTCGGTGGGCTACCTCGAGCAGGAGCCCCAGCTCGACCCCACCAAAACCGTGCGCGAAGTGGTGGAGGAAGGCGCGGCCGAAACCGTGGCCCTGCTGAAGGAATACGACGAAATCAACGAAGCCTTCGGGGCCGAGGATGCCGACTTCGACAAGCTGCTCGACCGCCAGGGTAAGGTGCAGGAGCGCCTCGACCAGCTCGATGCCTGGAACCTCGACACCAAGCTGGAGCGCGCCATGGATGCCCTGCGCACCCCACCCGAAGAAGCCCTTATCGGCACCCTTTCGGGCGGCGAGAAGCGCCGCGTGGCCCTGTGCCGCCTGCTGCTGCAGGAGCCGGATGTATTGCTGCTGGACGAGCCCACCAACCACCTCGATGCCGAGAGCGTGTTCTGGCTGGAGCAGCACCTGCAGCAATACAAGGGCACCGTGATTGCCGTGACCCACGACCGGTACTTCCTCGACAACGTGGCGGGCTGGATTCTGGAGCTCGACCGCGGCTCGGGCATTCCGTGGAAGGGCAACTACAGCAGCTGGCTGGAGCAGAAAACCGACCGCATGGCCAAGGAAGAAAACTCGGAAAGCAAGCGCGCCAAAACGCTCCAGCGCGAGCTGGAGTGGGTGCGCATGTCGCCCAAAGCCCGCCAGAGCAAGGGCAAGGCCCGCCTGGCTAACTACGACAAGCTGGCTAGCGAAGAAGCTAAAGACAAGGAGCAGAAGCTGGAGCTGTTCATCCCGGATGGCCCGCGCCTGGGCGCGCAAGTAATTGAGGCCGAGGGGTTGCGCAAGGCCTTTGGCGACAAGCTGCTGTTCGAGAACCTGAGCTTTTCGCTGCCGCAGGGCGGTATCGTGGGCATCATCGGGCCAAACGGCGCGGGCAAAACCACGCTGTTCCGGATGATAACCGACCAGCTGCAGCCCGACGCGGGCACGTTTGAAGTGGGCCCGACGGTGCTCACGGCCTACATCGACCAGCAGCACGACACGCTCGACGGCAGCAAGTCGGTGTTCGACACCATCACGGGGGGCACCGAAACCATGCTGCTGGCCGGCCGGCCGGTGAACTCCCGCGCCTACGTGAGCAAGTTTAACTTCGGCGGCGGCGACCAGGAGAAGAAGGTGGGCACGCTCTCGGGCGGCGAGAAAAACCGCGTGCACCTGGCCATGACCCTGAAGCAGGGAGCGAACTTGTTGCTACTCGATGAGCCCACCAACGACCTGGACGTCAACGCCATCCGGGCCCTGGAAGACGCCCTGGAAAACTTTGCCGGCTGCGCCGTCATCATCAGCCACGACCGGTGGTTCCTCGACCGGCTGGCCACCCACATCCTGGCCTTCGAGGGCGACTCGGAAGTGGTGTGGTTCGAGGGCAACTTCTCGGACTACGAGGAAGCCAAGCGCAAGCGGTTGGGCGACGTGGAGCCCAAACGCGTGCGGTACAAGAAGCTGGGGTAATTGCCCGGGCCGGGCCGGGCCCGCAAAAAAAGCCGCCGTCCTGCAAGCAGGACGGCGGCTTTTTTTGTCGCAATTAATGCGGGCTGCTATCGCCGACGCATGAAAATGCTCACGTAATAGAGCAGCGTGGCCAGCGAGGCCAGCGCCGCCACCACATACGTCATGGCCGCCCACCAAAGGGCATCTTTAGCCATGGCGTGCTCCTGCGTGGTGACGACGCCGCGCTGGTCCATCCAGGCCAGGGCGCGGCGCGAGGCGTCGAACTCGACGGGCAGGGTGATGAAAGAAAACAGCGTGGTGAGGCCAAAAAGCCCAATGCCCACGCCCAGCGGAATCACGCTGGTGCGCAGCAGCAACACGCCCGCTATTAAAATCCAGGGCATGTAGCGCGACACAGAGCTGAGCGCCGGCACCAGCGCCGACCGAAATTGCAGCATGGCATACGCCGTGGCATGTTGCACGGCGTGGCCGCACTCGTGGGCCGCGATGGCCGCCGCCGCCGCGCTGCGCTCGGCGTACACGCCTTCGCTCAGGTTCACGGTTTTATCGGTGGGGTTGTAGTGGTCGGTGAGCTGGCCGGCGGTACTGATGATGCGCACGTCGTAGATGCCGTGGTCGGCCAGCATCCGGGCCGCGATTTCGGCCCCGCTCAGGCCCGAGGCAAGGCCCACCTGAGCGTATTGCTTGAACTTACTGCGCAGCCGCCATTGGATGAGCCAGCTGGCCACCATGAGCATGATAATGAGCAAATAGGGAAAAGACATGAGATTGGGAAGATGAGTAAATGACGCGGGACCGGGGTAGAAATGCCCAGCTCCGAAACTGAAACACTATCTCTGCGAAAAAGATGCAGTCTTCTGCCCCTGCCAAACGGGCTACTGCGTGGCGATAATTCGTTCTACGATGCGCGAGGTGCTGTAGCCGGCCACCAAGGGCACGGTGCGTACCTGCCCCTGGCGGGCCATCACCACGTCGTAGCCCACGATGCTTTCGGGGGCGTAGTCGTCGCCCTTCACCAGCACATCGGGCTGTACCAGCTCGATGAGGGCCAGCGGGGTGGGCTCGCCGAAGAGCACGACGGCATCGACAAAGGCCAGCGAGGCCAGAATGCGGGCCCGGGCGTACTCGTCCTGAATGGGCCGGCCGGGCTTGAGGCCACCCACCGAGGCATCGGTATTCAGGCCCACCACCAGCGCGTCGCCCAGGTGCCGGGCCTGCTCCAGGTAGTCGACGTGGCCGAGGTGCAGCAAATCGAAGCAGCCGTTGGTGAACACCACCTTGCGGCCCTGCGCGCGCCAGGCGGCCACGGTGGCCGGCAGCTGCTCGCGGGTGAGAATTTTATCCTTGGTCCACATTGTCAATAAAATTATGAGTTAGTGAGTAAGACCTAGCGAAAGCTACCGTGCGGTTTTGCGCAATTCATAATTCATAATTTTTAACTCATAATTCTGTTGTCAGCGGCTCGTGGGCCAGGGCTTCGGCTTCGGCGGCCACGGTGCCTTTGTCGGCGGCGGCCACGGCCACGAAGCTGATGGCTCCCATCGCCACTACCAGCAGGGTTTGGGCCCCGTGCACCACCAGCGCGTAGGCAATACCGGCCTCTTTGCTGATGCCATACACCAGCAAAATGCCCTGCACCATGACGTGGAAGGGCCCGATGCCGCCCGCCACCGGCGCGGCCATGCCAAACGCCCCGAAGGTGAGCACGGCCAGGCCAGCCTTCATATCGAGGCCGTAGGTTTCGGGAAAGCAGAAGAAGGCCAGGTAATCCATCAGGTAATACACGGCCCAGGTGAAGCAGGTGTGCAGCAAAAAGGCACCCTTCTTCTCCAGTTTCAGCACGCTGAACACGCCCGCCAGCAGGCCCTTCACGAACACCACGCCCTTATTGAAAAACGCATGCTGCCGCAGCCGCTCCAGGTTGCGAAACAGGGCCACGCCCGCCACCACCAGCAGCAGCACCGCGATAACGGCCGCCACGAGCAGGGGCGTGCGGTTGCGGGCCAGCGCATCGTAGCGCCCGCCCAGCACGTTCTGGGTCACGAAGCCCCAGAAGGTGTTGAAGTCGAGCAGCAACACGCTGCCCAGCAGGCCCAGCAGCACCAGCACGTCAATCACGCGCTCGGTCACGACCGTGCCGATGGCCACCTGCACCGGCACGCCGCTGGTGCGCCGCAGCACCGAGCAGCGGATGACCTCGCCCATGCGCGGCAGCACGATATTGGCCAGATTGCCCACCATCATGGCGTGGTACACGGCCCAAAACGGGGCGGGCGTTTGCGAGGCCTGCAGCTGCATGCGCCAGCGATAGGCCCGGCTGAAGTAGCCCAGTACCGACAGCCCCAGCGTAACCGTCAGCCAGGCATAGTTGGCCGTGCGGATGGCGTGCCCAATGGCATCCCACTTCAGGCCGCGCATGGCATACCACATCAGGGCTCCCGAAATGCTGAGCAACAGCGCGTACTTCAGAACCGTCAAAAAATGCTTCATCGATAGCAATGGGTGAATGGCCGAATGGGCGAATGGGTGAACGGCCGCGACAATCCTGCGCGCATTCACTCATTCACCCATTCACCCATTGGTTAGGCTAAGCGGTTCTGCTCGTTTGGGAAGATAACCGTGGGCTTGTGCGCCCGGGCTTCGGCAAAGTCGACCAAGGCGTAGGAGAAGATGATAACCATGTCACCCACTGCCACTTTGCGCGCCGCCGGGCCGTTGAGGCAGATAACGCCCGTGCCCCGCTCGCCCCGAATGGTGTACGTCTCGAACCGCTCGCCATTGTTGATGTCGACGACCGTGACCTTCTCGTTTTCCACCATGTTGGCCGCGTCCAGCAAATCCTCGTCAATCGTCACGCTGCCCACATAGTGCAGCTCGGCCTGCGTGACCGTTACGCGATGGATTTTGGACTTCATTACTTCAATATGCATGGCTTGAACTGTTGAGGGGCTAAAGTGAGCCACAAAGATAACCCCTCCTCCGGCCAGCACGGGGCCCGGGGCCCTACCCTTCTACTACCACGTTATCAATCAGCCGTACGCCGCCCAGGTGCGCGGCCAGGCACAGCACCACGGCCCGGCCCGGCGCGTAGGCCGCCAGCGGCTGCAGTGTCAGGGCATCGGCCACGGCAAAGTACTCGGGCGTGAGCAGCGGCTCGGCGGCCAGGGCGGCTTCGGCTCCGGCCTGCACCTGTAGCGGTGGCATGCCCAGCCGCACCGGGGCGGCGGCGGCCAGCCGCACGCGGTGGAGCAGCGGCGCGGCGGCCCGGGCCGGGGCATCGAGCCGGCGGTTGCGCGACGACATGGCCAGCCCGTCGGCCTCGCGGATGGTGGGGCAGGCCACAATTTCCAGGTCGAACGACAAATCGGCCACCAGCTGGCGCACCACGGCCACCTGCTGCCAGTCCTTCTGCCCGAAATAGGCCCGGTGCGGCCGCGCCAGGTGAAATAATTTGCTCACCACCGTGGCCACGCCGTTGAAGTGGCCGGGCCGGTGCGCCCCCTCCATCACCCGCTCCAGGGTGCCAAAGTCGAAGCGCAGCACCGTGGGCCGGGGGTACATTTCCTCCACCGAGGGCGCGAACAGGGCGGTGCAGCCGGCCGGGGCCAGCAGGGCGGCGTCAGCATCGGGCACGCGCGGGTAGAGGCGGAAATCGTCGGGGTTGTTGAACTGCGTCGGGTTCACGAAAATGGTGGCAATCACCTCGTCGCATTCGGCGCGGGCGGCCTGCACCAGCTGCAGGTGGCCGGCGTGGAGGGCCCCCATGGTGGGCACCAGCCCAATGCGCCGGCCGGCCCGGCGGGCGCTTTCGGTATGGGCTTGCAACCCGGCGGCGGTAGTCAGTATCTGCATGAGAAGAAGTAGGACCCTGGAAGGGGTGTCAGGCGATGGCATGTTGAAATTCCGCTCAAAATTGTGTAATTTTGTGCACCCATGGTGTGGACTTGTTCCATCCTCTTCAAAAAAACCTGTATGTCGAAGCTAAGAATCCTCTACGCGGCCACCGAAATCGACCCGTTTCTGCAGACCACGAAAGTGGCGGAAATGCTGCGGCGGCTGCCGGCCAGCATGCAGGAAATGGGCTGCGAGATTCGCATTTTCGTACCGCGTTTTGGCATCATCAACGAGCGCAAAAACCGCCTTCACGAGGTCGTGCGCCTGTCCGGCATCAACATTGCGGTGGGCGACGACGAGAAGCCGCTGGTCATCAAAGTAGCGTCCATCCCCACGGCCAAGCTGCAGGTGTACTTCATCGATAACGAGGACTACTTCCATCGCAAGTCGGCCCTGGTCGACAAGAACGATAAATTTTACGCCGACAACGACGAGCGCGCCATTTTCTTCTGCAAAGGCGTGCTCGAAACGGTGAAGAAGCTGGGCTGGTCGCCCAACATCGTGCACTGCTCCGACTGGATGACCGGCCTGATTCCGCTCTACCTGAAAACGACTTACAAAAAAGACCCGGTGTTCAAAGATGCCAAGTCGGTGTTCTCGATTTATAACAACGAGTTCATGGACAAATTCGAAGGCAACATTTTGGAGAAAGCCAAGATGCTCGACATCGACGATGACATGCTGGCTTCGCTGAAAACGGCTGACTTCAGCGGTTTCGTGAAAATGGGCATGGAGTATGCAGACACCGTGGTGCGCTCCGACGAAGACTTCTCGGAAAACATGAACGGCCTGTTTCACGAATACGCCCTCCACAACAAGCTTAGCCAGGTAGCGACCGATGAAAACCTGCACTCTTCTTACCTAGCCCTGTATAATGAATTGGCTAACTAGCCGTTGCGCTCCCCTGGCTGCCCTCACCGCCCTGGCCCTGACCAGCTGCGATACCGGCACCGCTCTCAACGTGGACCTGCCCGACACGGCCACGACCAATACGCAGTACCAGGACTATGACGTAACCAGCGGCACCGTCCGGCTGGATTCGGTACAAACCCAGAAAACCGACCATTTCCTCGTGGGCCGCCTCGCCGATAACGTGGCCGGCACCACTACGGCCCGCGCGTTCCTCAACGTAGTGGACGTGAGCGTGGCCGACTCGCTGCCCTCGAAATTCACCAACACCACGCTTTTCAGCGGCCCGCCAACGCTCGATTCGACGGTGATAATCATGGGCTTCGACCGCGTGAATGGCAGTAGCAGCACGCCGGCCCGGTTCGATGTGTTTCAGCTGGCCAACCCGCTCGATGAGCGGCAGGTGTACAACGCCAACTCGTCGGAGCCAGGGCTGCTGACGCTGGCCCAAAACGTGAGCAGCCGCCTCGACCGCACCAAAGTGCAGGTAGTGACGGCGGCTAACACCTCGGTGACGCCTGCTATTCCGGCCGTTACGACCACCGTGCCCGACCAGACCGTGCGCCTGGTGCTGCAGCGCCGCGCGGCCAATGGCACCCAGCCCGCCCTGCCGCTGACGCTGGCCACCGACCTGTTTGCCCAGCTGCGCGTGCCCGGCTTCGGCCAGCCCCAGCTCGATGCCAAGCTGAAAGGCCTGGCCATTGCCCCCAATGCCAGCTACAACAGCGGCGTCGTGAGCTTCGGCCGGCCCAACCCAGCTAAGATGGTGCTGTATTTCCACAGCACGTCGGCGTGGGCAACGCGCAACAACAAGCCCGCTTTGCTCGACACGCTCAAGCGCTCGTATTCGGTGTATTTCGGGCCGGTTTTCAGCAGCAATAGGCTTTCGGCCAGCAGCGACCCCCGCTACTACACCCAGATTACCCCCGCGCTGCCATCGGCCCTGGCCGCGCTCAGCAGCAGCGCGGGCTTCGTGCCCGGCATCGCGCTTGGCGGCACGAGCTACGTTCAGGAAGGCAATGGCCTGGGCACGCGCGTCACCTTCACGGGCCTGGAGGCCCTCACGCAAGCGGCCACCGCCGGGGGCCTCACCATTAACCGGGCCGAGCTACGGGTACCGGTGAAGCCCTTCAGTACGGTGCTGTTTCCCGTGCCTTCGCAGCTGTACGCGGTAGAGGTTAACGCCGCTAACACGGTATTGCAGCGCATCGCCAACTTCCTGCCCACCGCCCGCATTGTGCAGGCCGATGGCGCGCCCCAGACGGGCACCAACTCGCCGGCCGTCGGTTATCTCACCACCATTTCGGCGGCCCAGACGTACTACACCCTACCCGTTACCAGCTACCTGCAAGCCTACCTGAGCAGCCAGCTCGCCGGCAACCCAGCGTCGTTGGTGCTGCTAGCCGACAGCTACGTCATAACGCCATCCACTCCCCTGCGTTTAAACAGCGCCCTTACGCTGAACCGGGCCGCGCTCGACGCGGCTAATATCAAGCTGCGGGTATATTATTCGAAGCGCTAAGTGCCACCCCGCCGGCCCATAGCTATGCCAATGGGCGGCGCTTTTATTCTAACTTCTAAATTCATCCTGCCATGTGCGGCATTGTTGCTTATCTGGGCCATCGCGAGGCCTGCCCCATCATCCTTAAAGGTCTGCATCGCCTCGAATACCGCGGCTATGACTCGGCCGGCGTAGCGCTGCTCAATGGTGACCTGACCGTTTATAAGAAAAAAGGCAAGGTGAGCGACCTGGAAGCTTTTATTGCCGAGAAGAATACGCACGCCAACGTGGGCATGGGCCACACCCGCTGGGCTACCCACGGCGAGCCCAACGACGAGAATGCCCACCCGCACTACTCTACTTCGGAGCGCATTGCCATTATCCACAACGGCATTATTGAGAACTACGCGGCGCTGAAAACGCACCTGCAGCAACAGGGCCACGTTTTTCATTCTGATACGGACACCGAGGTTTTCGTGAACCTGATTGAGGAAATCCAGAAGCAAAACCATTGCTCGCTGGAAGAGGCCGTGCGCCTGGCCCTGCACGAAGTGGTGGGAGCCTATGCCATTGTGGTGCTCAGCAAGGATGCGCCGAACCAGCTCATTGCCGCCCGCAAGGGCTCGCCGATGGTGATTGGCATCGGCGAGGGGGAGTTCTTTATTGCTTCCGACGCCACGCCCATCATCGAGTATACCAACGAAGTGGTGTACGTGAACGACTACGAAATCGTGGTCATCCGCGATGGGCAGCTGGAAATCCGCAGCCGCGAAGATGTAAGCCAGACGCCCTACATCCAGAAGCTGGAGATGGAGCTCGACTCGATTGAGAAGGGCGGCTACCCGCACTTCATGCTGAAGGAGATTTTTGAGCAGCCCCGCTCGATTCTTGATTCGATGCGCGGCCGCCTGGAGCTGGATGCCGGCCACCTGAACATGGGCGGCATCCGGGCCTACGAGCAGAAATTTATCAATGCCCAGCGCATCATCATCGTGGCCTGTGGCACGAGCTGGCACGCCGGCCTGGTAGCCGAATACCTGATTGAGGACCTGGCCCGCATTCCGGTGGAAGTAGAGTACGCCTCGGAGTTCCGCTACCGCAACCCGATTATTACCGAGCGCGACATCGTGATTGCGATTTCGCAGAGCGGCGAGACGGCCGACACCCTGGCCGCCATTGAGCTGGCCAAGAGCAAAGGGGCGACCATCTTCGGTATCTGCAACGTGGTGGGCAGCAGCATTGCCCGCGCCACCGATGCCGGGGCCTACACCCACGCCGGCCCCGAAATCGGGGTGGCTTCGACCAAAGCCTTCACGGCCCAGGTAACGGTGCTCACGCTGCTGGCCATGATTATTGGCCAGAAGCGCGGCACCATCACCGACACCAAGCTGCGCGAGCTGATGGTGGAGCTGGAGATGATTCCGTCGAAAGTGGAGAAGGCCCTGCTGTTGGATGCCCAGATTCAGGAAATCGCCGAGGAGTTTAAGGATGCCACAAACTTCCTGTACCTGGGCCGCGGCTACAACTTCCCGGTAGCCCTGGAAGGTGCGCTCAAGCTCAAGGAAATCAGCTATATCCACGCCGAAGGCTACCCCGCCGCCGAGATGAATCAAGGCCCCATCGCCCTGATTGACGAGAACATGCCAATGGTGGTGATTGCCACCCGCGACAGCTCGTATGAGAAGGTGGTGAGCAATATTCAGGAGGTGAAGGCCCGCAAGGGGCGCATCATTGCCATCGTGAGCGAAGGCGACACCGTGATTCCGGCCATGGCCGAGTACGTGATTGAAGTACCTCATACCAGCGAGGTGCTGATGCCACTGGTATCGGTGGTGCCGCTGCAGCTGCTGAGCTACCACATTGCCGTGCTGCGCGGCTGCAACGTAGACCAGCCCCGCAACCTGGCCAAGTCGGTGACGGTGGAGTAGCGCACTCACCCGCAAAGAACAGTCCTTTTCAAAGTTAGAGGCAGGGTAACGGTAACGTTGCACTGCCTCTTTTTTTACTGTAGCCGGATGCGCAAAAATCATTCCGTGGTCATCCATATAATAGCCGCTGCAGTTGTACTTCCCTTCGTACTACTGGCCGCCTACAGCCATCCTTACTACGATGACTATGCCACCGTATTAGAATTAAAACACGTAAGTTTCACTTCTTACTTCACGAGCCTTTATCATAACTGGACTGGGCGCTATGCCTTCTTGCTTGCTAACAGTGTGTATCCATTACGCTTTGGCGGAATGCTATTTTATCATGGGACAGTTGCAGGATTGATATTGGGACTGGTAAGCAGTTGTTATGGACTAGCTTGGGGACTCACCGCCGGCAGCCAATTACGCACGGCTACAAAGCGGGCATTGGGCAGCGGATTGGTAGTGGCAGTGCTGATTTTATTTCCCAGTCCAGCCGAGGGATTTTATTGGGTGCTTAGTAGCTACAATTACCTGCTTCCCATACTGGTGGGTTTTAGCGGGCTTGCACTAGGTTGTGGGTACGCCGCTGCCCCACAAGGTTCAAGGACACAGCGGGTACTATTCTTCGGGATGATGTTAGCGGCGGCGTTGTTTCCTGGCTTTTCTGAATTTAGTGCTTGCCTGAGTCTGCTACTCGTAGTCGGGTTGCTAGGGGCTTTTCCAAAGGTGAGCTGGTCGTATAAAGCAGTGGCGCTGACGGCTGCAGTAGGTGCTGTTGCCATGCTAGTAGCACCTGGCAATTTTGCTCGTCTTCACACCACCCCTCACGAGTGGAACCTGGGCTGGGACTGCGCGCGGGCAGTAGCGGCCACAGCATACACTATGCTCAATTGGCTGGCCTTTCCCGCATTTTGGCCGCTAATTGGCTTAGCCTTGCCATTGTTTGAAAGCCTAGCGGCTGGCCCAGGGCCAGTAGCGCGGCTTGTCAGACCACCTCTTTTGTGGCCTGCCTTACTGATTCTTGGCCTTACCGGTTGCTACATATTTAGCTATATCGTTCTTCACTGCCCCCCAGTATTGCGAGTTCGCAATTTGCTTTATGCTTACTTCATAATCACGGGGTTGCTTAGCGTAATAGGAATGGTACAATTTGCGCAGCGGCAAGGCTGGGCGCTGCCACGCGTATCACCATCGTTGCTATTGGCTTTGCTGGCATTGACACTGCTATCCGATGGCAATGGGCGGCTGCGTGGTGACATTATTGGTCATAATTATAACACTGTGGGGCAAGCGTACCGCGATTTGTTAAGTGGTGATGCCAAACGCTATGATGATGCTGTAAGAAGCCGCTATGCACTGCTGCAGACCGTTGTGGGCGATTCAGTTGCAGTTCCGCCCCTTCCAGTAGCACCGAATAGCCTGTTTCTCTTTGATATTGGCAACAACCCAAAGCATTGGTGCAACCTACTCTTAGCGCGTTACTTTAATAAGAAGGCCGTTTGGGTGCAGTGGCGACAACCAAAATCCGAGCATCAGACACTAAACCCTACGCCTTAAACGGCAAACGGCTCGCCGCGCAGCGCCTGCCGCTTCAGCAGCGGGCAGACTTTGTAGCGCTCGTCGTGGGTATCCTGCCACATCGCCTCCAGCACGGCGTACACGCGGGCTACGCCGATGGCGTTGGCCCAGGCGAAGGGGCCGCGCGGGTAGCTGGTGCCCAGCTGCATGCCCAGGTCGACGTCGTGCATGGTGGCGGTGCCTTCCTGCACGGTGAAGCAGGCTTCGTTGATAATCTGGCAGATGACGCGGGGCGTGACCAGGCCCACGCGGTCGGCCACCACGCGGTAGTCGGTGCCGAGGGCGGCGCAGGTTTCGGCCAGCTTGGCGCGGTCGGCTTCGTGGTAGAGGCTCACTTCGAGCAAGGGGCGGTTGAGGAGAGTAGGCAGGCCACAAAAGCCATAAATAATAGCGTTTGTGGAGCCAGCGTAGCCAACTGCTTCCAAAGTTGCCTCTAGAAACACCGGAACTCCGGATATCGCTGCTGGCCATGTCAATAACTGGGAAGAACCATCACGAAAGTCAAATACAACATCAGCAACTGAGATTAACTGCTTGCCGTTTTGGGTAAATTCTTCGATGGAGCTTCCATAGCCTAAGCCACTTCCAAAAAACGTGTACTCGTGCGCCGGGCCGAACTTCTCGCGGAATTCCGCTTCGACGTGGCCGCCATCAATGACCAGAATGTGCATGGTTTCGGTAGTTACTTTGGGCCAAAGATACCCTAACGAACTCCGCACATGGCCCACCAGATTATCCTCACCGACCAGGCACCCGCGCCCATTGGCCCCTACTCGCAAGCCGTGAAGGCGGGTAACACCGTATACGTATCGGGCCAGATTCCCTTCGACGCGGCCGGACAGCTCGTGCCCGGCGACATCACGGCCCAGACCCACCAGGTGCTGAAGAACCTGACGGCTATTCTCGCCGCCGCCGGCCTCACGCTGGCCGACGTGGTGAAGTGCAGCATCTTCGTGAAGGACCTTGGCGATTTCGCTGCCATCAACCAGATTTACGGCTCGTACTTCGATGAGGCCACGGCCCCGGCCCGCGAAACGGTGGAAGTAGCCCGCCTGCCGCGCGATGTGCAGGTGGAGATTTCGTGCATTGCCGTGGGAGCGTAGAACAGGCTTTAGCTTATTCATATGCCGGCTGCGCTTCAGCGGGCTTATTTCGCTGGTGCTGCCGCTGATTAACCCCAACGTGCACTACGTTTTCCTGAAATGGATTGACAACTGGGGCGCAACGGTGGCCTGGATTATTCGGGGCGGCATCACGCTGCTGGGCCTAGCCCTGTGGCTGGGGTTCAGGAACCGGGACTGAGATGTACCGTGGACTCTGCGAGTCC
>JANNDE010000757.1:0-5717 GCA_031387395.1 Hymenobacter sp.
CGCCTTAAAAACAAAAGCTTTTACAACCTCTAATACTGGCCAATCGAGAGCAGCACCAGCGTGCAGGCCTCCTCGGTCTGGATGCCGCGCTGGTGGGCCAGGCGTTCCAATTCAGGGTTTTCGGTGCCCGGGTTAAAGAGAATGCGGCGGGGCTTCAGGTCGAGAATGTATTCGTACCAGGCGGGCTGGTTTTGCGGGCCCACGTACAGGGTCACGGTATCCACGTCGGTGGCCTGCGGGCGGTCGGTATGAATGGCCATGCCGGCCACCTCGCCCTTGCGGATGCCCACCGGCACCACCTCGTGGCCGTATTTTTTGAGCATGTGGGCGGCCCGGAACGAATAGCGGGCGGGGTTATCGGAAGCGCCGAGCACGAGCGTCTTTTTCATAATAGCGATAAGCTGGTTGAGAAGGATTGTCTGGGATTGTTCGTGGTTAACCGCCTGCGGGTTGTGCTGGCGGCCCGCCGCTACCGGCGCACCAGCGCCGCCACGGCCTCGGCGCAGCGCTCGCCGTCCATGGCCGCCGACACGATGCCGCCCGCGTAGCCCGCCCCCTCGCCGCACGGAAACAACCCCGTCACCACCGGATGCTGCAAGGTATCCTTATCGCGCGGAATGCGAATGGGAGCCGAAGTGCGGCTTTCCACGCCCACAATCTGAGCCGCGTTGGTGGCGTAGCCAGGAATCTTCCGGCCAAAATCGCGGAAGCCCTGCCGCAGGCGCTCGGCCAGCCCGGGGCCGAGCACGTCGTCCATTCGCACGGGCACCAAGCCGGGCTGGTAGGAAGTTTCGAGCAGGTCGGTTGAGGACTTATTCTGCAAAAAATCACCGAGCAGCTGGGCCGGGGCCCGCTGCGTGCCGCCGGCCGCCTCACAGGCCAGCTGCTCAATCTGCTGCTGGAAGTGCAGGCCGGCCAGCGGGCCGTAGCGGGCCACGTCCAGGTCGGCCAGCTCCACGGCCGCCACAATGCCGGAGTTGGCAAAGCGCGAGTCGCGGCGGCTGGGGCTCATGCCATTCACCACCACTTCGCCCGGGGCCGTGGCCGCCGGCACAATGAAGCCGCCCGGGCACATGCAGAACGAAAACACGCCGCGCTGCTGCCCGTGCACTTCCGTTTGGTGTACCAGCGAGTAGGAGGCTGCCGGCAGCAGCCCGCGCTCGGCCCGTCGGTACTGGGCCTGGTCGATGAGGGCCTGCGGGTGCTCGACGCGCACGCCCAGGGCAAAGGGCTTGGCTTCGATGAGCACCCCATGCCGGTGCAGCAGCTCGTAAATATCGCGGGCCGAGTGGCCGGTGGCCAGAATGGTGGCGTCGGCCTCAATGGTTTCGCCGGCCGCCGTGAGCACGCCGCGCAACTGGGGGCCGTCGAGCAGCAGGTCGCTCACGCGGGTTTCGAAACGAACTTCGCCGCCGGCCGTCGTGATGGCTTCGCGCAGGGCCTGCACCACGGCCGGCAGCTTGTTGGTGCCGATGTGGGGGTGGGCATCCACGAGAATGTCGGGGGTGGCGCCGTGCTGCACCAGCCGGCGTAGCACGCGGCCCACGTCGCCGCGCTTGGTGGCACGGGTATAAAGCTTGCCATCGGAGTACGTGCCCGCGCCACCTTCACCAAAACAGTAGTTCGAATCGGGGTTCACCTGCTGCTCTTTGTTGATGGCGGCGAGGTCGCGGCGGCGGGCGCGCACGTCGCGGCCGCGTTCCAGCACGATGGGTTTCAGGCCCAGCTCCAGGCAGCGCAGCGCGGCAAATAGCCCGGCCGGGCCAGCGCCCACGACGATGACCCGGGGTGAATTTGTTTTAACATTTGGATAAACAAACCAGGGGCCAAACAAGTCGGTTGGAGGCGCAGCGCGGTAGATGTCGGCCCGCAGGCGTACCAGGGGCTGGCTGCCGCGGGCATCTATCGAGCGGCGGCGTAAATGCACGAAATCGGCTTCGCCTGGCACCATTCTCGCTTCTTTCAGGATGGCCTCGTAGCGGGCCAGCTCGTCGAAGGCAATTTCGGGAGCAAGGAGTATCTCTAATTCTTGTTTTGACATTTGTGTAAATGAAAGGTGGCTATCCTTCAGGGCCTGAGGTAATGGCTAAGGCAGGTACAAAGGTACGGCCAAGCGCCGCCGGGCCAACGCAGTACAAGCGCCGCGGGCAGCAGTTCACCCCGGTCGCCGGCCAAACGGTGCTTAGTTTGGGGCATGAATCCGACCGCTGCCCCACCCATCATTTCGCGCCTGCGCTCCATTATCAGTGGCTCCATCGGCAATCTGGTCGAGTGGTATGACTGGTATGCCTACTCGGCATTCGCTCTGTATTTTGCCCCGGTCTTCTTCCCCAAGGGTAGCCCCACGGCTCAGCTGCTGAATACGGCCGCGATTTTCGCGGTGGGCTTTCTCATGCGGCCGCTCGGGGCCTGGCTGCTTGGGGCCTACGCCGACCGCCACGGCCGCCGGGCGGCGCTGCTGCTGTCGGTGCGGCTCATGGCCGGCGGCTCGCTGCTGATTGCCGCCGCGCCGGGCTACGCCACCATCGGGGTGCTGGCCCCCGCGCTGCTGCTGCTGGCCCGGCTGGTGCAGGGCATCAGCGTGGGCGGCGAGTATGGCACCTCGGCCACCTACCTGAGTGAGATGGCCGGAGCCCGGCACCGGGGCTTCTGGTCGAGTTTCCAGTACCTGACCCTGATGGGCGGGCAGCTGCTGGCGCTGCTGGTGCAGCTAGGTTTGCAGCAGGTGCTCACGGCCGGCCAGCTGGCCGACTGGGGCTGGCGCGTGCCCTTCGTGATTGGCGCGCTGGCGGCAATGGGCGCGCTGTATCTGCGCACCCACATGGGCGAAACCGCTGCCTTCGAGCAGAAGCAGCAAGCCGCCGCGGCCGGGGCCGAGGGCGAAGGCCACGTACCCTCGCCGGGCCAGCTGCGGCAGCTGATGCAACACCCGCGGGCGGTGCTCACGGTAGTGGGCCTCACGCTGGGCGGCACGCTGGCCTTCTACACCTTCACCACCTACGCGCAGAAATTTTTGGTGAATACGGCCGGGTTCAGCAAGGAGCAGGCCACCCTGATTTCGTTCGGGGTGATGGCCGTGGCGCTGCTGTTTCAGCCGTTGCTGGGTGCCATCTCCGATAAGGTAGGGCGGCGGCCGGTGCTGCTCATGTTCGGCATCGGGGCTACGCTGGGCACGGTGCCGCTGCTGCGCCTGTTGGCCCACACGCCCGACGCCTGGACGGCTGCCGGGCTGCTCATTGCCGCGCTGTTCGTGGTGAGCGGCTACACGTCCATCAGCGCGGTGGTGAAGGCGGAGCTGTTCCCAACCGAAATCCGGGCGTTGGGCGTGGGACTGCCCTTTGCGCTCACGGTAGCCATTTTTGGCGGTACGGCCGAGTACGTGGCGCTTCTGGCCAAAGACCATGGGGTGGAGGAATGGTTTTACTGGTACGTCACGGGCTGCGCCTTTCTGTCGCTGCTGGTGTACTGGCGCATGGGCGAAACGCGCGGCGAGAAGGGGCGCATGGCGAAGTAGCATGCAACGCAGGCCGCCGTCTTTGCGACGTTTGAGTGCACGGTGTCTAATACCTCGTTGAGCGCGTGCGCCGCAAACGCGGCGTGCTACGCGGGTACATCCTCACCCAGCACGCTTTCCACCCAGCCCTTGCCCCAGTCCTCCAGCTCCTGCGCGCTCCAGAGCTGGGGGTAGAAGATGCGGCGCTGGAACCTGGGTGGCAGGTAGCCGCGCCAGTTGGTACCGCCGGTGGCGGCTACGTCGGTGGGGTTGCGCTGCAGGTAGCGCACGGCCGATTTGAAGTGCATCAGCGGCCAGTTCACGTTCACGCTGATGTCGAGTTGGCGCAGGGTGCGCACCAGGCGCGGGTGCTGCTGCTCCTCGGGCGCGAGGCGCTGCACCACGGCCCACACGTTGCGGTCGTGGAAAGCTTCGGCGTGGCGCACGAGGTCGGCGGTATACTTGCGCTCGAATTCAATCAGCGTAAGTGCCTTGGCCCCGCTGGCTTCGATGGTGGCCCCGGCTTTCCAGTAGATGCAGCCCAGCAGTTCGTCATAGTCGTGGGCTGAGGCCTCGCCCAGGGCCTGGCGCTTCACCTTGTCGGTAAGGTTTTCGAGGGCCGTGCTGGCAATCTCAATCATGCGGTACTGCACGCTCTGGAAGCCCGAGGCGGGCATCAGGGCCATGCGGAAATCGAGGAACTGCTGCTTGTCCATGCCGTCGACCATCACGTCGAACGAGTCAATCAGGTTCTCGAAATAGCGGTTGATGCGGCCCAGGCGCAGCACGACTTCGCCCAGCGTGGGTTCCTGCAGGTCGCCAATCTGTTCGTATTCGCAGAGGCAGAGCTTAAAGTAAAGCTCCGAAATCTGGTGGTACATGATGAAGATGCGCTCGTCGGGAATGTTGGTGAGCGGGCGCTGGAGCGAGAGCAGCGTATCGAGCTCGATGTAGTCCCAGTAGTTGATGTAGCGGGCGTGGTAAAGGCCTTCGAGGTAGGCGGCCAGGTCCTGGCCATCGGGGGCGTAGCGGGCCTGCAGGCGGCGCAGCTGTTCGAGTACGGCGGGGGAAAATTCGTCCGGGGTGGGAGCGGGGGACATAAGGCGAGGAAACGGGTGAATGGCAGCGGGGTGGGCCGGGGCAAATATCGGAAAATTGCGTTGCCGGCTTAGCAAGGGGCAAAGGCCGGGGCAACCCCGGGTCGTAAACCCGCATCTTTGCGTCGTCGACGCGGCCGGGGTTGCGGTTGGGGTAGCCCGCATCCGCTACTTTTAGCCCCGCTTGTTCTTCCTCCCGCCCTTTCTATGGCCGAAAAATCCAGTATTTTTGATATGATTGGCCCCGTGATGATTGGGCCCAGCTCGTCGCACACGGCGGGTGTGGTGCGCATTGCGCGGGCCGCCATCCGCATTCTGGGGGCCGTGCCTACCGAGGCGGTTATCACCTTCTACAACTCGTTTGCCCGCACCTACGAGGGCCACGGCTCCGACCGGGCCATCGTGGCCGGCCTGCTGGGCTATGCCCCCGACGATACCCGCATCCGCACCGCGTTCGACCACGCCGGGGCCGCCGGCCTGCACTACACGTTTCAGAGCGTGGGCAATGCCTCGACCATGCACCCGAACACCATCAAGCTGAACCTGCTGGATGGCGCTACCGGCCGCCGGGTGGAGGTGGTGGGCCAGAGCCGGGGCGGCGGCGTGATTCGCATCGTGGAAGTGGACGGCTTTCCGGCCGACTTTTCGGGCAGCCTGCACACGCTTATTATTGATGCCGACGACGTGCCGGGCTCCATTGCTTTTATCGCGTCGGTTATCGCCCACGACCAGTGCAACATCGCCACCATGTTCGTGAGCCGCAAGGGCCGCAACGATGCCGCCCGGCAGTTCATTGAGATGGACAGCCCCATCAAGGAAATAACGCTGGCCTACCTGCGTCAGCTCAGCTGGGTACAGTCCATCACCAATATTGCCACGCTGGAATAACCCGTTGTACTTAACCGGCCGCCGGAAACGATGAGGTAATGGGCTCGCGTCGCGCGCCCCGGTCGGCCTACTATTTTGCCCTATGAAACCACGGAATACCCTGTTTTTGCCGCGGCGCCTTCGGGCCGTGGCCGGTGGCCTGGCCCTGAGCGGGCTGGTGGCCGGCAGCGCCACCGCGCAAGCCCCGGCCCCCGCGCCGGCCCCCCCGGTGCCGGCCCCCGCGCCGGCCCCCCCGGTGC
>JANNDE010000765.1:0-11020 GCA_031387395.1 Hymenobacter sp.
GCATGCGCTACGGGCTTGTAGCGCATGCTGTTAGCTTGCGCCCGAAAGGGTCAGTAAATCAGTTCAGTCAAGGCACAAGCTAAAGCACGTGCTACAAGGCAATGCATCCGCAAACGTACTACCGGCGCAACATGCCGCACATCGTGCCGCCCGGCGCGACGCTGTTTATTACGTTTCGCCTAGCCGGTTCGCTGCCCATCGCGGTTATTCAGCAACTGCAAGCGGAGTTAGAAGCTGCGCTGGATACGATTTCTGAAGCCATTCCGGCCGAAGAACAAAGCGCCGCCGCGCATCGAGCCCGCAAAGCCTGTTTCGGCAAATTCGATGTGCAGCTTGATGGCAATTGCATTGGCCCTGTGTGGTTGCAACATCCCGCCATAGCGGCGGTGGTAAAGCAGGAGATTGAATTGCTTGTCGAACTGAATATCAATGTGCTCAGCTATTGCATCATGCCCAATCACGTGCATCTGGTCATGCAGTTGCCGGAGGTGTCGGACTTTTCTTTTGGTAAGCTCATGCAGCGCCTCAAAGGCCGCACCGCCCATCGGGCCAATCAGTTGTTGCAGCGTAGCGGCCCGTTTTGGCAGCACGAAAGTTACGACCATCTGGTGCGCGGAACGCGGGAATTAGAGCTGATTAATGCCTACGTAGTGATGAATCCGGTGAAGGCGGGATTGGTAAAAAACTGGGAGAAATGGCCGTTTACGGCGCTTCTGTAGCACATGTGCTACAAGCCCTTGTCTTTTCCGACCGAGTTTCGTACCTTTGCCGGCCCAACTCGAAACTCGTTTTTTTAAGATTCATTGATATGAAACGTACCTATCAGCCCTCGAAGCGCAAGCGTGTAAACAAGCACGGCTTCCGTCTCCGCATGGAATCCGCTAACGGCCGCAACGTGCTGGCCCGTCGTCGTGCCAAAGGCCGCAAGCGCCTCACCGTATCCGACGAAGGCAAGCACAAGCGCTAGTCGTCATAGCCGTTAGCTGCAAGCGCTTAGCTGATAGCTAGCAGATTGCCGCATTGCTGAGACAGGATTATTTCTGTCATGGCAATGCGGCTTCGCTATTTCCGGCTTTTCCAAAGTAGTTTTTGCCGCTAAAGCAGCGGCCAACAGCCAAGCAACGTGACGGAGCCAATAGCTAACGAATTTCAGCCCACCGCCAAGAGAAAATACACTTTCCCGAAAGAGGAGCACCTGTGCCGCAAAAAGCTCATCGAAGAGCTTTTCAGCAAGCAGAGTTCCTCTTTTGGCGTTTACCCGCTGCGCATCGTCTGGATAAAAGCGGCCGCGCCCACTTCGGCCCCGCCGCAGGTGCTCATCAGCGTGAGCAAGCGCACTTTCAAGCGGGCCGTCGACCGCAACCGGCTCAAGCGGCTCATCCGCGAGGCGTACCGACTCCATAAATATCGGCTCACGGAGCAACCCAACGGGCACGAAATCGCGCTGCTGGGTATTATCTTCACGGGGAAGGAAAAAAGCCCGCTGATGATGGTGGAAAAAAAATTAATTTCCGCTTTCCATCGTTTGCTGGGCACGACGCCTGAAGCAGCCCCTGCTTCGCCGCCGGCTCCGTAGATTCGTGTCGACCCGCTACTCGCATTCCGTATGACTATCCGCAAAAAGCTACTCGCCACGCTGGCCCTGAGCACGCTGGGTTTGGTATCGTTCCGCGCTGCTTCCGACAACGAGCGGTACTTCGAAATCGCCAAGAACCTGGACATTTTCGCCACGCTCTTCAAGGAGGTCAATACGTATTACGTCGATGAGATAACGCCCGCCAAGCTGGTGAAAACGGGTATCGATGCCATGTTGCGCTCGCTCGACCCCTACACCAACTACATTCCGGAGGACGACATCGAGGACTTCCGCACCATGACCACCGGGCAGTACGGTGGCATCGGGGCCTCAGTGGTGAAGCGCAACGGCAAAACCGTGGTGCAAAGCGCCTACGAAGGCTACCCGGCCCAAAAAGCCGGCTTGCTCCCCGGCGACGAAATCCTCGATATCAACGGCGTGGTGGTCGATAAAAAGTCGAACGGCGACATCAGCAAGCTCCTCAAGGGCCAGGCCAATTCGGTGGTAAAACTGCTAGTGACGCGCTACGGCCAGGACAAGCCGGTGCAAATCGACATTACCCGCGATAAAATTCAGGTCGAGAATGTGCCTTACACCGGCATGATTTCCGGCGATGTGGGCTATTTCCAGCTCGGCAGCTTCACGGTGGATGCCGGTAAGGAAGTGCGCGCCGCCGTGACCAAGCTAAAGGAGCAGGGCGCGAAGAAAATCGTGTTCGACATCCGCGACAATCCCGGTGGCCTACTGAATGAGGCCGTGAACATCTCCAACCTCTTCATCGACAAGGGCCTCGATGTCGTGAGCACTAAGGGCAAGGTGACGGAGTGGAACAAAACCTACCGGGCCCTCGACGTGCCGCTCGATACCCAGATTCCGGTGGCCATCATCACGAGCAGCCGCTCGGCGTCGGCCTCGGAAATCGTGTCGGGGGTGTTGCAGGACTACGACCGCGCCGTGGTGGTGGGCGAGCGCACTTTCGGAAAAGGCCTCGTGCAGGCCACCCGGCCGCTGAGCTACAACTCGCAGCTGAAGGTGACGACCGCCAAATACTACATCCCGAGCGGCCGCTGCATCCAGGAAATCGACTACGCCCACCGCAGCGAAGACGGCACGCTGGGCAAGTTTCCCGATTCGTTGCGCACGGCTTTCAAAACCACCGCCGGCCGCACCGTGTATGACGGCGGCGGCGTGGCCCCCGACGTGGAGGTGAACGACCGCGAAATCGCCGACATCACCCGCATCCTGCTCCAGAAAAGCTACCTGTTCGACTACGCCACCCGCTACCGCGCCGAGCACCCCGCCATCGTGCCCGCCCGCCAGTTCAAACTTTCGGATGTGGATTACCAGAAGTTCGTGGCCTACCTGCAAGGCAAGAACATCAGCTACAGCACCGACGCCGAAAAGGCCCTCACCGACCTCAGCAAGAAGGTGAAAGAGGACAAGCACTACGACGACGTGAAACTGGAGCTCGAAGCCGTCCGGAAAAAAATCACCGTCAACAAAGCCAACGACCTGCAGCGCTTCAAGCCCGAAATAAAGGAGCTGCTGGAGCAGGAAATCGTGTCGCGCTACTACTTCGAGAAGGGCCGCACCGAAGCCGGCTTCGACGACGACCCCAACATCATCCAGGCCGTGGCCGTCCTGAACGACCCGAACCGGTATGCGGCGCTGCTGAAGCCGTCGGGCCAGGCTGCCAGCGCCCGCAAGTCGGCGGGGACGAAGTAAGGATTTTTAGACATTTAGCAACATGACTACCCAACAGCAACGAGAACTTCTGTGGAATAGCGTGTCTAACTTGTTGATAGCCAATGAGGCTATTGATAATAGTTATTGGGTCACAAAATATGGCGGTTCTACAAAAGACCGAAACGCTTTTAACGGCTGGGATGAATTGGACGCGTACTTGAGTAAAATCAAAACATATGAGTTCGATACGGTTTTTAAATCAGGCAGGCACAAAGCAAAAACGGTAAGACAAGTTTTATCTGAACACCCCGATTATTTAAGCTGGTGTATTAGAAGCTTAGACTACGTTTTTCTATCTAGAAATGTAATCAAAGAGTTGATTGATTCTGGACACGAATTCTTTTATCCAACTATCAATTGCTATAAGGATAAAAGAATGCACTATTTAGTCGCGATATATTTAAGAAGGTACGTTCGCAAGCCTGTGAAAAGGATTGATGACTTTGAAGATGAGCCGGAAGAGTCAATGTGGGAGTCACGTCGTAACTCTTCTAGTTTCTACAACGATAGTTTGGATATGGACCAACAGAGTCAAGAATATTGGTACAACTTGTAGTAGTCAATTTATAGCTTCTTACTTCCTTGTTTTACCCATGACTGCCGACCAACGCCTCGACCAACTCGAACCGCTCGTTTCTCAGACGCTGGCCGTGGCTGACCGCCACACGGCGCAACTCAAGCAGCTAGTGAATATAGTCACGGTTCAAAGTGACAATATTGAATTTGTATTGAAAGAGTTAGTAGATGTCAAAGACGCAATTGCAGCAACTGACACTAAAATAGGGTCCTTGGATTCTCAGGTTGCCGCATTAGGAGCCAAAGTAGGCGCAATAGATAATAAGCTAGACCGGATTATTGACTTGCTTAGCGGCAATAAATAGAAGCCGGGTGAGGTAGTCACGGCCAAATGCGCAGGCCGTAAATTTGCCTGCTCCATGCAAACGCTCCTACTCTCCCTCGAAACCTCGTCACCCGTCTGCTCCGTTGCCCTGCACCGCCTCGAAGACGGTTCCCTCATCGGCCAGTCCGAGCTGCGGCTCGATAAGTCGCACTCCACCCACCTCACCGTGCTCATCGGGCAGCTGCTCGAAAACACCGGCCACCAGCTGGCCGACCTTGCCGCCGTGGCCGTGAGCGACGGGCCTGGTTCCTACACCGGCCTGCGCATCGGGGCCGCTGCCGCCAAGGGCCTGTGTTTCGCGCTCGATATTCCGCTAGTAGCCGTGAGCACGCTCAAAGCGCTGGCGGCGCAGGTAACGGCTGGTACCGCCCGGCCCGAAAGCTGGCTGTATTGCTCCATGCTGGATGCCCGGCGGCAGGAAGTATACGCCGCTATCCATACCCACGCGGGGCAGGAGGTACTGGCCCCCACGCCCCTCATCCTCGATGCCGAGACGCTGGCCGAACAATTGGCCCGGCATTCCGTGTTATTCTTTGGTAATGGCGCGGCGAAGTTTCAGGCGCTGCTGGGGGAGCATCCCAACGCTGGTTTCCTGGCGGGGATTGAGCCCTCGGCTGTTTCGGTGGGGCAGCTGGGTGTGGCCGCATTCCACCGGCAGGAATTTCAGGATGTGGCGTACTATGAGCCGTTTTATCTAAAAGAAGTGTACACCACCACGCCGAAAAAACAGTCGTTGTGAGCTTTTGGACTAGTGCCGGTAGCCTTGCCAGGTGCCGCCGTAGCGGTAGCCCGGCTGGGGTTTCGCTTTGATGCAACAGCTCTCGCAGACAAAAACCCAGCTCTTGCCGCTGGCCGCTGTTTGAATCCGGTATAGCGTGGTAGCCTCCTGCTGGCAATGCGCGCAAAGTTTAGTCTTCATGGTTGCTGGCTTGTTGTCACCGCTGTTGTAACTGTTGCCTGCGAAGCACTGTTCTAACTCATTCTGCTAATAATTTCTATGGATATGGAACCTCTCTTCGTCAATCGCGTCGCCAACTCCGGCCTCGTCACTCTCAACCTGGAAGAACTCATTCACCCCGGCGAGCGGGTGGTGTACGACATCAAGGACAACCTTTTCCACGGCCTCATCCTGCGCGAAAAGGACTTCCGCGAGTTCGTGAAAACCCACGACTGGACACGCTACGACGGCCGAAACGTCGCCATCATGTGCTCCGCTGATGCCATCGTTCCCACCTGGGCCTATATGCTGCTCGCCACCAGGCTCCAGCACCACGCCCACCGCTACGTCTTCGGCAACCTTGATGCGTTGGAACAGTCGCTGTTCGAAGAAGCCATCGCCGCGATTGATATCGAAGAATACCGCGACGCCAAAGTGGTGGTCAAAGGCTGCGGCAACGTGCCCACTTTCGCCTACGTCGCCATCATGCAAAAGCTGCTCCCCGTAACCAGCAGCATCATGTACGGCGAGCCGTGCAGTACCGTGCCGCTCTACAAAAAGCCGAAAGCTGTAGCGTAATTAAGAGGATTGGAATAAAAGAACGTCATGCCGAGCGAAATCGAAGCAGGCTCTACCGCGCGAGTAATTATTTACTTTCGCAGTCGAGCTGCTTTGGCTTCGCTCGGCATGACGTTCTTTCTATCCTGACTTCTTCGGGCAACTCGTTCGCATCTTTGCACCATGCCCGAGCTTACCCGAACCCCTTATAAAATCACTTTCCTTACCGGTGCGGCCATCGTCATTGCCAACATGGTGGGCACGGGCGTTTTCACCAGCCTCGGTTTCCAGGTGATGGGCATTCAAAGCGGCTTCGCGCTGCTGATGCTGTGGCTGGTGGGTGGCCTCATTGCCCTCTGCGGGGCCGTGAGCTACGCCGAGCTGGCGGCTGCCATGCCCCGCTCGGGCGGCGAATACCACTACCTGAGCCAGATTTACCACCCCGCGCTGGGCTTCCTTTCGGGCTGGGTGTCGGCCACGGTGGGCTTTGCGGCCCCCACGGCGTTGGCCGCGCTGGCCTTGGGCGAATACGCCAAAAGCGTGTGGCCGGGCCTGCATCCGCAGTGGCTTTCGGTGGCCGTGGTGCTGGCCCTTGCCCTCGTGCACGGCAGCAGCACCCGCGTCGGCAGCCGCCTCCAAATCATTATTACGGCCCTGAAAGTGGGCGTGCTGGTCGTGTTCATCGGTGCGGGCATGGTGGTAGGGGAGGGCCAGCCCATCAGCTTCCTGCCCGATGCCGCCGGCTGGCAGGCCCTGCTCAGCCCCGCTTTCGCCGTGAGCCTCGTGTATGTGAGCTACGCTTATTCCGGCTGGAATGCGGCCGTGTACGTCACCGGCGAAATCGAAAATCCCAGGCGTAACCTCTCGCGCATCCTGCTGGCTGGCACTGCCATCGTCCTCTTATTATATGTAGGTCTAAACTACGTATTCCTACGCTCCACCCCAATTGCTGGTTTGAAGGGCCAGCTGGAGGTCGGTTTCGTGGCGGCCACCTCGCTATTCGGGCCCCTTGGCGGCCGGCTGATGGGCGGCGTTATCGCCGGGCTCTTGGTTTCCACCATCAGCTCAATGGTTTTCGCCGGGCCCCGCATCGTTCAGACAATGGGCGAGGACATCCCCGCCCTGCGCTTCCTGGCCCCCAAAAGCCGCGCCGGCATTCCCGTGAGGGCCCTGCTGCTCCAAACCGCCATCACGCTGGCATTTATTCTGAAGCCCAGTTTCCAGGGCGTATTGGTATATGCCGGCTTTGTCTTGAACCTATTCACTTTTATCACCGTGCTGGGTTTGTTCGTGCTTCGCGTCCGCCAGCCCAATTTGCCGCGCCCGTACCGCGCCTGGGGTTATCCCATCACCCCATTGATTTTCCTCGGTCTAAGCGGGTGGACCCTGGCTTTCATCCTGCGCGACAAACCTTGGGAATCGCTTTACGGCCTTTCGACTTTGGCCGTCGGCGCCTTGGTCTACTTTCTCACTACACGCTTGGCCGTGTCCCCAGCCACTACCAAGGTCTGATATTGTTTTCGCCTGGCTCCCCTTCTCCCCAAGCAGAAGGGCCGTGCCCGGCAGGGATGAGGGTAACCCCTTGTAACTTGCAGCTTCATTGGGGCCTTCTGCAGCTCGCCGTTTTTCATCACACCTTCTATAATGACCCTCCGCACCGCCGCGCTTCGGCTCCTGCCCGCCGCCTTGCTCTTGCTTTCCGCTTGCTCCGAGTCGAACACGAAAACTGAAACCGCGACTTCCGTCAAGGAAGAAACTATGGCCACCACGGCCGATGCTATTGATTCCACCAAATCAGCATCGTCAGTCGCCGCCGGCACCAAAGCCGCCCCGCGTCCCAACCGCCTCACCGCCCCCGATACTGCTTACGCGCAGGATGTGGCCCTATTCCTCGGCGGGCAGCAGCCCAGTCAGCACAGCACCCTCGCCGCCGTGGCCGCCACGCCCGCCTGGCAAGCCTTCGCCAAAGACCAGGACAAAAGCTGGGCGAAGTACCGCGCCACCCACACCACGCGCATGACCCAGTGGGCCAACACCGAGCTCGATTCCGTGCACGCCAACAGCCCTACCATCTTCTACCCCTTCAGCGGCCCCGATTTCCTGAACGTCTTCACGATGTTCCCCACCAGCCAAACCTACGTTCTGATGGGTCTCGAACCCGTGGGCAGCATCCCCGCCCGCACTACCCTCAAAAACCCCAGGCTGCTGCCCGCCATCAAAACTTCGCTCTGGTCGGTGCTCAATTTCAGTTTCTTCCGTACCAACGACATGGCCGTGGACCTGAAATCCGTCGAGCTCGACGGCGCTTTGCCCCTGATGATGCTCTTCGCCGCCCGCACCGGCAACCAAATCACCGCCATTCGCCCCGTGCAGCTCGATGCCACCGGCCAACTGCTCGACGCTGACTCTATCCAAACTCCCGACCCAAAATCCATTCCCGGCGTCGAAATGAAGCTCCGTGGCCCCGATGGCCAGCCTAAAACCATCTACTACTTCTCCGCCGACCTCAGCGACTGGAAGCTCAACGCCAAAAAAGCTCCCCTCGAATTCGTGCGCCACCTCGGCCCCCTCACTACCTACGTGAAGTCGGCTACCTACCTCATGCACAAAAGCTACTTCAACCAGGTCCGCCGCACCGTCCTCCGCCGCAGCCGCTACATCCTGCAAGACGATTCCGGCATCGCCATGAAGTATTTCCAGAAAGGTGCCTGGCAGTTCAACTACTACGGCACCTACCGCCGCCCCATCAACCTTTTCGCCAAGCAATATCAGCCCGAGCTAACGGCCGCCTACCGCGACACCCTCCGCAAACCCAAAGCCCTCCCGTTCGGCACCGGCTACAACTGGCGTCAAACTGACTCCAATCTCCTCCTCGCCAAGCGCCAGGTCCCTCTGGCCGACTAGCTATCCAATAATAACCGCCTCAAAGGGCCGTGGTGGCAACATCACGGCCCTTTCTATTTCACTATCCTATGGAAACGCTCCTAAAATTTCAAACGAAATTCTGCTCTTACATGATAGGAACAGCAATCCTGGCTGTAGCAACTGCTTTCACAACCCTTACCACCCAACAAAACTCCATCACATCAGCCTCTCCCTCTCCGCAGGAGAGGGGCCGCGCCCGGCAGGGGCCGGGGGGGGAGGTTACCCGTCCGCAAAGTCAGGCTCCCCCTCTTTTTTGGAGAGGGGCCGTGCCAGGCAGGGGCCGGGGGGTGAGGTTAACGTCCGAAGATTCCCCCTTCCTAGACTCTTTACTAAACGCTAACCCCCTTTTAAGGCGTGTCGCCACCAACCCCCGATACGAGCTCCAAATCATCTACACCCAAATCAACCGCGACGCCCAAAACCGCCCCACCTTCACCCCCCACACCTACCACCTCAACTCCCATCAATACTTCAACCCCGCAAGCTTAGTCAAACTCCCCATAGTAGCCCTGTCCCTCGAAAAGCTCAACGACCTCCACAAACCCGCCGTCACCCGCCGCACCATCATGGCCACCGGTGCCGCCTACCTCTGCCAAATCCCCGTCCCTTTCGCTGCCCCCGCCGATTCCGACCAAACCGCTACCGTTGGCAACTACATCAAACGAATGCTCCTGGTAAGCGACAACATTGCTTACAACCGCCTATACGAATTCCTCGGCCAGCGCCCCCTCAACGAGCGCCTCGCCCAACTCGGTCACCCCAATGTCCGCATCACCCGCCGCTTCGCTCCCTGCGATACCGCCGCCAACCGGCATACCAATCCCATCAGCTTCCACACCCCTCAAGGTGATACCCTATATAAGGAGCTCGCCCAATACAACCCCGTGCCCTATACCAGCCCCCTCGGCCGCGTCCTCAGAGGCCGTGCTTACCAGGTCGGTACCCGCGTCATCCCCGAACCCTACGATTTCACCGCCGCCAACCACCTCCCGCTCCCCGACATCACCGCCCTCCTTCAAAGCCTCCTCTTCCCCGAATCCGTCCCCGCCCCCCAGCGTTTCCGCCTCACCCCCACGGATTACGCCTTCCTCCGCCGCTACCTCCACGCCACCCCGCACGAGTCCGGCTTCCATCCCTACGCCCCCGCCCGCTACTTCGACGCCTACAAAAAATACCTCTACTACGGCCGCAACCCCGACCTCCCCCGTCAATCCACCCTCCGCATCTACAACATAGTAGGCATGTCCCACGGCTATCTAGCCGATGTCGCCTACTTCGCCGACTCCCTCCACCAGTCCGAATTTCTCCTCAGTGCCGTCTTCTACGTCAACCAGGACGGTATTATTAACGACGGTGCCTACGAATATGACAGCATCGGTCAGCCCTTTTTAGCTCAATTAGGCCGCAAAATCCAGCAATACGAAGCCCAACGCCCCCGCCGACACCATCCCAACCTTACCGAATTCTTCGCCCCCGAACTCATCCGCTAAAATTTCCTAAAAAACCTTCGTTCCCTAAGTCCCTGATAACAAACACCCCGTCTCCTTAAAAGCACGTCCGCTACGTCCGCTCCCCACAAAAGTTGCCTGCTACCCCTTGCCACTCCAGAAATTACTCCTACTTTTGCACTCCCAATCACCAACAGGGTATCGGGTTCTGCTGCTGCAACTGCTCCACAGAAAATTGAAACGGTTAGGAACTCCACGGCAGCTATACTTGTATCGCCTCCCGTGCTCGCTCCGCAAAAGCCTTCGAAAATTAAATTTCAAAAGGTGTTGCGAAAGCCGAAAAAAGCGTCTTACCTTTGCACCCCGCTTCGATAGGAGGCAGAAACGGATTGAAAAGAGAAACGAAGAAAAATAAATTTTTTTCATCTTTTGCTTGTCCGTTAGAAAGTTCTGCTTACCTTTGCACTCCCAATCGCAGGAAAGGGAAGTAAAAGCAAGAGAAACAGGCTGCTAACAGCCACACTATCACGCCAACCGGGCCTGATACACGTTCTTTGAATGTTTGGAAAAGACAAATAGTAAGGGCTTCTCACAGCGATGTGAGAAGCAGCAATTACAAGCGTAACACGAAGACATGAACTCGTTAATACGAGTCGGATTAGCACTCGACATCAGCCATGGTTCGCCATGGTGTAGAATATTTTACAATGGAGAGTTTGATCTTGGCTCAGGATGAACGCTAGCGGCAGGCCTAATACATGCAAGTCGAACGGTCTTTAGCAATAGAGATAGTGGCGCACGGGTGCGTAACGCGTAACCAACCTACCTGAATCTGGGGGATAGCCCGCCGAAAGGCGGATTAATACCGCATAAAACTGCAGCACGGCATCGTGTAACAGTTAAAGATTTATTGGATTCAGATGGGGTTG
>JANNDE010000770.1:0-28100 GCA_031387395.1 Hymenobacter sp.
AGTTTTTGCCCGTTTCGAGCACCGGGCACATGATTATTGCCTCGGCCCTGCTGGGCATTCCGCCCACGCCGTTTTTCAAGCTGTATCTGGTCCTGATTCAGCTCGGGGCCATCCTATCGGTGCTGGTGGTGTACTGGAAGCGCTTTTTTCAGAACATCGACTTCTACCTGAAGCTGCTGGTGGCCTTTTTGCCCATTGTGCTGGTGGGTTTGCTGTTCAAAAAGCACATCGACGCGCTGCTCGAATCCGTCACGACCGTGGCCGTGATGCTGGTGGTGGGCGGCGTTATACTGTTGTTTGTCGACCGCTGGTTTCCGCAGGAAGACTCGCAGGAGGGCGGCCACCCGGTCACCAACCCCAGCTTTAAGGAAGCGCTGATGATTGGCCTGTTTCAGTGTCTGGCAGTGGTGCCGGGCACCAGCCGCTCGGCGGCCACCATCGTGGGCGGCCTCACCCAGAAACTGACGCGGCGGGCGGCGGCCGAGTTCGCCTTTTTCCTGGCCATGCCCACGATGGCAGCGGCGGCGGTGAAGGATATTTACGACTATTATAAGGAAGCCAAAGCGGCCGGCGTTGACGTTGCTCACCTGTTTTCGGGGGCTGAAATAAAGATGCTGGTGCTGGGCAACGTGGTGGCGTTTGTGGTGGCGCTGCTGGCCATCCGGCTGTTCGTGAGCTTCGTGGCGAAGTACGGCTTCCGGGCCTTTGGCATCTACCGCATCATTGCGGGCGGTATTTTGTTGATTATGTTGGCATTAAAGCTGCCTTTGAACGTATTGTAAGCATGACGACGAAAACCCTGGCCGACTACGATTTTGAAACGGGCGAAGTGCTGCTGCTCGACAAGCCCCTGACGTGGACCTCGTTCGACGTGGTGCGCAAGGTGAAAGGCGCCCTGCGCATCCGGAAAATCGGCCATGCCGGCACGCTCGACCCGCTGGCCACCGGCCTGCTCATCCTCTGCACGGGCAAAAAAACCAAGGAAATCGACCAGATTCAGGCCCAGGAAAAGGAGTACGCCGGCACCTTCCGCCTCGGCGAAACTACGCCCAGCTTCGACCTCGAAACCGCCGTAGACCTGGTGCGCCCCTACGCCCACCTCACCGATGAGCAGATTCGGGCCGCCACGGAGCAGTTCACCGGCCTCATCCAGCAAACGCCCCCGATTTTCTCGGCCGTGAAAGTGGATGGCAAGCGCGCCTACGAGCTGGCCCGCACCGGCCAGGAAGCCGAAATCAAACCCAAAACCGTCGAAATCAAGACCTTCGAAATCACGCGCATCGAGTTGCCGGAGATTGATTTTCGGGTGGTCTGCTCGAAGGGCACCTACATCCGCAGCCTGGCCCGCGACCTGGGCGTGGCTCTGGGCTGCGGCGCGCACCTCACGCGGTTGGTGCGCACGCGCATCGGCGAATTTCGGGTCGAAGATGCCTTTTCGCTCGAAGCCATTGAGGCGTTGCGTCCGCCCCGGCCCGAGGACGAAGGCCCCGTCCTACCGGGTACGACCCGCCCGCGCCGCGAGCGGCCCGCTACCGCGCCCAACCGCGCTGGCCTGCAATACTTCGCCGCGCTGCAAGCCGATGCCCTGGCCGCTCAGCACCTCAAAGACGCGTCCGAAAAGCCCGAAACCAGTCCGGAGTAGGGTGCGGCCGCTACCTTCGTGGCTCGTTCCGCTTCACCTTACCCGCTTCCCCGGCGCCTTATGCACGTCATCCGCGACCCGGCCCAATTCCCGTTTCTTGGCAATGCCGTCGTCACCAGCGGCACATTCGATGGCGTGCATATCGGGCATCAGCGCATTCTGGCTCGGCTGCGGGAGGTAGCCCAGGCCAGTGGCGCGCCCACGGTGGTGATTACCTACTGGCCGCACCCGCGCCTGGTGCTGGGGCCGCCCCCCTCCCACCCCGAGCTGCTCGAGTTGCAGCTCATCAACACGCTGGAGGAACGCATTGCCCGGCTGGCCGCGCTGGGCGTCGACTACCTGCTCATCGTGCCCTTCACCCGCGCGTTCGCGCAGTGGACTTCGGAAGAATACATCCAGCTGCTGCTGCTGAAAACCCTGGGTACCAGGCAGCTGGTGATTGGCTACGACCACCGCTTCGGTAAAAACCGCGAGGGTGGCTTCGACTACCTCTGCCAACATGCCGACCGCTATGGCCTGACCGTGGAAGAGATTCCGCGCGAGGACGTGGACGCCGTGGGCGTGAGCAGCACCCGCATCCGGCAGGCGCTGCGGCAGGGCGACGTGGCCACCGCCAACCGCTACCTGGGCTACCACTACCCCCTCACCGGCCGGGTGGAGCACGGCCAGAAGCTGGGCCGCACGATAGGCTACCCCACCGCCAACCTGCGCGTGGAAGAGCCGCTGAAGCTGGTACCGGCGCGCGGCACTTACGCCGTGTGGGCCATTACGGCGGCCGGCACCCGGCACCCGGGCATGCTCAGCATCGGGATACGGCCTACGGTTGGCCACGACCTGGCCCAAACCATCGAGGTAAACCTGTTGGATTTCAGCGGTGATTTATACGAGCAGCTGCTGACGCTGGAGTTCGTGGCCTGGCTGCGGGCCGAAGAAAAATACGATGGCCTGGACGCGTTAAAGGCCCAGCTGGCGTTGGATGCCCGGAACACCCGCGTGGCGCTGGCAATTGGCTGAGTTTTACACCGGTCTTTAGCAGCTCCCAACGAGGGTAGAGGCGCATCTTCGCGTCTCGTCGTTGGATGGTCTCGCATAAATGGTGCGGATGTTGTCGTTCAACGACGCGACGCGAAGATGCGTCTCTACATCCAATCGGCAAGGACGTTAACCAATAAATCAATCCGCTTTTTGTCAATGAATTACCTCCGATTATTACTCGTCTGCGGCGGCCTTGTTTTTTCCTTCGCTGCCCGGGCGCAAAGCAAAATAACCGGCCTCGCGCTCGACTCCGTCACGCACGAGCCGCTGGCGTTTGCCAGCGTTTTCCTGGCCAATACCACGCTGGGCGCCACCACCACCGAGAAGGGCGAGTTTGAGTTTCCACGCGTGCCCAGGGGCACTTACGACATCGTGGGCTCGTACGTGGGCTACCGCCTCGGCAAGCAGACGATTACCATGGAAACCACGCCGTTGAAGCTCACGCTCAGCCTCGCACCTACCGGCAACCAGCTGGGCGAGGTAGTGGTGAAGCCCGAGCCCAACAAGCCCGAGCAGTACCGGGAGTTTGCCGAGCTGTTTCTGGGGGGCAGCGCGTTCTCGACCCAGTGCCACATCAGCAACCCCGACGACGTGCGGGTGATGCTCGACGACTCGACGCAGGAGCTGTCGGCCCGCACCAAGGAGTTTCTGCAGATTGACAACGACGCCCTGGGCTACCGCCTGAAATACTACGGCCTGTATTTTTCTTTCGACAAGGAAGCGGGCTCGATTACCTACTACGGCCAGCCCGTATTCGAAGAGCTGAAGCCCCGCGACGAAGCCCAGCGTCGGCTGTGGGCCGCCAACCGCCTCACGGCCTACACGGGCTCGTTCATGCACTTTTTGCGCTGCCTCTACACCAGCCGCCTGGAGGCCGGCAGCTTCCTGACCCAGCAGATAAAGGTGACGCCCAACCCGCGCTACGAGCGCACCCAGAAGCAGCGCGAGGCCCTGCTGGCCGCCGGCGCGGCCGGGGCCTACTCGCCCGCCGAAAAAGACTCGCTGCGCCGCTGGAGCCGCGAAGTGCCCGAGCTGGCCACCCTCTACCCCGAGCCCCGGCCCCTCGACAGCCTCCGCCGGGTGAAGCCCAACGGCCGCACCTACCTGCATTTTACGGGGCAGCTGCAGGTGGCCCACTTCGGCGAAGCACCCGACCCCCGCTTCCGGCAGCCGATGAACACGCTGGGCTACTCGCGCACGCCGTTTCCGCCGCTGCGGCAGGTGTCGCGCCTGCAGCTGGCCGATGGCGAGGCCGAGATTCAGGCCGACGGCTCGCTGCGCAACCCGCTCGAAGTGGCGCTGGGCGGCTACTGGGGCTTCGAGAAAATCGGCGAGTTCCTGCCCTACGACTACGTGCCCACGGGCATGCCCGCGCCGGCACGGGCCCCGGGGGCTCCGGTGGCGCGGCCGGTGCGGCGGCGGTAGCGGCAGTAGGCCCCCAGTCTATTCCTAAAAGCCCGTCATGCCGAGCGCAGCCGAGGCATCTCGCGTGCTGTCACTGTTCAAAATCGTTTTGCCGATTGAGTTAGTGGTGGCCCGCGAGATGCTTCGCTGCGCTTGGCATGACGTTCCGTTATTCCCTCTCCCCACCCACCAAGCCCGCGCCCTGACGTAATTTTCGGCCCCCAACGGCGCGGACGCGCCGCCAATTCCCACCCCCATGATTGACAAAACCGTTCCCAACGCCGAGGCCGCCCTGCAAGGGCTGGCCGATGGCATGACCCTGATGCTCGGCGGCTTCGGCCTATGCGGCATCCCCGAAAACGCCATTCAGGAAGTGCTGCGCCTCGGCGTAGGCAACCTGACCTGCATCAGCAACAACGCTGGCGTCGACGACTTCGGCATCGGCCGGCTGCTGCAAACCAAGCAGGTGCGCAAGATGATTTCGAGCTACGTAGGCGAAAATGCCGAGTTCGAGCGCCAGCTGCTCAGCGGCGAGCTGGAGGTGGAGCTGATTCCGCAGGGCACGCTGGCTGAGCGCTGCCGGGCTGGCGGGGCGGGCATTCCGGCCTTTTTCACCCCGGCCGGCTACGGCACCGAGGTGGGCGAAGGCAAGGAAGCCCGCGAGTTCAACGGCAAGATGTACCTGCTGGAAACCGCCCTGCACGCCGATTTTGCCTTCGTGAAAGCCTGGAAGGGCGACACCGCCGGCAACCTCATTTACAAGGGCACGGCCCGCAACTTCAACCCGATGATGGCCACGGCCGGCAAAATCACGGTGGCCGAAGTGGAGGAGCTGGTGCCCGCCGGCGAGCTCGACCCCAACCAGATTCATACGCCGGGCATTTTCGTGCAGCGTATTTTTCAGGGCGAGCAGTACGAGAAGCGCATCGAGCAGCGCACGGTGCGCCAGTCGTAATTAAAAATTCAAAACGTCATGCAGAGCGTAGCGAAGCATGACGTTCATTTACCCCTTCCCATCCCACCCGAAACCCTATGCTCGATAAACACGGCATCGCCCGGCGCATTGCGCAGGAAGTCCAGAACAACTCCTACGTCAACCTCGGCATCGGCATCCCGACGCTGGTGGCCAACTACATTCCGGCTGGCATCAGCGTCGAGCTGCAATCCGAAAACGGCCTGCTCGGCATGGGGCCTTTCCCCACCGAAGACCAGGTCGACCCCGACCTCATCAACGCCGGCAAGCAGACCGTGACCACGCTGCCCGGCTCCAGCCTCTTCTCCTCGGCCGACTCATTCGGCATGATTCGCGGCGAGCACGTCGACCTCACCATCCTTGGCGCGATGGAAGTGTCGGAGCGCGGCGACATTGCCAACTGGAAGATTCCGGGCAAGATGGTGAAGGGCATGGGCGGGGCGATGGACCTCGTGGCCTCGGCCAAAAATATCATCGTAGCCATGCAACACGTGGCCCGCGATGGCAGCAGCAAGCTGTTGGCCGACTGCACGCTGCCCATCACGGGCCTGCGCTGCGTGAAGAAAATCGTGACCGAGCTGGCCGTCATCGACGTCACGCCCGATGGCTTCGTGCTGCGCGAGCGCGCCCCCGGCGTGAGCGTGGCGCAGATTGTGGCCGCTACCGCCGGCAAGTTGGTGGTGCCCGCCGGCGATGTGCCGGAGATGGTTTTGTAGCGCGAGCTGCCATAAGCCGCACGGTGCCGTGAGCTGAAACTTACGGCACCGTGCGGCTTATGCCACCGCCCGATGTATCTTCGCTACCGCACCTTTTAGCCCCGAATCTATGCGTCCACTCTTACCCTTGCTAGTGCTGGCTGCCGCCGCCCCGGCCCTGGCCCAGACCACCTCGCCCGTCATCGACCGGACGGACCTGCCCACGCTCACGGCTGGCGTCGACAGCCTGCGCCTGAGCGTGGCCAACCCCGCGCTGCCCGCCAGTGCCCCGCCCCTGAGCCAGCGCGGGGCCAACCAGACCTGGAACTACGCCGGCCTGGTGCCGGTGAGCCAGCGCGTAGAGTCGTTCGTACCGGCTAGCGTCGTGACGGCTACTTCGCTGTTCTACGCCTTCACTTTTGGGGCGGCGGGCGGCGTAAACCGGGCCACCGTGGCTTCGCCCCAGGCGCTGCCCCTGCCGCCTGGCGTCAGCCTGCCCCTGCCCATCACCAACACGTACCAGTTCTACAACCTGACGGCGGCTACGGTGGCGGCCCAGGATTTCCGCGCCGTGGGCTTCGGGGCGTCGCTCAGCGGCAACACTGTTCCGATTACCTACGCGAGCCAGGCTCAGCAGGACGTGATTTACCGCCTGCCGCTGAGCTTTGCCAGTCTGGCCGACTCCAGCTCGTCGTTTTTTTCGACGCCGGCGGCCATTGCTTCGGCGGGCTACCTCAGCCAGAAGCGCAAGCGCGTGAACAAGCCCGATGCCTGGGGCACCCTCATCACTCCGTTCGGCACGTTCCAGACGGTGCGGGTGGTCACGAAGCTCATCGACCATGATAGCGTGGCCGTGGGGGGCACGCCCGGCCAGGGCTTCAACATTCCGCTGACCCGGGAGTATAAGTGGCTGGCCAAAACCCAACACATTCCGGTGCTCACCATCACGACGCGCGCGCTGGCCGGGCAGGAAACCATTACGGGCGTAGAATATCGCGACATCTACCGCCGCATCATCCGCTTGGCTACCCGCGACGCGGCCCTGGAAACCGGGCTGGCCGCGGCCCCCAACCCTTCGGCAGTGGGTAGCGCGCTCACGCTCAGCGTACCCGCGGGCAGCGGGGCCTTCACCGCTACGGCCACCGACCTAGTGGGCCGGCTGCTCTTCCGGCGCAGCTACGGCGGTAGCACGGGCAGCGTGCCGCTTGGAGCGGAAGCCTTCGGCAGCTTCCGCGGCGTGGCCCTGCTCACGGTGCAAACCGCCCGGGGCACGGCCACGCGCCGGGTGGTGCGCGAATAGCTCCGGCCGGAGAATTGCACCGTTTCGGGCATTCTTGCGTTCATGTACCCGTTGGCAGCTTTCGCCAACGGGTTTTTTCATGGGTAAGTTTGCTGGCCCAAAGGTGGCCCCGGCCAGTATGGCCGCCAGCCCGCCCGCCCAACCTTAACACCGCGCTTTTTCGATTCGTATGGCAACTTCATCCAACGGCAAACCTGCCGCTTCTTCGGCCGCCAATGGCAAAGCCACGCCCGGCGGCGCCCACGCCAAAAAAGTGGGCAAGCCCACCCCGGCCGTAGTCGCCGAGCGCCTCACGCCCACCGCCGTGCCGGCTCATAAGCTCGTTCTCCGAACCCTTCGCCGCTCCGATTTCAAGGCCATCAAGGGCATCATGGACCAGGTGTATTCCAATATGGAAGGCGCGTGGTCGGCCGACGAGTTCAGTGCCCTCATCCGCAAGTTTCCGGAGGGCCAGATTGGCATCGAGGACAACGGCCAGCTGGTAGCCGCCGCTCTGGCTATCATCGTGGACTACAACAAGTTCGGTGACAAACACACCTACGCCAAAATAACTGGCAATGGTAAGTTTGATACGCATGACCCGGACGGCGACACGCTTTATGGCGTCGACGTGTTCGTGGACCCCGCCTACCGCTCGCTACGCCTGGGCCGCCGCCTCTACGACGCCCGCAAGGAGCTGTGCGAGAACCTGAACCTGCGCGCCATGGTGGCGGGCGGCCGCATTCCTGGCTACGCGGCCTACGCCAACGAGATGACGCCCGGCAAGTACGTGGAAATGGTGCGCAACAAAGAGCTGGTCGACCCCATCCTCACCTTCCAGCTCAGCAACGAGTTCTACGTGCGCAAAATCATCCGGGGCTACCTGCCCTACGACTCCGAAAGCAAGGCTTACGCCACGCTGCTGGAGTGGATTAACGTGTATTACGAGGAGACGGAGAAGCTCATCGGCAACCAGAAATCCAACGTGCGCATCGGTATCGTGCAGTGGCAGATGCGCGCCACCCGCTCACTGGAAGACCTGTTGCAGCAAATTGAATTCTTCGTGGATACGGTGAGCGGCTACAAGGCCGACTGCGTGATGTTCCCGGAGTTTTTCAACGCCCCGCTCATGGCCCTCACCAACGAGGACTCGCCGGCGGTGGCCATCCGGGCCATGGCGGCTTTCACCGAGCCCATCAAGGTGAAGATGATGGAGCTGGCCGTGAGCTATAACATCAACATCGTGGCTGGCTCGATGCCGGTGTACCGCGATGAGAAGCTATTCAACGTAGCCTACCTCTGCCGCCGCGACGGCACCGTGGACGAGCAGTACAAGCTGCACGTAACGCCCGACGAGGCCAGCTACTGGGGCATGCGCGGCGGCGACAAGCTCAAGTGCTTCGACACGGATTTTGGCAAAATCGGCATTCTGGTGTGCTACGACGTGGAGTTCCCCGAGCTCTCGCGCATGTTGAGCGACGAGGGCATGAAAATCCTGTTCGTGCCGTTCTGGACCGATACCAAGAACTCTTACCAGCGGGTGCGCCTCTGCGCCCAGGCCCGGGCCATCGAAAACGAGTGCTACGTGGCCATCACCGGCTCGGTGGGCAACCTGCCCCGCGTCGAGAACATGGATATTCAATACTCGCAGTCGGCCGTATTCAGCCCTTCCGACTTCGCTTTCCCCCACGATGCCATCGTGGCCGAAGCCACCCCCAACACGGAGATGACCCTCATCGCCGACCTCGACCTGGACCTGCTGAAGGACCTGAATACCAGCGGCGCCGTGCGCAACCTGCGCGACCGCCGCAAGGACTTGTACTCGGTGAGCTGGGTGCGCAAAACCGAGCGTGACGACGAGCTGCTGGCCCAGGGCGAGGAGCGGCAGCCCAAAACCGCCAGCCGCCGTAAGGCCATCGCGGCGGGGTAGGACAATACTTCTTCTTCGAAAGCAAAAGAGCGGCCGTGCGAATGGCCGCTCTTTTTTGTGCCAGGGCCCCGTTGCGCGGAAAAATCCGGGTTGGAGCATGGCGGCCGGGCGTAGCGCGAGCTTGGTCATTCGCGGGCCAGCCAGCGCGGAGAGAGCAAGAAGCATTCGGCTTCGGCTGGCAGCACACGGTTTCTCTGTCAGTGTACAGCATTAAAAGTGGCGAGTTAAAAGTTAATAAACAGGTGGTAAATATTTTAACTTTTAACTCGCCACTTTTAACTTATTTAAAAAAGTGTACACCAACCCGGAAACTGCTCTAGCGGATGGCGTCCAGGACCTGCCAGATGGCTTTAAACTCGGCTGCCGTACGGCCCTGCAGCTCGGTGTTGGTGACAAACACCTTGCCCACGCGCGTTACCGGGTCGAAAAAAAGGAAGCTGCTGAGGCCGGTGTCGCCGCCCGAATGGCCCACCGTTCCGTTGCGCCGGTACGCCCAGAACAGGCCCTGGTTCGGCTCGCCCGGGTCCAGGTGCTGCGGCGGGTGCGCGGCGGAAAATTGCGGCCGCAGCAGCGAGTCGCGCTGTGCCGCGCTCAGGGGGGCACCTGCCACGTCGGGGTTCAGGATGCTGAGCAGGTAGCGCGCCAGGCTGTGCGTGCTGGTCAGCAGCCCCCCATCGGGGTAGGTGATGGTGTAGTACGGGGCCACGGGCCGGCCTTGCGGGTCGTAGAGCGTGGCCAGCATGGTCGTATCCACTTCGGCATGCGACCAGCCGGAGCCGGCCATGCTCAAAGGCTGCAGGATGCGCTGGCGGGTGTAGGTGCTGTAGGGCTGCCCCGTTGCCCGCTCGATGGCCAGTGCCGCCAGGGCTGCGCTCTCGTTGCTGTAGGCATAGTAGGTGCCGGGGGCATGCGGCAGAAAACGCTTGCGGCTGTACCACCGGCCTTTCGGGGTGAGGACGCGGCGCAGGTATTCCTGGCTGCTCAGCGCCGACGAATGGCCCGGGGCGTAGGCCCGCCGGCTGTAAAACGACTGGTCGTCGGTGAGGCCGGCCGTCATGGTGGCCAGGTGGCGCAGGGTAATGGGCTGGGTGGGGAAATACGGGTTCGACACGGGGAAGGGCAGCAACTCGCTCACTGGCTGGTCGAGGCGCAGCTGGCCCGCCGCCTGGGCCTGCAGCAGGGCCACCCCCAGCAGGGTTTTGCTCACCGAGCCCACCCCCTGCACCGTGGCGGGGGTGTAGGGCCGGTGCTGCTCCTTATTAGCATAGCCGAAGCCGTGCTCGTACACAATGCCTTCGGGCCGAACCACGGCCACCGCGAAACCCGGCAGGGCAGATGCCTGCCAGAGGCGGCGTAAGGTGGCCGTCGAGCCCGCTGTATCGGCAGAAACCGGCTTACCGGGCCTGGCCAGCGCGGCCACGCTGGCCAGGCCAAGGCCGGCCGCGATGAAATAGCGCAGATGCATAGCCCGAATGAACCCGGCAGCTCCGGACCGGGGCCGGGCGGCGGTATCGTGTTGCAGCATCTTGATGAGCGGTTTATGGTTCTTATTTTTCGGGCAGCCTGTCGCGAGCCCGTTGTAGTTGATGAAATGTTCTGGAATGGCCCCCACCAGCATGTAGCCCAGGCTTTGGCAGAGGTACCCGGCAATGTCGGCGTAGTGGGTATCGGGCACCAGCCACTTCTAAGCAAGTAGCCAGAATGAAGTAATATATTTTCAGCAGGTTAGAAGTACGTCCTGCTCAACTGGCGGCCGCCCCGTCGAAGCATCTCTGCTGCGCGGATGCCCGCTGAGCTGGACGGGCTCACGCACTTCGAAGGACTTTCTAAACAGCTTCCTATACATTATTAATAATTTAATAGTCAACTACTTGAATGAGGCTTTGCTACTCGTTACTTCTATTCTGCTACTTAAACCTCAGCCCGGGGCCGGGAGCTGGGGCCGCCGCCGAAGGCTGGCCGCACTGAGAGCGGTGAGGAGAAAAGCCATGGGGCGCGCAAGAAAGCCATGCGGCCGCCAAACGCCCAGCGCAGCAGGCCACTTTCGTGCCAACCGCACTTTTATTCGTAAACTGCGCATTCGTTTGCTCACTTGCCCTCCTCACCCCCTTCTGTAGAATACATGCGTGCTTTCATCACCGGAGCCAACCGCGGCCTGGGCCTGGAGCTCACCCGCCAGTACCTGGAGCGGGGCGACCAGGTTTTTGCTACCTGCCGGCAGCCGGCCAGCGCCACCGAGCTGCAAACGCTGAAGCAGCAGTACGCCGACCGCCTCGTGCTACTGCCGCTCGACGTGGCCAGCGCAGCCTCCATTGCCGCCGCCGTGGCCAGCACCCATGAGAACACCGAGGCCCTCGACGTGCTCATCAACAATGCCGGAGTGTACCCGCACGCCGGCTCGGGCGACGACCACCAGCGTCTGGGCCAGCTCAGCCACGACGATGCCATGGAAACCATGCAGGTGAATGCCATTGGGCCGCTGCTGGTAGCCCAGGCGCTGCTGCCGCTGCTGCGGGCCGGCCACAAGGGCCGCATCCTGAGCATCTCGTCGGGCCAGGGCTCGCTGACGTGGAAAGCCACCGGCGACCCCTACCACTACAGCGCCAGCAAAGCCGCCCTGAACATGTACATGCGTAGCCTGGCCGCCGAAATCGGCCACCTGGGCCTGATTTCGGTACTCGTCGACCCCGGCTGGATGCGCACCGAAATGGGTGGTGAGCACGCCACTCAGGAGCCCGCCGACTCGGCCCGCGGCATCATCCGGCTGGCCGAGCAGCTGCATACCGAAGAAAACGGCAGCTTTGTGACCTGGCAGGGCCAGCCCGTGCCGTGGTAGGCCGGGGCCACCCGGAACGGTTCTTGCCAAAGCCCAGGCAGCCAGGCAGCAGGGCCAGCCAGCTGCCCCCGACAAACCGGGTTACGAACCTACGGAAGTACCGTTTGCAGCCCGTACTTTTAGCCCTTAATCATCTTAAAAAGTTCTATATTTGGACCTTCTTTGGCATCAGCATCTCACTTGCTCGTTGCCGGTTAGCCATCCGCTGGGGCTGAGCGCTTCGTTTTTGCGCGCTGCGGCCGACCGGCCGCCCGAAACCCGCTTTTCAGCACCCCGCCTGACAGCTCCAGTCAGCTTATCGCAACCGCTTTTTTTTCAACCATTCCCAACCCCCTTTACTCGTGAGGAAACCCTCTACGCTGAAACTAGCCCTGGCCTTAATGGGACTGTTTCCGGCTGCGCTGCACGCGCAGGTTATTGCCCCCCAGCAAGCGCTGGAAGAGGCACTGACAACCCGTTCCCAATGGCTCAGCCCCGAATATGCGGCGGCCGACCTCCGCATCAGCAGCGCCTATGCGGACGCTGATGGCCTGGAGCACGTCTACGTGCAGCAGTCGTACGCCGGCATTCCGGTGTATAACCACCTGGCCACGCTGGCTTTCGCCCAGGGCCGCCTGGTTACGCACGCGGGCCGCTTCGTGCCGGCCAAGCTGCTCGCCGGCCTGCCCACTGCCCCTGCCCTGAGCGCCGCCGGCGCCGTGAGCCGGGCCCTGCTGCAAGTAGCCCCGGCCGCCGCCGCCGTGGTACCTATCATGCTTAACAGAGGCAGTGGCCCCGACGCCCGCCACATGTTTGCTGGCAAAGGCGTAGCCCGCCGCGACATCGCCGCCAGCCTGACCTGGGCCGTAGACGAGGCCGGCCGCCCCCACCTGGCCTGGAACGTGAACGTGGAGCTGCTGCATGCGGCCGACTGGTGGAACGTGCGCGTAGACGCCGCCACCGGCCTCATTCTGGGCCAGGACAACTGGACCGTGGAGGAACGGGCCGACGCAGCCACGACCACCCGCCTGGCCGACGCCCGCACCCGGGCCACGGCCCTGCGCCAGCCCCCACCCCCACCACCCACCGCCACTTCCTCGTCCTTTTTCGTGGTGGGCTACCCGCGCGAAAACCCGGGTACCCTCGGCTTTCAAACCGAAACCGACCCCTGGCTCAAGGCCGGGGCCGGCAACAACGCCACCACCTACGGCTGGAATTTCGACGGCACGACCAACTATGCCACTACGCGTGGCAACAACGTGGCGGCCTACGACGACTCGCTGAAAACCAACTCCCCGGGCCGCTACGCTACTTCGAGCACGGCTGCCCCGAAGCTGACGTTCGCCTTCACACCCAACGCTTCGGCGGCCCCAACCACGCTGGCCAACCGCAACGCGGCAACCGTGAACCTGTTCTACTGGAACAACATCATTCACGACCTCACCTACCAATACGGCTTTACTGAAGCGGCTGGCAACTTTCAGGCCGATAACCTGGGCCGCGGCGGTGCGGGCAACGACTACGTGCGGGCCGAGGCCCAGGACGGCAGCGGCACCAACAACGCCAACTTCAGCGCCCCCGCCGACGGCACCAGCGGACGCATGCAGATGTTCCTCTGGAGCGCGGCCCCGATGGCCTACAACCTGCAGGTGAGCGCCCCGGCCACGGTGGCCGGCAGCTACCCGGCCGTAGAGGGCGGCTTCAGCACCGCCAACCAACTGTCGGCCCTGGGGCCGATTGCGGGCCAGCTAGGCCTCTTCATCGACGCGGGCAGCAGCCCCGCCACCAACCTGGCCTGCGGCACCCACGGCGGCAGCCCCCTCACGGGCAAAATCGCGCTGCTCTATCGCGGCACCTGTGGCTTCGCGGTGAAGGTAAAAAATGCCCAGCTGGCCGGGGCCATTGCCGCCGTCGTGGTGAACAACGCGGCTGGCGCCCCCATCGTGATGGGTGGTTCCGATAACACGGTTACCATTCCGGCAGTAATGATTTCGCTGGCCGATGGCGACCGCCTGGCCGCCCAGGTCGCCAACGGGGTGCAGGTAACGCTGCCGCGCCCAGCGGCTATCGACGGCGACCTCGACAACGGTATTGTGGTGCACGAGTACGGCCACGGCGTATCGCTACGCCTGACCGGCGGCCCGGCCAACAGCAGCTGCCTGAGCAACGCCGAGCAAGGCGGCGAAGGCTGGAGCGACTACCTGGCCCTGATGATGACCACCGACTGGGCTTCGGCCCAGCTCAGCGACGGCCCTACGGCCCGGCCGGTGGGCAACTACGCGTTTGGGCTGCCCAGCACCGGCAAAGGCATCCGCCGCTACCCGTATTCTACTTCCCTGACTACCAACCCCCTCACCTATGCCAACGTGGCCACCAACACCGAGGTGCACGCCATTGGCGAGGTGTGGTGCGCGGCGCTGTGGGACATGACCTGGGCTATTATTGAGCAGCGCGGCAACATTCAGCCCAACCTGTATAATAGCGCGGCCACCGGGGGCAACAACATCGCCCTGCAGCTCGTGATGCAAGGCATGAAGCTGCAACCCTGCCAGCCCGGCTTCCTCGATGCCCGCGATGCCATTCTGAAGGCCGATTCGGTGCTTTACAAGGGCCTGTATCAGCGCACCATCTGGGCGGCCTTTGCCCGCCGCGGCATGGGCTACAGTGCCAGCCAGGGCTCGTCGGGCAGCGCTACCGACCAGGTGGCCGCTTCCGACATCCCGCCGCCCGCCAAGCTACTGCCCACCGCGGGCGTCGTGGCCAGCAATGTATTCGACGTGAACCTGCAGGTGAGCTCGCTGCTGACCGTGCCCAACACGCCCTACGTGCTGACGGATGTGCTGCCCACGGGCATGCAATTCGTGAGCAGCTCGACGGGCGGCACGCTGGTTGGCAACAAGGTTACGTTCAGCAACATCACCTTCACGGCTCCCGGGCAGGTTCGCACCCTGCGCTTCCAGGCCCAGGCTACGGCGGCAGTGGCCTGCCCACCCGCAGTGCCGGTAAGCGACAACCGCGATATCAGCACCACCGGCGGTTTCACGCCGCAGTCGGTTACCGGTAGCGCCAGCTTTGCGCCCAGCACCACGCGGGCCAATACCGGCACCCGCAGCTGGTTTGCGCCGGCCGCCACTACGCCCAGCGATTTCACACTGACTTCGGCCCCCTTCACGCCCACGGGCCTGTCGGTGCTCTCGTTCTACCACTACTACAACTTCGAGGGCAGCTTCGACGGCGGCGCGGTGGAGACTTCGGCTGACAACGGCGTTACCTGGCAGAACGCCAAGTCCCTGTTCGTGATGAATGCCCCCAACAGCACCCTCGACCCCAGTACGACGGCTCCGGGGGCCTGGGTATTCTCGGGCCAGAGCACAACCAACGGCACGCCCGGCTTCATCCGCTCGGTGCTGGACCTGCGCTCGCTTGCCGGCACCAGCGTGCGCGTGCGCTTCCACACCCGCACCGATGATGGCAGCCCCGCCGGCCCCGAAGGCTGGTACATCGACGACATTGCCGTGCTCAACGGCTGCGGCGGCGACCAGCGCATCGAGCTGCGCGACAACAGCGGCACCCTGGCCGGCTCGCAGGGCGTGGTAAGCTTCCTGCTGCCCGCGGGCGTCACGCTGGGCCAGCAAAGCACCCTGGCCCAAGCCACGGAGTTCAGCGCCCAGCCCAACCCCTTCGGCAGCCAGGGCCTGCGCCTGAACCTGGGCCTGCCCACAGGCTTGCCCAAGGTGGGCCTCACCCTGCTCGACGTGACAGGCCGCGTGCTGCTGCGCCGCACCGCCGAGGGCCTCGCCGCCGGCTCCAGCACGGTGCAGTGGCCCGAAGCGGCCAGCCTGCCCGCCGGCCTCTACCTGGTACGGGTGCAGCTGCCCGATGGCAGCAGCCGGACGCTGCGCGTATCGCGCGAGTAACTGTACCCGGCAAAAGCTGAAAGAAGGCCCGCTGCATGTGCAGCGGGCCTTCTTTCGTTTATACCATCCGGGTATTTGTCCACACCTTTTCCCGGGTTGTTATGAAAAATCCCTCAAAGCCGCGTGTACGGCGTAGTCAGCGCGATTACAGGTCACCCCTTTAAATTGGCCGTGGCGGGCGGAGTCGACCAAGAAACTACAGCTTTTCAACCGCTCGTGCAGGCTACCATCATCGCCAAGACAACTTTCTTTTATTTCATCAAATCATTATTATTGTCAATAAGTTGAATAGATTGTATGCATTTATTGAACTTCCTGCATCACAATATGCAATACAGGGTCTATTTTTGACCAGCATTACCATCTCAGACTTTTCTTACTCCCATCTCAAACCTTAATTTTTTACCCATGAAAAAAATCTTACTCATGAGCTTGATGCTCATGTTTACTTTCCTCACCGGGGTATTGGCGCAAACGCGCACCATCTCGGGACGGGTGACTGACCGCAGCACCGGCTCGGGCCTGCCGGGTGTAACGATTCTACTGAAAGGGACTACTAACGGTGTTTCCTCTAGCTCGGACGGCGGCTATAGCCTCTCGGCACCTACACCGGGTGGCACGCTCGTGTTTAGCTCAGTAGGCATGGTAACGCAGGAACGGCCTATTGGCACAGATTCGCAGATTGACATCGCTTTGGTTGTCGACACTAAGCAGTTGACTGAAGTAATTGTGACTGGTTACGGTGCTCAGCAGGAGCGTCGCGACATTACCGGCTCCATTGCTTCCGTAAAGTCATCGGATTATAGAGACCAGCCCATTATCGGCGTTGACCAAGCGCTGCAGGGGCGCGCTGCGGGGGTACAGGTATCCCAGAGTTCGGGCACCCCCGGTGGCGGTATTTCGGTGCGCGTGCGCGGGGCGGCCTCCATCGGTGCTAGCAACGAACCATTGTACGTGGTCGATGGCTTGCCCATTATCACCGGCAACACCACGCAGTTGGGTGCCGGCAACCAGCAGACTAACGGTCTGAACGACATCAACCCGAACGACATCGAGTCGATTGAGGTGTTGAAGGACGCGGCTTCGGCCGCCATTTATGGCTCGCGGGCCTCAAACGGCGTTGTACTCATCACCACCAAGCGCGGCAAAGCGGGCAAAGCCCGAATTGACCTTGATTACTACACAGGAGCGCAGTCCGTTTGGAAACGCCCTGACCCACTCACCGGTGCGCAGCAAACCCAACTGTTTCTTGATGCCGCAGCCAATCGGTATCCGGCAAATGCCAATGGCAACTTTCCTGCTTTTAATCTGGTGTTCCGGAGCAATGCAGATTTGGCAGCTTACATCTACGGCCCCGGTGACGTAGGAACGCCGGTCAACGGCATCGTTTCCTATGTGACGCCAGCCAACAACACCTTCCGTCCCCTGAGCCAGTTCCAGGACCCAAGCACGGCCCCCAACATCAATTGGAGCAAGGAAGTATTGCGGACGGCACCGATTAACAATTACGGCCTTACCTTTTCGGGCGGGTCCGACGCGTCCCGCTACCGGTTGGCGTTGAACTACTTTGACCAGCAAGGAACTATCGTTGGCTCCGGATTCAAGCGGGGCAGTGCTCGGTTGTCAGTAGACAACAAGCTTTCGGAAAAGGTCCGCATGGGTACCTCCATCGGCCTGACTCAGAGCGTCAACAACCGCATCAATAATGACAATAGCATTTTTGGAGTGTTGACCACCGCCCGCCTTTCCGCTTCGGATTTGCCCATTTACAACGCGGATGGGACCTACTTCAAAACCGGCTCGCTGGAGAACCCCGTGGCGGCTGCCACCGAACCGTTCATCAAAACCACCAACAACCGCCTGATTGGGACCCAATACACAGAGTTTGAGTTAATCAAAAACCTCACGTACCGGGCCACTTTCGGCTTAGACTATACCTATGGGCGCGACGACCGGTTCTACTCTACGCTCACTAACGCGGGCGCTTCGACACGTGGCGAAGCCACTTTGGCGACTCTGCAGGATTTGAACTACAACCACATCAGCGCCTTCAGCTATTCCAATACGTTTGCTGACGCTCACAACCTCAGCGCGTTGTTTGTTGGAGAATACCAGCGAGACGACCAAAGCGACGCCTTCTCGCAGGCTACAGCCTTCCCGGGCAACGCCATTCGGCAGCTGAGTGCGGGTGCTATTAAAACCGCAGCTACGTCTAGTGCAACTGGCAACGCCTTATTCGGCCTGTTGGCTAAGGTCGACTATGCGTTCAAGGGCCGATACCTACTGGGTGCTTCCGTGCGCCGCGACCAGTCGTCTCGGTTTGGCAAGGACAATCAGGTAGGCTACTTCCCGGCAGTATCCGCAGGCTGGCGCGTAATGGAGGAGCAATTCATGAAAGACCAGACCGTGATGAGCGAACTGAAGTTCCGGGGCAGCTACGGTGAAACGGGCAACCAGCCTACGGGTAACTTTGGTTCTTTGGGCTTGATTAATTCGGGAGCAAACTATCAGGACCAGGGCGGTTTGGCAATTGGCCAGCTGGCAAATCCAAGCCTGAAATGGGAGCGCACCCGCCAGACCAACGTGGGGGTCGATTTGGGATTTTTGCAGAACCGGTTCTACATCTCGGCTGACATTTATCAGCGCAAAACCGATGATTTGCTCCTCGCCCAGCGCTTGCCTACCGACACCGGCTTCCCTAGCTACAGCTCCAACGTTGGCAACATTCAGAACAAAGGTCTGGAATTTGCCCTCACCACGGTGAACTTCCGCAACGAGGGCACGGGCTTTAACTGGGAAACGAACTTTAATATCAGCTTCAACCGCAACGAGGTAACGAAACTCTCGGACCCCGCCATCACTGGTGCAGCGGCGGGCTTTGCTAGCCGGCTCATTGTAGGACAGCCCCTGGGCGCTTTTTACGGCTACCGGGTTGAACGCATCTTCCAGACGCAGGATGAAATCAATACCCTAGACGCCGCAGCCAAAGTGGCTACCAATACCACCACCGCCACCTATCAGTCGACCTTGACTCGCCCCGGCGACATCAAGTTCAAGGACCTCAACGGCGATGGTCGTGTTACGGCAGCTGACCAGGAAATCATCGGTACTGCCCAGCCCAAGTTTTACGGCGGCATCACGAACACCTTCCGTTACTTCGGCTTTGACCTGAGTGCCTTCCTGCAATACAACGTCGGCAATAAGATTTACAACTCTACGGCGGGTAGCACCCAGGCGATGAGCGCCAACAACGGTCAGGACGCGGTGGTGCTCAACCGTTGGACTCCTACCAATACCAACACCAACATTCCCCGGGCTGTAAACGGCGACCCCAATAACAACGCCCGCAACTCCGACCGTTTTCTGGAAGATGGTTCGTACGCCCGCATCAAAAGTCTGACGTTGGGCTATACCCTGCCTACTACCCTGGCCACGCGAGCCCATCTGCGCACCGTTCGGATTTATGCACAGGCACAGAACTTGGTCACTTTCACCAAATACTCCGGGTTGGATCCGGAAGTGAGCACCTTCAGCGGCTCGAATACTTCCATCGGTACAGACTTTTTCACCTATCCGCAAGCTCGCACCATTACAGGTGGGGTTACGTTGGGCTTCTAATTTTTCGACTCATCACGACCATGCAATTATTAACTCTTCATCATCTAAACGCCACCCGCGCTGCTCTGCTAATGAGCTTGGGGCTGGTAGTAGGGTCTTGCGACAAAGTAGTGGAAGTACAGCCGCAGAACAGCGTCATTTCCGATACGGGTTTCACCACCAGAGAAAGTGCCGCAGCTGGCCTGCAAGGGGCCTACGATGCGGTGCAGTCGACCGATTACAACGGGGTAGCTTTTCCTGCCATGTCCGATTTGATAGCAAGGGAAATCCGCCATGTGGGCACCTTCACGACAACTTATGGCGTGATAGGGCAAAACCAGGCACTGCCGGATAATATCCAGATTGGAAACTCTTGGAACATCATCTACGTCGCTATCAACCGAGCGAACTATCTCCTGCAGCAGAGCGAGCGTATTTCAGACCCGTTGTTTCCTAAATTGGCTACCCAGGCACAGGCTCGTGCTTTGCGGGCCTACCACTACATGAACTTGCTGGCCCTCTGGGGTGGCACCACCCAAGGCTACGGCTACCCCGATGGCTTAGGCGTTCCACTCCGGTTAACACCAACCACCGCTATCGGGCCCGAAACGGAGGCCATTCCCCGTTCGTCGGAGGCCGAGGTAGCCAAGGCTATTCGGGACGACCTGGACTTTGCTATTGCTAACCTGAACCCTGGAGCGGGCAGCAGAATCACCAAGAGTTCAGCCCTTGCCCTACGGGCGCGCTTTGAGTTGCGTATGCGCAATTACGCAGATGCTTTGTCTTTTGCTAAGCTGGCAACCAGCACCCAGTCGGCAGCGGCCACCCAGACCTACATAGCTCCCCCCCCGCTTGGCAGCACCACCGACGCGCTGTGGCAATTGGTTTTCTCCAACACCGACCAAAACCTGCACGCATTTTATTGGTATCCCTCGCCAGGTGGGCGCAACGAGTTTGACCCGGGCACCACCATTGCGGCGGCACACCCGGCGGGTGACCTTCGCCGTTCCATCAACGTGGTTACGGCAACGTCTACAGTCACGATTGGCGGCCTGCAGTACACCCTTTCGCCGGGCACTACGCAAAAATACTACCGCACAGCCTTGCGCGATGACCCATTTAACGTAATTCGCTACGCTGAAGTCGTGCTAACCACCGCTGAAGCAGCAGCCCAAACCGGTGATTTGGCTACAGCTCTTGCGCAAAACAATATCATACGCGTCCGGGCGGGGCTTTTGCCTTTCGTGATTGGCACACCTCCCACTCCCGCTCCAAACCCAGCCGTTGCTATTTACATTACCCCTACAGCCGCTGACCCAACAGGACAAGCAGCTGTGATGAGGGATATCATGTTGCAGCGTCGGTTAGAGTTTGCATACGAAGGAATATACTGGTACGACCTGCGCCGCACCAACACCGTGCAGATGGTGCTGGCTGCTACTAACACACAAACATTCCGGAACCTGTTTCCCATCCCGTTGCGTGAGGTGCAATTAACGAATGGGCTGATTGCCCAGAACCCACTCTACTAGAAGCCAAAGCACAAAAAAAGTCCCTGCCTGACGGCAGGGCCTGTTTTTGTGCTTCGTTTTGCAACGAATTACAAGATATACTGGCTCAAATCCCTGTTCTTCACCATATCGCTCAAACGCTCATCGACCAGCGCGGCGGTGATTTGAATGTGGGCATTGGGGCCGATTTTATCGGGCACGTCGTAGAGAATATCGTTGAGCAGGCGGCTCATGACGGTGTGCAGGCGGCGGGCACCGATGTTCTCGACTTCGCCGTTTACTTCGAAGGCGATTTCGGCTAGGCGCTGCAGCGCGGCATCGTCGAAGGTGAGCTCGACTTCCTCCGCTTGCAGCAGGGCTTCATACTGCTTGGTGAGAGCATTTTTAGGCTCTTTGAGGATGTGATAGAAATCGTCTTTAGTGAGGCTTTGCAGCTCGACGCGGATGGGGAAGCGGCCCTGCAGCTCGGGGATGAGGTCGCTGGGCTTGGAGACGTGGAAGGCTCCGGCGGCAATGAACAGAATGTGGTCGGTGTTGACGATGCCGTACCGGGTGTTCACGGCCGAGCCTTCGACGATGGGCAATAGGTCGCGCTGCACGCCCTGGCGGCTCACGTCGGGGCCGGAGCCGCCACCTTTGCCGCCACTGCTGGCTACTTTGTCGATTTCGTCGATGAAGATGATGCCGGCGTTTTCGCACTGGCGAATGGCCTCGTCCTTTACCTCATCCATGTCGATGAGCTTGGCGGCTTCCTCGTCGAGCAGCAGCTTGCGGGCCTCGGCCACCGTCACCTTGCGCTTGCGGGTTTTCTTGGGCATCATGTTGCCCAGCATGTCCTGCAGGCCCGACATGACGTTTTCATCCAGCCCCGGCCCACCCATGATGCCGATACTGGGAGCACCCTGCGCCACCTGAATTTCAATTTTGCGGTCTTCAAGCTCCCCGTTTTTGATTTTCTGGCGAAACCGCTCGCGGGTGCGCTCGTTCAGCTCGGTGTCCGACGACGGCAGGTCGTCGCCTCCCCCACTGCCGAAGCCCACGCCGGCTTTAGTCCCGGCGGGCGGGCTGATGGGTGGAATCAGCGCGTCGAGGATGACTTCCTCAACGGCATCGGCGGCCTGGGCTTTCACGGCTTCCTGGCGGCGGGCCTTCACGCGGTTGAACGACTGCTCGGCCAGGTCGCGCACCATGCTTTCCACGTCGCGGCCCACGTAGCCCACTTCCGTGAATTTGCTGGCCTCGACCTTCACGAAGGGCGCGTCGGCGAGGTGGGCGAGGCGGCGGGCAATTTCGGTTTTGCCCACGCCGGTGGCCCCAATCATCAGAATGTTGTTGGGCACGATTTCGGCCTGCATGTCGGCCGGAGCATGCAGGCGGCGCCAGCGGTTACGCAGGGCAATGGCCACGTGGCGCTTGGCCTCGTGCTGGCCGATGATATACTTATCGAGCTCGGCCACAATCTGGGCCGGGGTGAGGACGTTTTGCATGGGAATTTATTTGGCAGAATACCGCGCGGCGTGGGTAAAAGTTCGCCGGGCAGTGGGTCAGGAACCGACCTTGCGGTACCGGGTTCTCGCGCCGTCGGGCTTGGACTTGGGCGCGCGGGGCGTGATGCTTTGGTCTTTCTTCTTAAACAGCGAGTCGAGGCTGCGCGCTACGGTGATGTACTCGCTCGAACCCGCCGCCTGCAGCGTGGCGTGGGTGTAGTCGAGCTGAAAGGTGCTGATTTTAACCATCGCCCCGAAGCTGAGGCCAGCGCTGCCGCTGGTATTGTCGAGGCGCAGCTCGCGGCGCTGCAGGTGGTTGTAGCCCACGCGCAGTTGCAGGCCCGGGCCCAGCACCAGCGCCGCGCTGGCCGTGAAGTGCCGGGCCAGGTTGTCGCCAAAGCTGCGGGTGGGCTTCTTCTCCACGCCACTGGCACCGATGGTGCCGCGGGCGTTGGGGTCGAGGTACTGGATATCCCACTGCTGCAGGTGGTGCGCCGTGAGGGAGAAACGCACGGGCATGTGCTCGGGCTTCACGGTGGCCCCCAGCTGCACATCGAGCGGCAGGCGGCCCCGGTCGGTACCGGGATAGGCCACGAGCTGGTAGCCGGCATTTTTCGCCACCAGCCCGGCCGTGAAATCAGCCGTCGGGTGCTTATACACCACGCCCGCGTCGGCCACGCCGGCCAGCGAGCGGCTGCCCGCGATGCTGCTCACGGCCAGCTTGGCGGTGGCCCCGAAGGTGAATTTGCCCTTGGTATAAGCATCCGACAGGCCTACGGTGTACTCGTTCACGCCAAACGTACCCAGGCTGTTGCCGGCCGCATCGTAGCTCTCGAAGCTGCCGTAGTTGAGATAGGTGACACCGATACCGAAGCGGCCGGCCTTCTGCGTATTGAACACGTAGGCGGCGGTGCTCTGCTTAATGGCGGCCACGTAGGCCACGTAGCTCAGCGCCAGGCGGCCGTCCATGTCGGCATTCAGCAGGGCCGGGTTGCCGTAGAGCATACTCGGGTCATCGGTGCGGGTCGAGGGATTCATGCCGCCCAGCGCGGCCAGGTGGGCGCTCGGCGGCAGGTCCAGAAACGGAAATACCGCGCGGCCGCCCAGCTGCTGCGCCGCCGCCGGGTGGGCCCCCAGGCAACCGCACACCACACAAAAACCAAGAATCCGGCGGGCGGAGAGCTGCTTCATTGTTCGAAGATAACGGGTGTAGAACCTGCTTCAGCTTGTTCCCGACAGAGCAGCTGCGGCACGGATTGCAACAACGACAAAGCAGGCGCTAAAGTATCGGCCCGGACCCTGACGGGAACAAGCTGAAGTAGGTTCTACCACCTTTACTGCACCTCCACGCTGGGCCCCACGGTGGGCAGCGGCTCGTCGCGCACGGGCAGCTTCTGCGGGTGCGGCACCAGCTCGTCGAGCAAAGCCACGCGCAGCACGTCGTCCACGCGGTCGCAGTAGTGAATGGTGAGGCCCTTGAGGTAGTCCTCCTGAATTTCCTCGATGTCCTTGCGGTTTTTGGGGCAAAGAATAATGTCCTTCATACCGGCGCGGCGGGCCGCCAGCAGCTTCTCCTTGATGCCGCCCACCGGCAGCACCTTACCGCGCAGCGTAATTTCGCCCGTCATGGCCAGGTGGGCCCGCACCCGGCGCTGGGTGAAAGCCGAAGCCATGCTGGTAAAAATGGCGATGCCCGCGCTGGGCCCATCCTTGGGCACGGCACCTTCGGGGAAGTGAATGTGCAGGTCGTACTGTTCGAAGAGGCGGTAGTCGATGCCAATCTCATCGGCCCGCGAGCGCAGGTAGCTCAGCGCCGTGATGGCCGATTCCTTCATCACATCACCAAGCTGGCCGCTGAGCGTGAGCTTGCCGCGGCCCCGGCTCAGCAGGCTTTCCACGAACAGAATATCGCCGCCCACCGAGGTCCAGGCCAGGCCGGTTACCACGCCGGCGGTGTCGTTGTCCTGGTACTGGTCGCGGTCGAAGATGGCCGCGCCGAGGATTTTACGGATTTCGGCTGGCTCCATGGTAGCGGGCAGGGGCTCCTTGCCGGCCTTGCGGCGGGCCAGGTTGCGCGTCACGGCGGCCAGCTTGCGCTCCAGCCCGCGCACGCCGCTCTCGCGGGTGTAGTCGTCGGCCACGCGGTGCAAGGCCGCGTCGGTAATTTTCACTTCATTTTCGCCCAGGCCGTGCTCTTTCAGCTGCTTGGGCCAGAGGTGCTTTTTGGCAATCTGCACCTTCTCGTCCTGGGTGTAGCCGGTGAGGTCGATGATTTCCATGCGGTCGCGCAGGGCGGGCTGAATAGTATCGAGCGAGTTGGCGGTAGCAATGAACAGGACCTTGGACAGGTCGTATTCCACCTCCAGGTAGTTGTCGGTGAAGGTGGCGTTCTGTTCGGGGTCGAGCACTTCGAGCAAGGCCGAGCTGGGGTCGCCGCGAAAGTCGCTGCTCACCTTGTCAATCTCATCGAGAATGATAACCGGATTGCTGGTGCCGGCCTTCTTAATCTGGGAGATAATACGGCCGGGCATGGCCCCCACGTAGGTTTTGCGGTGCCCGCGAATCTCGGCTTCGTCGCGCACGCCACCCAGGCTCATCCGAATGTATTTGCGGCCCATGGCGTTGGCAATGCTGCGGCCCAGGCTGGTTTTGCCCACGCCGGGCGGACCGTAGAGGCACAGAATCGGCGCTTTCAAATCCTGTTTCAGCTTGAGCACGGCGATGTACTCCAAAATGCGCTCCTTCACTTTTTCGATGCCGAAGTGGTCGGCGTCGAGGATTTTCCTGGTCTGCTTGAGGTTGAATTTATCCTTGGTAAACTCGTTCCAGGGCAGGTCGAGCAGGAACTCGACGTAGTTCATGCTCACCGAATAATCGGGGGCCATGGGGTTGATGCGGGCCAGCTTCTCCATCTCTTTCTTGAAGTGGAGCGCCACGGCTTCGGGCCATTTCTTGGTTTCGGCACGGGCGCGCAGGCGGTGCACGTCTTCCTCGGCACCGTCGGGGCCCAGCTCGTCCTGCAGGGTTTTCAGCTGCTGGCGCAGGAAGTATTCGCGCTGCTGCGCGTCGATACCGGTGTGGGTTTTCGAGCGGATATCCTGCTTGATTTCGAGCAGCTCGGCCTGGCTGAGCAGGGCTTCGAGCAACTGGTGGGCCTGCTCTTCGGGGTCGGCCAGGTCCAGCAACTTTTGCTTGGCGGCGAGGTCGAGCTGCACGTTGCTGCTCAGAAAGTGCGTGAGGAAGGCCGGCGACTGAATGCCGTCGAGCATGGCCCGGGCCTCCATCGGAATTTCGGGTGAGAGCTCCAGCACCTTGGTGGCGGCCTCGCGCAGGGCCTGCAACAGGCCAAACTCGCCGGGCACGTCGGGGTTGAGAGCCACCTCCGGGAAATAGCTGACGCGGGCCACGAGCGGCGAAAACGACAGCTGCTCCTCGATGCGGAAGCGCACCTGCCCCTGCAGGATAATGGTAATCTGACCGTTGGGCTGCTCCAGCAGCTTCAGGATGCGGGCCAGGGTGCCCACCTGGTGCAGCTCGTCGGTGGCGGGCTCGTCGGCATCGGGGTTGAGCTGGGCTACTACGCCGAGGAGCTTGTCGGCGGCGTAGGCTTTGCGCACCAGCTTCACGCTTTTTTTGCGGGCCACCGTCACGGGCAGCACCACGCCCGGAAACAGCACGGTGTTGCGCACGGGCAGCAGCGGCAGGGTGGCCGGGGCTTCGTCGCCGCGCAGCAGGTGGTCGGGGTCGGCGGCCATAATGGCGATGGCTTCGGATTGAGGATGAGTGTCGCCGAGGGCCCGGGCGGGAAACTGAGCGGTGGATAGAACGGACGCTGAACGCATGAACAGAAATAAGACCAGGGACGTGGCACGGGTGCCACAATGGCAGCCCGGTGCCGCGCCGCACAAGAGATACAAGGTACGGCGAACCGCGCCGAATGGCTTTCAAGGGCCGTGCCAACGCGCCAGTCCGGCCAAAGCGACGGGCCGCAGCGCGCACGTCGCAGGTCGCGTCCTTACGCCATTTACACGGTTTCAATGGTACGGGGACGCGAACTGAAAGTTCGCGCTACGGTGCTTTGGGCTTTGGGCGCTGCATTTCCGGAATCGTTTTCGGCGAATTGGTAAATTGGTGGCAACTTGCGCAACATATTATAGATTTGTTTACTCTGCCAATGCCCGTTTCAACGCGTGGGTCTTTACAGCTGCTGCTGCTTACACTGCTGGCCGCAAGCCTGGGGATGAACCCGGCTGCGGCCCAGCGCCGACCCGTGAAAAAAATTCCCGCATCGGCCGCGCCCTCGGCCGATACGACCAGCGGCGGCGCGTCGGCCGCGCCGCGCAAGGCCGCGGCGGCCGCGCCACGGAAGACTGCGCCGGCCACGCCGGCCAGCACCCGGCCTGTCTACCGCGTGCGCGCTTCCAGCGGGCGCGCCAGCCGCAAGCTGCACCTGCGGCCCGATGGTACCCCCGATTTCGTCAACATCAACAAACACCCGTTTTTTGAGAACAAAAAGGCCCTGCACGCCATTGCCAGGGCCGAAAAGCGGCGGCAGTACCACCAGGCGCGCCTGCTGCTGGAAGACTACGTGGCCAAGTTCGGCCCCACCAACTTCGCCCGGAACACCGACATGCTCTGGCACCTGGGCCAGCTGCTGGAGCGCGACAGCCAGACCGTGAAAGCCAAGGCCTACTACCGCCTGGCCCTCAAGCACAGCCGCGCCGATACCAGGCGCATTCAGCTCTATTACGACTCGCTGGAGCAAAAGGAGACGCCCCTCTACGTGCCCCTGAAAACGTATTATGATTTGGTGGAGTACCGCAAAAACCTCAACACCTTTCATCCGCCCAAGGGCGTGTACACGAGCATGGGCGACGCCATCAACAGCAAGGCACCCGACTACGGGCCGGCGCTGGCGGGCAATGATTCGCTGCTGATTTTCAGCAGCAAGCGGCACCGGCGCGGGCTCACGGGCGTGATTGATGAGGACCTGTATACCTCGCACAAGGAGGGGGTGAGCTGGTCCGACGCTGAGCCGCTGCCCAAGCCCATCAACTCGCCCAACAACGAGGGTTCGGCCTGTCTGAGCAAGGACGGGCGCACCATTTTCTTCGCCCGCTGCGAGTGCGCCACCTGCCATGGCAACTGCGACCTGTACACCGCCACGCGCGGCAAGGACGGCAAGTGGAGCCCGCCCAAAAGCCTGGGGCCGCTGGTGAACTCACCGGCCTGGGACTCGCAGCCCACGCTCTCGCAGAACGAGGACACGCTGTATTTTGCCAGCGACCGGCTGGGGGGCTTCGGGCTATCCGACATCTACTTCACCCACAAGCTGCGCAACGGGCTCTGGAGCCCGGCCCAGAACATGGGCCCGGTCATCAACACCCGCGAAAACGAGGTGAGCCCGTTCTACCACCCGCTCTACCACGTGCTGTATTTCAGCTCGCGCGGGCAGCTGCTGAACTTCGGCGACTTTGATATTTACAAGACCTACAAGGTGGCCGGGCGCTGGCAGGAGCCCCGCAACATTGGCCCGCTGGTGAATGGCAAGGGTTCGGAATACTACTTCACCATCGACCGCGAGAGCAAAAACCTGTACTACGCCCGCTCCGAGGCGCAGGAGCTGAACAACCTCGACCTCTACTCCTTCCCGCTGCCGATGGAAGCCCAGCCGCTGGCCACCACCAAAGTGGAGGGCACGCTCATGGATTCGGTGAGCAGCAAGCCGCTGAAGGGCATCGTGAGCATCATCGATACCGACAACGGCATTGAGGTGGCCAGCAAGTTTATCCGGCCCGACGGCACGTTCGATTTC
>JANNDE010000785.1:0-21331 GCA_031387395.1 Hymenobacter sp.
AAAGTCGGCCAGCGTGAGGCGGCGCTCAGCCGACCAAGTGATGAGGGGAGCCGCAGCCGGGGCGGGTTTGGCGGCCGGGGCCTGGCGGGCGGGTTTGGGGGCCGGGGCCTGGCGGGCGGGGCGGCTGGCCGGGGCTTGCACCAAAGCAACCAGCAACAGCAATGGGAAGAAGAATTGATTCATAACAGCGCGTAAAATTAGTACCGGCGGCTCTCCCGGCAAAAACTGTTTTGGCTGCCTACACCAGCGCGGGCGCGGGCACGGCCGCCACGGCCCCGGGGGCCGTTTCGCGGCGGAAGCGCACCATCAGCACCACGGCCACGATGCTGAGGCCGACGAGCAAACCCGCCCACACCCCGGGCGCGCCCAGGTGCAGGCCGAAGCCCAGCCAGTAGCCCAGCGGCAGCGCCACGGCCCAGTAGGCCAGCAGGGCCACCACCGAAGGCACCTTCACGTCGCCCAGCCCGCGCAGCGCGCCCAGCCCCACCACCTGCAGGCCGTCGGACACTTGGAACAGGGCCGCGACCAGCAGCAGCACGGCCGCCTGGGCCACCACGGCCGGGTCCTGGCTATAAAGCAGCGGTGCCTGATGGCGAAAAGCAATGAACAGCAGCCCCATGCTGCCCATAAAGGCCAGGCCCAGCACGTAGGCCGTGGTGCCGGCCAGGCGCGCCTCGGCGCGGCTGCCCGCTCCCAGCAGCCGGCCCACCCGAATAGTGGCCGCCGCCGCAATGCCGCTGGCCGCCATGTACGTCATCGAAGCCAGGTTGATGGCTACTTGGTGGGCCGCCAGAGGCACCGCGCCCAGCCAGCCAATCATGATGGCGGCCATGGCAAAGGCCCCAACCTCGAAAGCCATCTGCACGCCGATGGGGGCTCCCAGGTCGAGCAGGCGCAGCAGCGTGGGGCCGTCGGGCCGCCAGCGCAGCACGGCGGCGCGCACCCCGGCCAGGCGCGGGGCCAGCAGCACGTAGGCCCCCATCAGCAGGGCCATGAGCCAGCGGGCGGCCAGGGTGGCCCAGGCGGCCCCCATCATGCCCATGGCGGGCGCGCCCCAGTGTCCGAAAATCAGGGCGTAGCAGAGCGCGGCGTTCACCACGTTGGCCCCGATGGACAGCCACATGGCCTGGCGCGTCAGCCCCAGCCCTTCGGCAAACTCGCGGAAGCCCTGAAACAGCATCAGCGGCAGAAACGACCAGCTGATGACCCGCACCCATGGCGCGGCCAGGGTCTCAACGGCCGGGGCCTGGCCCAGAAAATGCAGTAGCGAGGGCACCAGCTGGCCCAGGCCGGCCAGCGCCAGGCCGGCCAGCGCGCTCAGCCACACCGACGACACGAGCAGCCGGCCCAGGTCGGCCGCGTCGCGGCGGCCGTCGGCGGCGGCCACCAGGGGCACACTGCCCATGCTCAGGCCAATGCCCAGAATCATGATGACGTTCACACTGTTCACCCCCAGGCTCACGGCGGCCAGTGGCACCGTGCCCAGCCGCCCCACCAGCACCGAATCGACAAAACCCACCAGAATGTGGCCTACCTGCGATAGCACCACCGGGTAGGCCAGCAGCAGCGTGGGCCGCCAGTGCGGCCGTAATTTCTCCACCATAACGCCTCTTGATTTTCCGGTAAAGGTACGGCGGCCGTTTTCGGGCCGGCAGGGCTTCCGGCTCAAAATTCAAAACCGGGGCCGCCACTTCAGCGCGAAAACGCCGGGCAAATTCCCATCAGGCTTTTGGTGCGAAAAGCCTGCTGTCGGGGCGACCAGAAATTGGCTATCATTAACTCACAGGACTTATGTACTTTTAGCTGCAGCGGGGCGATACGTCGGTAGTAATTATTTGAAAGTCAGTGTAAAGCACCATAGGGGCGACATTCGTTGTAAACCCTGGCAAGTGTCGCCCCTACGGGGCTTTACCGCTCATTACTTGTTAATTACTACCGATATACCGCCCCGCTGGGGCTTGAAGCGCGTAAGTCCTAAACTCAATTAATCCGCTTCCGGCCGCTACTCGCCCAGCAGCCCGGCCCGCAGCCGCACCAGGGCCTGGGCCAGCACCTCGGCGGGCACGGCGTAGGAGAGCCGGGCAAAACCGGGCGCGCCGCAGGTAGCCCCGTCTACCACCTCTACCCCGGCCTGGGCCAGCCGCCGCACCAGCGCCGCCGAAGCTGCGGGGGCCGGCAGCCCGGCGGGCAGGAAGCGGCGGAAATCGGCCAGCACGTAGTAGGTGCCTTCGGGTGCCGGCACCGCACCGGCCCCGGGCAGCGCCGCCAGGCCGGCCAGCAGCTGCTGCCGGGTGGCCTGCAGCTGCACGCACAGCGCCGCGCCAATGGCCTCGGCGTGCTCGGTAGCGGCCAGCGCGGCCAGCTGAACAGGCACGGGCACGGCCACGCCGGTGGCAAACAGCCGCGCCGCCACGGCCGCCGCCAGCGCGGGCGGGGCCACCAGGCAGCCCACCCCCCAGCCCGCCAGCGCCAGCGACTTCGAAAACCCGCTCACCACCACGTGCCGGGGCCCGGCCCCGGGCTGGGCCAGCAGCGTGGGCACGGGCACCGCCCCGAAGCTGATGCCCTCATAAATCTCGTCGCTCAGCACCCACAGGTTGGGAAAATCGGCCGTGACAGCCAGCAGCGCGGCCCACTCCCCGGCGCTGAGTACCCGGCCGGTGGGGTTGTTGGGGTTGCTGAGAATAAGCAGGCGCGTAGCCGGCGTGAGGGCCGCCCGCAGCGCTTCGGGCACGAGGGCATAGTTGTCGTCGGCGACCAGCGGCAGCGTGCGCAGCACGCCCCCGGCCCGGCGCACCAGCTCGCCGAAGCCGAACCAGTTGGGCGTGGGCACCAGCACGTCATCGCCGGGCTGCAGCAGCTCGCTTAGCACGGCGAAGAGGCCGGTTTTGGCCCCGGCCGTCACCAACACGTTTTCGGCTTCGACGGCTCCTGCGCCACGCCGGCGGTAGCGGGCCGCCAGGGCCGCTCGCAGGGCCGGCAGGCCGGCGGCCGGGGCCACGGCCAACGGCTCGGCCAGCTGCCCGGCGGTGGCCAGGACGGCGGTAGCGGCGGCCAGCGCCACCGCTGGCACGGCAAAGTGCCCGTAGCCCGAGGCCAGGCTCAGCAGCGGGGTGGCGGAAGCAGCCAAAACAGCAGCAGGAGCGGCGGGCGTCATAGGTAGCGGGGGATTATTCGACGGATTTGGTTGGGTGGGCGCGGCGGACTTTTCCGCCGCAGGCAGCCGGATGGTCTAGCGAGTAGCCAGCACCACATCGGCGAAGTCGCCGGCCCCATCGGTGAAGAAGTCGACTACCCGCAGGCCCGCCTCGGCCGCCAGCGCCTCAATCTGCGGGCGGGTGAACTTGTAGGAATTCTCGGTGTGAATCACCTCCCAGGCCGCGAAGGGCACCGTTTCGTCCATCGCCTCAAAGTAAACGCTCTGCGCTTCGGTGCTCACCAAAAACGAGCGCACGGCTCCGGTCAGGGGTTCGTAGTCGGTGTAGTGCCGCCAGCGGGCCAGGTCGAAATCGGCCCCCAGCTCGCGGTTGAGGCGGGTGAGCAGGTTGAGGTTGAATGCGGCGGTGATACCCTGCGCGTCGTCGTAGGCCGCGCGGATGCGGCGCGGGTCCTTCCGCAAATCGAACCCAATGAGCAGGCGGTCGTCCTCGCCCAGGGGCGCGGCCAGCTGCCGCAGAAAATCAAGCCGCTCAGCCGGGCCGAAGTTGCCGATGTTCGAGCCCAGGAACAGCACCGCCTTGCGCCCCGGCTGGCTGCCCAGCTGGCCGAGGGCATTGGCATAGCTTTCCACCATGGGCACCACGCGCAGGGTGGGCAGCTCGCGGGCCAGCGTGGCCACCAGCCCGCTCATGGCCCCGGCCGAAATATCGACGGGCGCATAGGTGAAATTGGGGCCGGCGGCCAGCAGCTCGCGCAGCAGCAGCTTGGTTTTGGCCCCGTCGCCCGCCCCCAGCTCCACCAGCGTGAACGCCGTACCGCCCGCCCCGCCCAGCGCCGCCCCAATGGCCGCCCCGTGCTCCCGAAAAATGGCGAATTCGGCCCGCGTGGGGTAGTACTCGGGCAGGTCCATTATCTGCTGAAACAGCCGGCTGCCCGCGTCGTCGTAGAAATACATCGACGACAGTGTTTTAGGGTTGCGGGCCAGGCCCTCGGCCACGTGCCGGGCCAGGTCGGTCAATACAGTTATCATGTAACGCTTAGCAATTAAGTAAGTAGTCAGAATTAAGTAGTCAGTATTCAGATGACAAAAATTTGGCTATGAACGTATTAAATGACGCATAACTACTGATTACTTATGACTGACTACTTAGCAGCTGCGGCATTGGATGCCCCGGCCGCGGGCGTATTCGGCCAAGCCAAGGGCAAAGCAGCTGGGTGGGTGAGAGCAAAAGAAGCCGAAAGAACGGCTAAATGTTAGCTATTGAGCGCCCGCGCCAGCCGCAGGCCGGTGAACTGCCAGCGCTTATCGGCATGAAAGAAGTTGCGGTAGCTGATGCGAATGTGGTTTTCGGGGGTGGCGCACGAGCCGCCGCGCAGCACCAGCTGGTTCACCATAAACTTGCCATTGTACTCGCCCAGCGCCCCGGCGGCGCGGGCGTAGCCAGGATAGGCGTGGTAGGCCGAGTACGTCCACTCCCAGCAGTCGCCCAGCAGCTGGTAGCACTGGCCGGGGTCGGCATCGGCGGGCAGGGGCTGCGGGTCGAAGAGGTTGCTTTCGAGCCAAGTACCAGCGCTGGTGGTGGCCCGGAAGTGCCGGGCGGCCACTTCCCACTCGGCCTCGGTGGGCAGGCGCGCCCCGGCCCAGTTGGCATAAGCATCGGCCTCGTAAAAGCTCAGATGCGTAACCGGCGCGGCGGGGGACACGGGCTGCAGCCCGTGGTGGGTGAAGCGGTACCAGCCATCGGCGTGCCGCACCCAGTACAGGGGCGCTTCCCAGCCCTGGGCCTGGGCCAGGTCCCAGCCCTCGCCCATCCAGTGGCGGAAATCGCGGTAGCCGCCGGCCTCCATGAACTCCAGGTACTCGGCGTTGGTCACGAGGCGGTTTTGCAGCTCGAAGGGAGCCAGCAGCACCTCGTGGGCGGCCAGCTCATTATCGAAGCAAAACCCCTGCTCCTGGAAGCCGATGCGGTGCACCCCGCCCGGCACCGGCAGCCAGGCCACCGACGGCGCGGCGTGAAGCGCGGCGGGCAGGCCGGCCGCCGGTAGGTACTCGGGTGCCAGCGGACTGGTGCTGAGAATGTACTTAATGTCGGTAGCCAGCAGCTCCTGGTGCTGCTGCTCGTGCTGCAGGCCCAGCTCCAGCAGCTCGAAAAACGCGGCCGGCAGCTCACCCGGCGCGGCCAGCAACGCCGCCATGGCGGCGTCGACGTGGGCGCGGTAGGCCAGCACTTCGGCCAGGGCCGGGCGCGAGAGCGTGCCCCGGTCGGCGCGGTTCACGCGCGAGCCCAGCGAGTTATAGTACGAGTTGAACAGGTAGGCATACTGCGGGTGGAACTCCTGGTAGCCCGGCGCGAACGCGCGCAGCAAAAAGGTCTCCCAGAACCAGGTGGTGTGGGCTAGGTGCCACTTGGGCGGGCTCACGTCGAGCGTGGGCTGCACCACCGTGTCTTCGGGCAGCAGAGGAGCGCACAGCGCCTGGCTTTGGGCGCGCACCGTGCGGTAGCGGGCCTGCCAGGTTTGGCGCGCAGAGACAAAAGAGAGCGGCGAAGTAGCAATGGTTACGGGCATGAGGCGATGGTTGGGAAAGCGTTGCACAGCAGTTCCCATTGGCTAACTGCAAGCCGGGGCCGGAGGTTACACCGGGCGCGCCCCCACTGGCAGTTTTCGCCCCCTACCTCCTCTGACAGCCCGATAAACACGTAGTCGCTCCTCATTTATACGTAGAAGCTCCTCCGTATAAAGTGGCATTTATTGTAGGTTGCATTGAATATAGCAAACCTAATTAGTGATTTTAAGTAATAACGAGCCGTGTTTTACAACAGCTACTCACCTGTTTCCATTCCTCCTTTCTCATGGTTGCTACTTCCCAAACCTCAGCTTCAGCTATTGCCCCGAAAAATACGACCAGCCGGCCTGCTACCCGCCCCGCCAACCGCGTGGGTACCAAAAGCCGCCGTGGCTTTGCGGCCATGAGCCCCGAAACCCAGCGCCGCATTGCCAGCGAAGGCGGCAAAGCTTCGCACGCCAGTGGCCGGGGCCACCGCTTCTCGGCCGATGAGGCGCGCGATGCCGGCCGTAAAGGTGGCCTCGTGAGCCGCCGGGGCAAAGCTGTCAGCAACGGCAACGACTAGCCCTGCCCCGGCGCATACCACCCGGCGGCCGCATCTTTGCGGCATGCTCCATCTTCGGTTTTCCCGGCGCGTGCTGCGCTTCAACTTTCCGGCCCGTACCTCGCGCGGGGCCCTGGCCGAGCACACGGCCTGGTACCTGCACCTCACCGATACCCACGCGCCCGCCATCACGGGCCTGGGCGAGGCGGCCCCGCTGGCCGGCCTCAGCCCCGATTACGGCCCTGCTTTTGCCGGGGCGGTAGCGGCCTTGTGCGAGCGCGTAAATGCCGCCCGCCTCGGGGCGCTGGCCCTGGCCGATGTGCCGGCGCTGGTAGGTCCCGGCTGGCCGGCCCTCACCTTTGCCCTCGAAACGGCCGTGCTGGACCTGGCCAACGGCGGCCGGCGGCAGCTCTACAACAATGCCTTCAGCCTGGGCCAGGCGGCTTTGCCCATCAATGGGCTGGTGTGGATGGGCGACGCGGGCTTCATGCGTGAGCAGATTGGGCAGAAGCTGGCTGCGGGCTATTCTTGCCTTAAATTAAAAATTGGCAGCCTGGATTTTGCCACTGAGCTGGTTTTGCTAGCTGAAATCCGGGCGATGGCCGGGCCCGAGCGCCTCACCCTGCGCGTCGATGCCAACGGAGCCTTCACCGCCGCCGACGCCCCGCGCAAGCTGGCGCAGCTGGCCAGGTTCGGGCTGCATTCCATCGAGCAGCCGCTGGCGGCGGGGCAGCCGGCCGCCCTGGCGGCACTGTGCCGCACCTCTCCCCTGCCCATTGCCCTCGACGAAGAGCTGATTAACGTGCCGGACCCGGCCCGGCAGGCGGCCCTGCTCGATGAAATCCGTCCTGCCTACATCGTGCTCAAGCCTACGCTACTGGGCGGGCATGCCGCCACCCACCGCTGGATTGCCCTGGCCCAGGCCCGCGGCCTGGGCTGGTGGCTGACCTCGGCCCTGGAATCGAACGTGGGCCTGAACGCCGTGGCCCAGCTCACGGGCGAGTACGACGTGCGCGGTTTTCCGCAGGGCCTGGGCACGGGCCAGCTCTACCACAACAACGTGGAAGCCCCCCTGCACGTGGGCGGCGGGAACCTGCGCTACGACCCGGTCGGTCCCTGGGAAATGCCCTGACTCAGCCAACCGCCAGCCCCAGCGAATAAGTGAGACTTTTCGCGTTATTTACGGCCCGGTAACCCGGACCTATGGGATTATTTCGCGCGCTCCTGCTCGGTGCCCTGCTCTGCCCGGCCCTGGCTGCCGGGCCGGCCGGCGCGTGCCTGGCCCAGGGCACGGCCCCGGCCGGCCCGTTCCGCCTCGAGAGTGACCGCCGGCACCGGGCGCGGGTACCCCTCCAGATTCAGCGCAACCTGCTGGTCGTCAGTGCTACCCTAAATGGCTATGGCCCCTTCAACTTCCTGCTCGATACGGGCGTGGCCACGTCCATCATCACTTCGCCCCGGCTGGCCGACTCGCTGCGCCTGCGCCACGGCCAGTCCTTCCGCATCACAGGCGCGGGCGGGGCCGACACTGGTCTGCAGGCCTACCAGGCCGACAGCGTGCGCGTGGGCCTGGCCGGAATAGTGGCCCACCACATGCCCCTGCTGGTGCTTTCGGAAGATGTGCTGAACCTTTCGGGCTACGTGGGGCTGCCCATTTATGGCATTCTGGGCTCCGAGCTGTTCCAGAGCTTCGTGGTCACGCTCCGGCCCGAAGAGGGCTGCCTGGTGGCTACCCGCCCCGACGCCTACCGCCCGCCCCGGGGCCGCCAGTGGTCCTCCATTCCGCTGAGCCTGGAAAATAACAAGGCCTATTTCACCGCCCCCGTGCAGCTCACCGACTCGCTCTCGCTGCTCCTGAAGCTGGTGCTCGACACCGGTGCCAGCCACGCGCTGTCCATCGAGCTCGATTCGGACCCCCGCCTGCGCGCGCCGGCCCGCCGCCTGCCCACCGACCTGGGCCGGGGCCTCACCGGCGTGGTGCAGGGCTTTCTGGGGCGGGTGCCGCTGCTGCAGTTGGGCCGCTACACCCTGCCGAACGTGCTCACCTCGTTTCCCAACCCGGCCGACGTGCACCGCCGCATCGACGTGCCGCGCAACGGCAACGTGGGCTACGAGCTGCTGAAACGGTTTTTACTGGTAGTCGACTACCCGCACCGGCGCCTGCTGCTGCGCCCCAATCAGCAGCTGCACGATGCATTCGAACACGACATGTGCGGCATCGAGTTCATGGCCGTGGGTGCCGACCTGCGCCGGTTCATCATCCTGCGCATCATGCCCAACTCGCCGGCCGAAGCCGCCGGCCTCCAGCCCGAAATGGAGCTGGTCAGCATCAATATGATTCCGGCCAATTTCTTCAGCCTCACCCAACTAAGCCGCATCATGCACTCGGAAGACGGCCGCAACATCCTGCTGGTGCTGCGCCGGCCTGATGGCGAGTTCCAGACCACCACCGTGCGCCTCAAACGCCAGATTTGAGCCGCCGGCCGGCGGCCGTCCGTACCTTCGCGGCTTCATTCATCATCCTGCTTCCTGCTTATGACTGCTCGACTTCTGCTTCAGCTGGCCGGCCTGTTTGGAGCCCTCGGCGTGGCCATCGGGGCCTTTGGGGCGCACGCCCTGCACGACATGCTGATGCGTGCCGGCCGCCTCGACACCTTCGAAACCGCCGTGCGCTACCAGTTTTACCACGCCCTGGCCCTGCTGGCCGCGGGGGTGCTGTGGGCCGCCCGGCCCGAGCTGCGCGCCCTGGGCACCACCGGCGCGCTATGGACCGGCGGCATCGTGGTATTCAGCGGCTCGCTCTACGCGCTGTGCTTCACGGGCATTACCAAGCTGGGGGCCGTGGCCCCCATTGGGGGCCTGCTGCTGCTGGGCGGCTGGGTAAGCCTGCTGCTGGCCGTGCGTGAGCTGTAGCCGCAGTGCTTGGCTCCCGGCCACAAAAAAAGCCTTCCACGCATGCGGAAGGCTTTTTTTGTGGCGTTCAGGCCAGCGGCAGGGGCCGCCGGGCAGTTAGTTTTTCGCCTTGGCTTTCATTTTGCCGGCGTCGCCTTTCACTTTGGTTTTGTTGCCTTCGTCCTTCATTTTCACGTCGGAGGCCGGAGTCGTCGTGGCGGCAGCGGCGTTGGCCGTGGCCGAAGCCTCCTTCACTTCGCCGACCAGCGAAACGGTGGTGCTGCCAGCGGCGGCGTTCGACTCAATGGTCAGCACTTTGTTCTGCATGCCCATTTTGCCAGTCGAGTTGAAGTGGGCCGCGATGGTCCCGGTTTTGCCGGGCAGCACGGGAGCTTTGGTCCACTCCGGGGTGGTGCAGCCGCAGCTCACGCCAATGTTGGAGATGATGAGGGGCGCGGTGCCGGTATTCTTGAACTTGAAAGTGTGGTCGACGGTACCACCGGCTACCACCGAGCCAAAGTCGTACTTCACTTCTTCGAACGTGATGCCGGGGCCCGCCACGGGGGCGGCCGGCGTGGCGGCGGGAGTTGTCTGGGCGTGGGCCGTGGTGTAGGCGGCAGCCGTCAGGCTCAGGGCGAGAAGCAGGGTATTTTTCATGAGAAGCAATTGAAAAGGGATTGAAGAGGAATTGGCGCGGAGCAAATTTAGGGTTTTCGCCGGGCCTTGCAAATTTACGACCAAAGTCCGTTGCCCTACCCGAAGACCCGACGAAGCCCGGTTCGGTTCCCCGGGCTAGTCTTCGGGCGGCGGGTCGCCCACCAACTGCTGCTGAAAATTGAGCAGGAATAACCGCTCCGAAGCCCGCGTGATGGCCGTGTAGAGCCAGCGGGCAAACTCGCCGGCCAGCGGCTCGTCGGGCTTCAGAAAGCCGTGGTCGACGAACACGGCCTGCCACTGCCCGCCCTGGGCCTTATGGCACGTGAGGGCGTAGGCAAACTTGATTTGCAGGGCGTTCAGGTAGGGGTCCTTGCGCATTTCCTTGTAGCGCTCGGCCTTGGTTTTGAGGTGGGCGTAGTCCTCGCTCACGGCCAGGTACAGGGCATTGTTGCGGTCGGAAGGCAGGGCCGGAGTTTCGGTGTGCAGCGTGTCGAGCAGCAGCTTCACCTCGATTTCGGGCTCGTCGGGGTAGTCTACCAGCCGCACCTGGGCCTGGGCGAAGTGGAAGCCGTACATCTCCTCGCGTCGGATAACCTTGCTGATTTGCAGGAAGTCGCCGTTGGCCAGGAAGCCAATTTCCGAGTCTTTCGGCAGCCAGTAGTAGTTGTTGCGCACCACCATCAGGTAGTCGCCGCCCTCAATCTCTTCCTCGGCATCGAACAGCGCCCGCCGAATGAGCTGGTTGTACTGGTTGGCGTTGCGGTTCGAGCGGCAGATGATGGTGGTGTTTTCGTGGCCGTAGTTGCGGTAGGCCCAGCGCAGGCCGTCCTCCAGCTTATCGCCGCCCATCTTAAAAATATCGCGGAAGCCCTGGGTGTGCAGCTGAATTTTGGGCACTTCCTCCCGCAGCTCCTCCCGCAGCTCGGTCGCGTTCACCAGAATGCCCGATTCCTGGGCCTGGCGCATCACCTGGCGCAGCTCCACGTGGCTCACATCGGCCCGGAAGCGGTGGGCCAGCAACTCGGGGTCGAGGGCCGGGCTCAGCAGCTGGCCCACCGGCGGCAGCTGGGCCGTGTCGCCAATCAGCAGTAGCTTGTTGCTGGTTTTCTCGAACACAAAACCCATCAAATCATCGAGCAGGCCGTTTTCACCAAAGGCTTTCTCGTCCGAAATCATCGACGCCTCGTCCACGATGTAGAGCGTCTGCTCGGCGCGGTTGGGCTGGCGCTGGAAGTTGAGGCGCTCGCTGGGCGAGCCGCTGGTCTGGCGATAAATCTTCTTGTGGATGGTGCTGGCGGCCACGCCCGCGTAGCCGGCCATCACCTTGGCGGCGCGGCCGGTGGGGGCCATCAGGGTGTATTTACGCTGCATTTTGTGAAGCCACTGCACCAGCGCGCTCACCACGGTGGTTTTGCCGGTGCCCGCGTAGCCGCGCAGCACAAACACCTTGCGGCCCGGCAGCTGGTCGCGCAAAAACGCGTCGAGCTGCGTGAACAGCAGGGCCTGGTCGTCGGTGGGCTCGAAGCCGAAGTAGTCGCGGACGGACGGGGTGCGGAGGGAAAGCATTGGCGAAAAAGGGAAACGGCGGGGTGAACTTATCTACCGCAAAAGTGCGTATATTTGTATCGGATGGGGTGAGAACCCTGCCCCCCCGGGGAGATGCAGCATGCTGCGCTCCCCTTTTTTTTACCCCATCTTGCCGCGAAAGGTGTTGTTCAGAATTTCGGTCCGGCTGAAATGGCGCAACACATCGGCCCACAAAATGGCTACTTCTAGGCTGTTTTCGGCCCGCCGAACCCGGCCGTAAACAGCCTAGAAGTAGCACAAAAAGGTCGAATTTTTCAGCTACCTGAATCAGGACCCGGGCGGCTTGATGATTGGCTCCCCGCAAGGCGTTGTCAATTGCATTAGCTGTACGGCCTTCGGGCACTTTGAACTGCCACTTCACGCCATCACGGGTAGCATCCATCACGGGTAGCATCCGGGCATTTGCTACCGGGAACCCGCAATACTGGCAACAAGCGTACTCGTTCCCCGCGTACCGCCAGAAACAGGGCAATGGGAATATTCTGCCGGCTTTCGAGCTTGCCGTGGGTTTCGTGCATGTCCACGAAGCTGCCATCCGCTCCCTGAAATAGCCGGAAGTAGCCGGGTAGTGAGTCCTCGAGAATCTGACTCATCCGGCAACTGGCTCCACTACGGCCATCGTAGCGCTGGCTTTGGCAATCAATAGCTCATCGCACCATACTTCGGCTTCGCAGAAGTGCAGGCGGCGGCCAGCTTTCAGCACCCAGCCAATGGCCCGCAGGCGCTGCCCCACGCCAGGGTGCAGGTACGACACGCGCAGGTCGGCCGTCACAAGCCCGTAGTTGTCGGGGATAAGCGTGACGGCGGAGAACCCGGCCACCAGGTCGGCCAGCGTGGCCACCAAGCCGCCGTGGGCGAAGCCGCGCTGCTGCTGGTGCTGCTGCTGCAAGGCCAGCTCGGCCTCGACGCGGCCGGGCGTGATGACGGTGAGGTCGGCCCCAATGAGATGCATAAAATGCTGGCGTTCGAGCTTGCGCCGAATACGGGTTTCGAGGTCGGCGGCAGGGCCAGCAACAGCAGCGCTGTCGATAGAGGGTTGATTAACAGAAGACACGCAGTTGGAAGGCTGAGGTTAGACGAAACGGCCGGGAACGCCAATGGTCGCAAGATTTTGTACTGACTTGTACCCGGCTTAAACTACTAGGACTTTCTAGAGCCTAAAAACCGCGCTTCCGGGTCAGAATAGGCAGGGGCGTGGGCCCGGGGCCAAAGGTACTGACCCTAGCTGGCGCGCCCGTATCTTTCGGCCTCACTTTCATCTCAAACCGCCATGATGGAGTCTGGGCCGGCCATGCAATATGTACCGGCCATGCAATATGTAGTAGCGGGGGCGTTGGGCTTGGGGCTGGCGGCGTGCAGCGGCTTCCGGGTATTTGTGCCGCTGCTGGCGGCTAGCCTGGCCTACCACACCGGCTACCTGGCACCGGCGGCCGGCTTCGCGTGGCTGGGCACCTGGGCGGCGCTCATCACGCTGGTCGCTGCTACAGTGGCCGAAATCGCGGGCTACTATGTACCATTCTTCGACCACCTGCTCGACACGCTTACCACGCCCGCTTCGTTCATCGCCGGCACTATCCTGATGACCTCGGCCCTGCCCCACCTCGACCCCACCCTACGCTGGACATTGGGCGTGCTGGTGGGTGGCGGCACCGCCGGGCTCGTGCAAACGGGCACGGCCCTGCTGCGTGGCGCTTCTACGGCCACCACCGGCGGCCTGGCCAACCCCGTGCTGGCTACCGTCGAAAACACGGCGGCGGTGGGCGGCGTGGCTCTGGTGCTGCTGTTGCCGCTGGTGGCGGCCGAGCTGGTGGTAGTGCTGCTGGTATATATTCTGAGCCGGTTGCGCCGTTGGCGCACGCGGCAGCCGGCGGCCCCGCGCTAAGCCGACCTCTGCTTCAGGCTAGGGCCCGGCATGTGGCACGCGGGCGCGGAATCAGCCATTTCCCCTCACCCAGGCAAAACAATGTGCCCGGCGGGCCGTTAGTCGGGAAAGGCCACCGGGCCTGCTTCTGTTTCGTCCAATTCGTTTCGCGCCATGCTGCCTGCTTCCCATCCCGATTTCTCCGATGCCCTGCTCCACGCCTACGCCGGCCGGGTACGCGTGCGCGTCGGGGGGCTGCTGCTGCGCGGCGGTGCCATGCTGCTGGCCGCCCACCGGGGCCTGCTGCCCGGCCAGGCCGCTTTCTGGTCGCCGCCGGGCGGAGGCTGGCAGTTTGGCGAAAGCCTGAAGGAAGCCCTGGTGCGCGAGTTTCGGGAAGAAACCGGGCTAGCCGTGCGCGTGGGCCGCTTCCTGCACCTGCACGAGTTCAGCCAGGGCCCTTTGCAGGCGCTGGAGCTGTTTTTTGAGGTAATAGCCGAAGACGACCAGCCCCCCCAGCTGGGCCACGCCCCCGACGCCCAGCTGCTGACCGAATTGCAGTGGTTTGCCCCGCGCCAGCTGCAGCAGTTGCCGCCCGCTCAGCTGCACCCCGTGCTACGGCTGGTGCTAAGCCCCGACGACATTTTTGTGCCGCAGCTGCACTTTTCGTAACCGGCAGGCCGGAACTACCCGGCAAGGCAGTTTCTGCCGCAGCCGTTTGCTGCCGCCGGGCCTTATCTTTAGCCCCGGCCACCCGGCCAGCTTTAGCTTCGATTCGTGCCTGTTTCTGCCTTCTTCCCTGTTTCTGCGCCATCGGGCGCGCCGTCGGCGCTGCTGCAGCTGCGCGACGAAACCTTCGACCCCGCCAACGCGGCCGCCTACAACCTCTACCTGCTGGCCGGCCCCGCCCGCCTCTACGTGGCCGTGGCCGATGTGGAGCGGCGCAAGTTCGTGGTGCTCGAAGAGTACCAGCTGCACGCCGGCGGGGTGCCCGCGCTGGCCGCCCAGCACGATTTCCTGAGCCTGCGCGGCTGGAACGCCGTGCGGCTGGCCGTTACGGGCCGGGCTTTCACGCTGCTGCCCGCGCCCCTGTTCCGGGCCGGCGACGAGGCCGCCGCCCTGCGCCTGCACCACACGCCCTCGCCCACCGAAACCATTCGGCACACCACTCACCCCGGGCTGGAGCTAGTGAACGTATTTGCCACCGATACCGCGCTGGCCGCCTGGCTCACGGCCACTTACGGGGCTACCGGCCGCCTGCTGCACCACACCAGCGCGCTGCTGGCCGGCCTCGTCAATCAGCGTGGGGCAGCTTCGCAGCGGCGGCTCTACCTCAACCCCGGCCAGCAGGAGCTCACCCTGGTGGTGCTGGGCCAGCACCTCGAATACTGCAACGTCTTTCCGTGCACCACCGCCGAAGACGTGGTATACTACACCATTCTGGTGATGCAGGAACTGGCCCTCGACCCCGACCAGGACGAAGTGACCGTGTGGGGCGACCTTACCCCCGATTCGGCCGTGTTCAGCCTGCTGCGTACTTACGTGCGCAACGTGCAGTTCGGCTCCCGGCCCGCCAACGTGCAATACAGCTACCGCCTCAACGACGTGTTTGAATACCGCTACTTCGACTTGTTCAGCCTGCACTTTGCCTAACGGAGAGTTGCGTTTTAAGGGTTGAAGGTTGAGTTAAAACGAATTTTTCAAGCTCATCCCGAAACATTCAACACTTAATATTCAACACTCAACCCTGCCCCATGCCCCGCATTGCCCTTTTTCCCGGCTCCTTCGACCCTTTCACCACCGGGCACCTCGATATTGTGCAGCGTGGCCTGGGGCTCTTCGACGAAGTCATCATTGCCTTGGGCACCAACAGCGCCAAGCAGCGCTACCTGCCCGCCGAGCAGATACAAGCCCTGATTACCAGCCTGTTTGCCGATGAGCCCCGGGTATCGGTGCAGCTCTACCAGGGGCTGACGGCCGAATTTGCGCGGGCCACCGGCGCGCGCTATCTGCTGCGCGGCCTGCGCACCAGCCCCGACTTCGAGTACGAAAAGCCCATTGCCTATGGCAACCAGCACGTTTTTCCCGGGCTGGAAACGGTATTCCTGCTTACCTCGCCCACGCTCGGGGCCATCAGCAGCACCATTATCCGCGACCTGCATCGGTTTGGGGCCGATGTCTCGGCGTTCGTTCCATTCGCACTGCCACCCCGGGCCAGCTAGGGCGGGCTTATTGCAGCCGCGTAGGTTCGACGGGCACAACCCGCAGCCCAAGCTGCTGCATGGGGTGGCTAACGTGAAACACAGGCAACAGCAGGTAGCCGGCAGCCTCGGCTGATAAGCCCGCCCGCTGCACCAACAGGTCTTCATTGGCCCCCAGCAGCAGCAAGTCGTGGAAGCGACGCGTGGCCGCGTTATAGCTTACCACCATATCGAGGCTCCGGTAGTGGAAATACTGCATCGAGTCAGCGGAGTCGGCACGGGGCAGCTGGGCCAGTTGGGCCTGCACCGAGGCCGGCATTGGCCGCGGCCCTCCCAGCCGCTGCGCCAGGGTGTCGACCGGCAGCCCTAGTAGCGCGGGCATGGCCACTACCGCCCGCTCGCGTGGCGCGGCCAAATGGACTGCCGCCGGAGCGCCAGGCACTTGCACCGGCTCGCCTGAGTGCGAGCAAGCGGCAGCCAGCGCCAGCAGCACCGCCCCGGCTATTCCCCTGCTAATCATCTGTTGCCGCCCCATATCCGCGAAGATACGGTATCGGACGGTTACTTCGTCTTCGCTTCCCTGGCCGGCTGGCCGGCCAGCTCGCTCAGGTAGTGGCGCACTACCAGGGCAATAGAGGCGTAGGAGTCTTCCAGCTTGGCCAGGGCATCCTGGGGCGACATCCAGCGCACTTCCTCAATGTATTCCTCGGTCTGGGGCTTCATCAGGCTGTCGTCGAGGCATTTCATCAGATACCAACTAGTCTTTTTCAGCATTTTATTGCCTTTGTAGGCGTAGCTGTGCCAGGTGCTGGGCAGCTCTTCGCCGAGCTCCAGCTTGATGTTGGTTTCCTCTTCCACTTCGCGCAGCGCGCCCGCGGCCTGGTCCTCGTCGCTCTTGAGCTTGCCCTTGGGCAGGTCCCACTTGCCGAGGCGGTAAATCATGAGCACCTGGTCGCCTTTCACTACCAGCCCGCCGCCGGCCTTGGCAATCTTGAACTGGTCTTTGAGGTGCAGGGTGATGAATTTTTTCTTTTTTACCAGCATGGTGAGTGACTTCAGCTTTTTCAGCTTTTTCACCTCCATCAGGCGCAGCAGGCGGTCGACGAACAGCGGCCCGGCGTCGCGCACCAGCACATCGCCCACCAGGTCCTTCGACGTAAAGTCATCGTCCGGATTCAGCACGAGGTCGTACTTGTGCTTGTACACTTTGTCGCTGAGCTTTTTAATAACCAGCGGAATGTCGTTGATGAAAATGTTCATCGGGAGAAGCGGCTTGAGAAAACAGACGACGAGCAAACAAGAGCTGCCGGCATCCAACGGAAAAAGAGAATATAGCGAAAGGCAGCGACCGCAAGATACGGGGCCGAACCGATTTCGCGGCCCGCCCCATCTTTGCGGTATGACGCACATTGGCCTGCTTTCCGACACCCACGGCTATTTCGACGAGCGCATCGCGCACCATTTGCGCGGCTGCGACGAAATCTGGCACGCCGGCGACTTCGGCGACGCCCGCGTGGTGGACGAATTGCAGGCCCTGGCCCCGCAGTTTCGGGGCGTGTACGGCAATATCGACGGCACGGACGTGCGAAGGTCCCAGCCCCTGGTGCAAGACTTTGAAGTTGAGGGCCTGCGCGTCGTTATTACCCACATTGGCGGCTACCCGGGGCACTACGCGCCGGCCGCCCGCCCCCTGCTCGATGCCACCCGCCCTGGCCTGTTCGTAACGGGCCACTCCCACATTCTGCGCGTGATGCCCGACCCGCGCCGCCAGCTGCTGCACCTGAACCCCGGTGCGGCTGGCCGGCACGGCTTCCACCAGGTGCGCACCCTACTGCGCTTCGGCATTGAGGCGGGCAAAGTGGTGGAGCTGCAGGCCGTGGAGCTGGGCAAGCGGGCGGGCTGAAACCGGCTTGCCATGCGCAGCAAGCGCGGCCTCCGCAACGACAGCAACACCCACACCCCAGCACCACAAACCAAGAAACCCCGCTACCTGCAAAACAGGCAACGGGGCTCATGAAAGCTTTTAGCTGCTGCCAAAAGGCCGCAGCCGCTTAATTACAGCGCGATTTCGGGCTTGGGGTGCTCGCCTTCCTGGCCATCGGCGTTCACCGGCTTGGTCACGGCATCGGCCGCGTCGAAAGCTTCGGCGTTGTCGGCGGCAGCTTTCTTGGCGGGAGCCTTTTCGGCGGGAGCCTGGGCAGCGGGAGCGGTGGTGAAGCGCGATTTCAGCTCTTCCAGGTCCACGTTTTTGAGGACGGGCGTACGGAGCAACTCCTTGATAATGCTCTTCTTATTGTTGGCGCGGGCAATGTTCTTGCGGTGCTTGCGCTTGAGGCGGGTAACGGACATGGTGCCGGATTGGTTTAAGTCTAGGGGGCTTACGAAACGGAGGGCAAAAGTAAGGCTTTCATCTTGAAAGTGCAAGCCCGCGAGGCATTTTGCTGAATGACTGTGGATTTGACCGCTACTTTTGGTGCCTGGTTGCTGGGGCCCGGTGCTTGGCTTTTTTCGATATTTCGACTGTCCCTGCTTTACCTGCCCCCCAACCAAGCACCACCAACCAAGCACCAGGCACCAACCTTATATGTCCGCTGAAACCCCTGCCCTGCCCGTTATCGACCTGCGCTCCGATACCGTGACGCGCCCCACGCCCGCCATGCTGGCCGCCATGTGGGCCGCCCCGGTGGGCGACGACGTGTACGAGGAAGACCCCACCGTGCGCCGCCTCGAAGAAGCCGCCGCCGCCCGCTTCGGCCTCGAAGCCGGCCTGTTTTGCCCCTCGGGCACCATGACCAACCAGATTGCCATTAAGGCCCACACCGAGCCGCTGAGCGAGGTGATTTGTGAGCAGACGGCCCACGTTTACTTGTGGGAAGTGGGCGGCATCGCCTTCCATTCGGGCGCGTCGGTGGCGCTGCTGCCCGGCGAGCGGGGCCGCCTCACGGCCGCGCAGGTGGAAGCGGCCATCCGGCCCGAAAACGTGCATTACCCCACCACCCGCCTCGTGTGCCTGGAAAACACGCACAACCGCGGCGGCGGCAGCTGCTACGCGTTGGAAGACCTGCAGGCCATTAGCGAAGTAGCTAAAAAGCACGGGCTGACGCGGCACCTCGATGGAGCGCGCGTTTTCAACGCGCTGGTGGCTACCGGGCAGCGCAGCGAGGATTATGGGCACTATTTCGACTCGATTTCGGTGTGCCTGAGCAAGGGGCTGGGCGCGCCGGTGGGCTCGGTGCTGCTGGGCTCGAAGGCCTTTATTCAGAAGTGCAAACGCATCCGGAAGGTGATGGGCGGCGGCTGGCGGCAGGCCGGCTACTTGGCGGCGGCGGGCCTGTACGCGCTCGAAAACCACGTCGACCGCCTGGCCGACGACCACCGCCGCGCCGCCCGCCTGGCCGCCACGCTGCGCCTGCAGCCCTACGTGGCCGAGGTGCTGAACCCGGAAACCAACCTGGTCATCTTCCGCCTGCACGACACGCAGCCCGCCGCCGGCTTTCTGGCCGCGCTGGAAACGCGGGGCATCCGGGCCAGCAGCTTTGGCCCGCAATGGATTCGCTTCGTGACGCATCTCGACGTTGACGACGCCATGGTGGCACGAATTGAGGCAGCGCTTTTGTCAATGGGCGAATGGGTGAATGGATGAATGGGTGAATGCAGCAGCAATACGAAAACAGTCTGGCCATTATCGAGTGAATGGAAGAATGGGTCAGTGAGCGAATACCCTCAGACTCCTGCCCATTCACCCATTCACTCATTCACCCATTCACTCATTCACCCATTGCTCATTCACCCATTCACCCATTGCCCATATGGACCTCTACACCGCTCTGGCGCTGCTGCTCGTTACGGCGGCGGCTTTTGCTTATCTTAACCACCGCTTTTTGCGCATGCCGCCGGCCATTGGGCTGATGGTGCTGGGGCTGGTGGCCTCGCTGGGGCTGGTGGCACTGGCGCAGTTCGAGGTGAAGCCGGTGCTGGAGTTTGCCCGGCTGGTGAACCGGCTCGATTTCAGCACCATCGTGATGCAGGTGATGCTGGGGTTTCTGCTGTTTGCGGGCGCTATCCACGTCGATGCGCGCAGCCTGGGGCGGGTGCGCTGGCCGGTGGGCGTGCTGGCCCTGGTGGGCACGCCCCTGAGCACGGGCCTGGTGGCGGGGGCCATGTACCTGCTGCTGCCCCTGTTCGGGCTGCCCACGCCATTTATTTACTGCGTGCTGTTCGGGGCGCTGATTTCGCCCACCGACCCGGTGGCCGTGCTGAGTATTCTCACCAAAGCCAACATTCCCAAATTGCTCGAAACCAAGATTGTGGGCGAGTCGCTGTTCAACGACGGCGTGGGCGTGGTGCTGTTTGTAGTAACGCTGGAAGTAGCCCTGCTGGGCCCCGGCGACGTGACGCTGAGCCACGCGCTGGGCATTTTTCTGCGCGAAACCGTGGGCGGACTGGCGCTGGGTACGGCCCTGGGCCTGGGCACGGCTTGGCTGCTACGCAGCATCGATAACTACCAGGTGGAAGTGCTGATGACGCTGGCCCTGGTGGCCGGCGGCACGGCGCTGGCCACGCGGCTGCATACTTCGGGCCCGCTGGCCATGGTGATGGCCGGCCTGCTGGTGGGCCACTTCAGCCGCAGCGGCGGGGTGCTCTCGGATGCGTCGCAGGAATACGTCGACAAGTTCTGGGAGCTCGTGGACGAGGTGCTGAATGCGCTGCTGTTCGTGCTCATGGGCCTGGAAGTGCTGGTGCTGCACATCCCCGGCCGCACGGTGCTGGCGGGGCTGGCGGCCATTGTGGTAGTGCTGGTGGCGCGGCTGGTGGCCGTGGCGCTGCCCCTGGGGCTGCTGCGCATCCGCGGCACGTTCCACTCTGCCGACCACAGCCTGACGGTGCTGACCTGGGGCGGCCTGCGCGGCGGCCTGGCCGTGGCCCTGGCCCTGAGCCTGCCCACCAGCATGCCCCGCGAGCTGCTGGTGGGAATTACCTACGTGGTGGTGGTGTTTTCGATTATCGGCCAGGGCCTGACCATCGGCCCGCTGGTGCGCTGGCTGGGCATTGGCCTGCCCGCCGCCGCGCCGCGCAAAAAACCGGCCTGAGCCGCTCCGCCTGCAAGCCCAGGCTGCTGGCCCGGCACCTGCCCTGGCTGCAACAGCGCCCGCTGCCGTGGCAGAACGACTACGTGCGGGCCAGCCACGCCGGCACCAGCCCCTCGCCCGCTACCTTCGGCCCCACCAGCCCCGACGGCCTGCTCCGGCGGCGCGATACGCTGCAGGCGGTGGCCACCCGCCGATGAACGACGGCGAGCTGGTGCTCGACCCTGACTCCAATACCTACTACATCGACACGGGCGCGGTGGTTGGGCGCAACCTCACGGGCCCGCGCCTCTCCCCCACCGGCGCGGTGCGCCATGTTATCCTGATGCCCGTGGCCCCGCGCGACCTGCCGGCGTAACCCTCATTCAATCAACTCACCATGCTCAACCAAGCCGCCATCGAACACCTTTCGGCCGTCGACCCCGTGCTGGGAGCCGTCATCGCTGCCGGCCGCGATATTCACCCGCGGCCCCATGAGGACCTGTACCTGGCCCTGCTGCGCGCCATCGTGAGCCAGCAGATTTCGACCAAAGCGGCCGCCGCCATCTGGAAGCGCTTTCAGGCCCTGTTTCCGCCCGAGGGCTACCCCGAGCCGCGCGCAGTGCTGGCCCTGAGCGAGGACGAGCTGCGTGCCGCCGGCCTCTCGCGCCAGAAGGCCAGCTACCTCAAAGCCATTGCCGAGCACAACGAGCGCGGCCTGCTCGACTACGACCACCTCATCAGCCTTTCGGAAGAAGCCTTCACCCAGCACCTCACCGCCATCAAAGGCGTGGGCCGCTG
>JANNDE010000019.1:0-3426 GCA_031387395.1 Hymenobacter sp.
TCTTGCTGGTTGGCTCACCCGGTTGGGATTATGAATCAGAAGGCTTGATTGATGAACAACCAGGTTTACAAAATCTAATGCGTGAGTTCGGGTTCGTTTACGCTCATAGAAAACCAGTGAAAAGCTAATTCTACTCCTGCAATGCCTTCAAATCAAACCAATGCACTAAGAAGGCCATTCTTCATTGCCCTCTTCTTCGCCAAGTCCCTGGCGTTTGGTTGGGGCAGCGTCGCGACGATTTTCCTCTAACGCCTTCCAAATCATGTCCTTCAGCGGCGTGATGTTCTTGTTCGTGAGGCTGGAAATGAAGATGGCGGGCACCCCTTCCGGCAGGGTAGCGCGGATTTCGGCCTCCAGCTCCTCGTCAATCATATCCGACTTGGTGATGGCCAGCAGGCGCTTTTTGTCCAGCAGGTCGGGGTTGAACTGCTCCAGCTCGCCGATTAGCACGTTGTATTCGGCGTTGATGTCGGCACTGTCGCAGCTTATCATGAAGAGCAGCATGGAGTTGCGCTCGATGTGGCGCAGGAAGCGGGTGCCCAGGCCCTTGCCCTCGGCCGCGCCCTCAATGATGCCGGGAATGTCGGCCATCACGAAGGATTTGTAGTCGCGATAGGCCACCACGCCCAGGTTGGGCACTAACGTGGTGAAGGCGTAGTCGGCAATTTTGGGCTTGGCCGCTGATACTACGGACAGCAGCGTGCTCTTGCCCGCGTTGGGGAAGCCCACGAGGCCCACGTCAGCCAGCAGCTTGAGCTCCAGGATGATGATGGCCTCGATGGCCGGCTCGCCGGGCTGCGCGTACTCCGGGGCCTGGTTGATGGAGTTCTTGAAATGGTCATTGCCCCAGCCGCCGCGCCCACCGGGCACGAGGATGAGCCGCTGGCCGTGCTCCGTGATTTCCAGCAGCTGCGTGCCGTCGGGGTCGCGGGCCACGGTGCCGAGGGGCACTTGCAGCACGATGTCGGCCCCCTGCGCGCCGCTGCGCAGGTTTTCGCCCCCACCCTCGCCGTCTTTGGCAAACACGTGGCGCTGGTACTGCAGGTGCAGCAGCGTCCAGAGCTGCGAGTTGCCTTCGAGAATGATGTGGCCGCCGCGGCCGCCGTCGCCGCCATCGGGGCCGCCGTTGGGGAGGCCCTTGGCCCGGAAGAAGTGGTGCGAGCCGGCACCGCCTTTGCCCGAGCGGCAGATGAGTTTGACGTAGTCGATGAAGTTATTGGAGGCCACTTGGTTGAGTTATAAGTTATGAGTTATGAGTTATGAGTTAGCTGGGAGGCGCAGCAAAGAAATGAGTTATGAACTCCGGGCTATGCGCCCGAAACTCATAACTCATAACTTTTAACTCATAACCGGGGAAAGCTACGCTTTCACTTCTTTGGTCGCCTCGGCTGGTGCTTCGGGCTTGGCGGCCTGGTGCTGGTCAATCAGGCCGCAGATTTGGCCGAAGATGTCATCAATCGGGCCGATGCCGTTGAGGGCGTGGAATTTCTTTTGGGCGGCGTAGTAGCCGGCTACCTGGGCGGTTTCGGTGTTATACACCGTGACGCGGCGGCGGATTTTAGTTTCGTCCTGGTCGTCGGGGCGGTTGCTGGTTTTACCGCGCTCCAGCAGGCGGGTCACCAGCTCCTCTTCCTGCACTTCGAGCGCAATCATGCAGCCGATGTGGGTGCCGTGCGCGGCCATGAGGCGGTCGAGGCTTTCGGCCTGGGCCACCGTGCGTGGGAAGCCGTCGAAGATGAAGCCATCGGCCTGGGGGTTGGTTTCCAGGGCGCTGCCAATCATCCCAATCACTACGGCATCGGGCACGAGCAGGCCTTCATCCATCAGTTTTTTGGCGGTGAGACCGAGTTCGGTGCCCTGGGCAATCTGGGCACGCAGCAGGTCGCCGGTACTCAGGTGCACGAGGTTGTAGTGGGAAATGAGTTTTTGGCTCTGGGTTCCTTTGCCGGCGCCGGGAGGGCCGAACAGCACGATATTCAACATGAACAAGAAGAGTTGCGCGGAGGCAGGTGGGGTGGTGGTTTGGGCAAGTTACTCAATCATTACCAGAAACGTTGCTACACGGCCACGTACACATCGGGCAGGTTGCGGCCCAGGCCGTCGTAGTCGAGGCCGTATCCCACCACAAAGTCATTGGGAATTTCTTTGGCCACGTAGCGGATAGGCAACTCGTGGCGCAGGCTTTCAGGCTTGAAAAACAACGTGGCAATCTCTACTGAAGCGGGGCTTTTGCTTTGCAGCATGCGCAGCAGGTGGTGCATGGTGGTGCCGGTATCCACGATGTCCTCGACGAGAATAACATCGCGGCCCTGCACCTCTTCGCGCAGGCCCAGCACTTCCCGCACCACGCCGGTGCTGCCCGTGCCCTCGTAGGAGGCCACGCGGATGAACACAATCTCGCACTCGCCGCAGTAGTACTTCAGCAAATCGGAGGCAAACATGAAGCCCCCCGTGAGGACCACCACAAACAGCGGCCGGCGGCCGGCGTAATCGGCACTGAGGCGGGCGGCCAAGCCAACTACGGCCTCATCCAGCTGAGTGGCCGACAGATACGGCCGAAATTCCTTGTTGTGGATGGTAACGTTGGCGTGGCCCATGCGGCGCGAGGAGTGTAATGAGGCCGCAAAGCTACGGCCGGATTGCCTGAACCACGGATTTTTCGGATTGGTCGGATTTTGTGGAACCCTCTCTCCTCCCATGGCCAACGGTATCGTTCTGGTGGCCTGCGGTACCGTTGAAGCTGTTTAGAAGGTCATTCGAAGTGCGCGAGAACGACCAAATGAAACACAAATAGCAAAAAGGCCGCTCCTGGTAAGGAAGCGGCCTTTCGCCGGGATGACTTTAATCGTCCATAAAATCCGGCCAGGCCGCGGAATCCGACACATCCGCGGTTCCGGCTTACTTCGTCAGCACGGTGTACACCACGCGCAAGGCGGCCGGGGCCAGCTCCTGCAGCGCCGCGTAGCGCACGTGGGGGCGGGCAGCTACCTCCACCCGCTCTTTTTCTAGCTGCACCGGGGCCATGCCGCGCTCGCCGTCTTTCACCGCAATGTGGGGCGCAATCACCAGCGACACGATACTCATCAGCTTAATCAAAATGTTCATGCTCGGGCCGGACGTGTCCTTGAAGGGGTCGCCCACGGTGTCGCCGGTCACGGAGGCCTTGTGGGCGTCGGAGCCCTTGTACTGCATCACACCGTTCACCAGCACCCCTTTTTCGAAGGATTTTTTGGCATTGTCCCAAGCCCCGCCGGCGTTGCTCTGGAACATGGCCATGAGCACGCCACTAACGGTGACGCCCGCCAGCAGGCCGCCCAAAACTTCGGGCGACGACGCGTTCGAGAACAAGCCCCGGCAGCCGAAGCCCACGATGATGGGCGTGAGCAGGGCAATGGCCCCGGGCAGAATCATCTCCCGAATCGCGGC
>JANNDE010000032.1:0-11643 GCA_031387395.1 Hymenobacter sp.
AATGCACCAAAAATAAAACCCACGTCATAGCCAATTTTTACAAAAATTGGCTTGACGCAGCGGCCGAAGAATAGCCAGGGCGTATTTTTTGGTATAGTGGACAGCCCTCTACTTCTTTCTAAATGAGACTCTACCGTTTCGGCAAGCAACCGTACATCAACGACCTCACGGGCCAGGGCGGCCTGTACCACGGCGGGCGCTGGCACCAGCAGGGCACGCCTATTCTGTATACCGCCGAGCACCTGTCGCTGGCGAAGCTGGAGATGCTGGCCAACTCGCCGGTGCTACCCACCAACTATTTCGTGCTGACGCTGGAAGTGCCTGAAGGCACTATGGCAAAGCTGATTAATCCAGCGGACTTACCAGCTGGATGGTTCGGCTTCCCCTATTCGCCCGAGCTGGCTGCCATCACGGAAGAGTGGATTCGGGAAGGAAAGTACTGGCTGATGCGCGTGCCTTCGGTCCACTCTCCAACGGAATGGAATTATCTACTCAACCCGTTACACCCTGACCACCCGCAACTGCGCATCGTAGCCATAGAGCCGCATCCGTTCGATGCACGACTGAAATAACGCGCCTCATTTCCGCCAAAACCACCATACCCCAGCCACTAGCAACGCCGCCCCGGCCACCAGCGCCCCAATGGTGACGGGCGGCCCCAGCGCTTTGCATGAGCAGGTCGTGAACACCGGTTGGCCATTCACTCGCAGCCGGCGGCGGCAAAAGGCGCAAGGCGTGAGATTGGGGTCTGTCTGGCCCGGCAGGGGCCAGCTGTCCTGGTGTTCGATGGAGTAATTCATGGCCGTCAATACCGTTTCAGCCCCAATGGTAACCTTCCAAAAAAAGCCCCGACTCCGGGCAGGAATCAGGGCCTGTAGCGTGGACTCTGAGAGTCCGCGTTTGGTTGAGGCGTTCGAGCTAGGCGCGGACTCTCAGAGTCCGCGCTACAGCCGCTTAGAAATCTTCGTCGAGCGAGAATACGTTGTCGTTGCGCTCGCTCATCACACCGGCCTTCTGGTACTCGGCCACGCGCTTCTCGAAGAAGTTCGTTTTGCCCTGCACCGAAATCATTTCCATGAAGTCGAACGGGTTGGTAGCGTTGTAAAGCTTACCGCAGTCCAGCGACACCAGCAGGCGGTCGGCCACGAACTCGATGTACTGGGCCATGGTCTTGGCGTTCATGCCGATAAGGCTCACGGGCAGCGCGTCGGTCACGAACTCCTGCTCGATGCGCACCGCGTCGGCGATGATGCCCTGCACCCGCTCCTCGCTCAGCTTGTTTTGCAGGTAGCTATACAGCAGGCAAGCAAAGTCGCAATGCAGCCCTTCATCGCGCGAAATCAGCTCGTTGGAGAACGTGAGGCCGGGCATCAGGCCGCGCTTTTTCAGCCAGAAAATGCTGCAGAACGAGCCCGAGAAGAAGATGCCTTCCACAGCTGCGAAAGCGATGAGGCGCTCGGCGAAGTTTTCGGAATTAATCCACTTCAGGGCCCACTCGCCTTTTTTCTGCACGGCGGGCACCGTTTCGAGGGCGTTGAAGAGGTAGTCCTTCTCCTTGGGGTCTTTGATGTAGGTGTCAATCAGCAGCGAATAGGTCTCACTGTGAATGTTTTCCATCATAATCTGGAAGCCGTAGAAGCAGCGCGCCTCGGGCATCTGCACTTCCTGCATGAAGTTCACGGCCAGGTTCTCGTTCACGATGCCATCGGAGGCCGCGAAGAAGGCCAGCACGTGCTTGATGAAATGGCGCTCGTTGTCGTTCAGGTTGTTCCAGTCTTTCTGGTCCTGGCTCAGGTCGATTTCTTCGGCCGTCCAGAACGAGGCCTGCGACTTCTTGTAGTACTGCCACACCTCATCGTTCTGGATGGGAAATAGCACGAAGCGGTTGGGGTTTTCGGCGAGGAGCGGTTCCATAATATCTCGGGGCTTGATGGCGGTTTTCGGCGTGGAAGTCGGCAGGCTAACCCCCTGGTTCGGGTAGATGTTTAACCTCAACGTTAGAAACGCGGCCGGCTTTCCGACATCAAATATAGCCCCGCCGGGCAGGCCGATTGCCTACCCGGTTAGCTTTTTTATTCGCTTTTTTTTAGCTAAGCCATTCTTTTTTTGGGGGTAGTTGCGCCAATTTTTACCAGGTTTCTTAGCCGGATTGAAAAGGGAAATATCCTTCAATATCAGCTCTTTTGCCCGCAGTTATCCACATTGTGGCTGTGGATAAACCCACTTGTCCCCAAACCACTCGTTTTTCGCCCCCATTCGCTCCATTTTTTAATCTGGACTTAATCCGCGCTTCATTAATGGGGGAGGCGCTTTTGGGGCGGCCGGCACCAGCCAGCCAATGACGATTAACAACTTAGGGTTTGGATTTTTCAAACCGAAGTCGTACTTTTGCCTTCCCATTTCAGAAAAACCCGCGAAAGCTGATGTACGCAATTGTTAACATAGCTGGCCAGCAGACCAAGGTTGAGGCCAACAAATTCGTTTACGCTCACAAACTGGCCGGCAACGTTGGCGACGTCGTAACGCTGGGCAACGCCCTGCTGACCGACGACAACGGCACCCTGACCATCGGCGCGCCCGAGTTGAGCATCGCCGTAACCGGCACTATCGTCGCCCATGTAAAAGGTGATAAGGTTCTGGTTTTCAAGAAGAAGCGCCGTAAAGGCTACCAGAAAATGAACGGCCATCGTCAGTCGTTCACCAAAGTAATGATTAACAGCATCGGGTAAAGAAATTTTGAGTTTTGAGGGTTGAATGTTGAGTGCGCTTTCTGCGCTTTCAAGTTGAACAGCACTTAAAACTCAAACCTCAAAACTCAACACTCCATATACCATGGCTCACAAGAAAGGTGTCGGCTCGTCCAACAACGGCCGCGAATCGCATTCCAAACGTCTCGGCGTAAAAATCTTCGGTGGCCAGGCCCTCGTTGCCGGCAACATCATCGTGCGTCAGCGCGGCACGGCTCACCACCCCGGTGCCAACGTGGGCATGGGCAAAGACCACACGCTGTTCGCGCTGGTTGATGGCGAGGTGCAGTTCCGCAAGGGCCGCAAAGACCGTTCGTTCGTAACGGTTATTCCCCGCGAAGTAGTGTCGGTTCCGGCTTAATTGCCCGTCGATTATAACTGAAAAGGCTGCTCCGCAAGAGGCAGCCTTTTCTGCGTTGTGGCTAAAGCAACGGGCAATGGTCAGGCCGCTGCCGACGGGCTGAGGCGGTAAAGCACGGGCTTGCTGGGGCTGGCATCGAGCTCCAGGCTGGTGATTTGGAGGTTGAGCAGGTAGAGGCCGTCTTCTACTTCGTCGGGCACGAAGATGAGCTCGGTGATGGTGGCTTCGCGGCGCGACTGGGCGGGGTATTGCCAGAAGGCGTGGTGGGCCAGCAGCTGGCCGGCATCCTCCTCGCGGTCGACGCTGGGCAGGTCGAGCAGCAGGTGCTGCATGTTGTATTCGACCAGCCACTCGGCCAGGGCGGGCTCGATGTAGGTAGGATTGGTGCCGGAGTAGTGGCGCTGGCGCTTGGCCGCGTCGTTGGGCAGGGTGCGCAGCACGAGGGCTTCGGGCAGGGCGCGGTCGGGCTGTCGGGCTAGGGCGGCCTGCACGTCGGCCAGCCGCACGACCAGGTCGCCGTTGGGCTGGGGCACCGGGGCCACGCTCACCACGCGGGCCACGAACAGGAAGCGGCGCAGGCACTGGTTGAGGGTGATGGCCGGGTCGGGCGAGATGTGGCCGTAGCACTCGGTGTGGGTGCCGTTGCCGTGCGGCGTGACGTGGATGCGCTGGTAGTTGGTGCTGCCGCCCAGGGCCACGCTGCCCACGAAGCCTTCTGCCCGAATGGTTTCGAACTGCACGGGCTCGGCCCAGAAGCAGTTTACCTGGTCCTCACCGGGAGCCAGGGGCAGGGAAATGTCGAGCGGCGCGGCGGGGTCGTAGGTGTATTGGCGGCCGGCGAAGGGATAGGTGGGAAGCACGTGGCGAATAAATTAAGCGTGAGCGAGTATCGATGGCGTTGCTTACGCGACGGGCACACCAGCCGTAGTTTCAGTAGCCAGTTGGTCCAGCATCCGATTGATTTCGGCGGCGCGGCTGAGGATGATGAGGTGGCCGCCGGGTAGCTGGTAGTGGCTGTGGGCCGCGCCGTGGGGCAGCAGCCGGTCGTCGGTGCCGTGAATGCGGATGGTGGGCACGGCGGGGCGGCCGGGCCATTGCAACAGCCGGGCGATGGCCCAGCGGGTGAAGCCGGGGTCGGTATCGTGCAGAATCTGGCGCAACAGCTGATAATCGCGGGCGCTTTTCACCCCAAAAAACCACTTGGCCAGCCGGGGTAGCCGGGGCAGCAGCTGCGGTGGCAGCAGCCGGTAGAGGCCGGTGGCGCGGGCCAGCCGCCCCAGCCAGGGCAGTTCGCCCGGGCCAGCGAAGCTGGAAATGAGCAGAACGCGGGCCAGGGGGCGGAGGCAGGCTATTTCCAGAGCCAGTACGCCGCCGAACGACACGCCCACCAGCCAGCAGGGCTGCTCCGGCGGCACGGCTTCGGCGAGGCGGGCGGCGTAGTGGGGCAGCGGCTCGGCGGGGGCTTGGGGGAGTAGCCAGCGCAGCACGTGGGTGGTGCCGGGCAGGCGCAGAAACTGGAATACCCGCTCATCGGCCCCGAGGCCGGGGATGAGGTAGAAAACGGGCGACGTGACCACGGCGGGCATCAGGTGTCGAGGCGCACGAACACGCCTTCGAGGTAAAAGATGTTGTGCGGCTGCGGGTCGTCGGGGTCGTCGTCGGCGAGCTCGCCGTCTTCCGTGGCGGGGTAGGTGACGGATAGTTTCAGGGCCACGCTGGGCAGGGGCACGGGCGGGCGGGCGTCGGAATTATATTCGAGCAGCGCGGGCCAGTCGGCGGTGGCGAGGGCGTCGGCTACTTCCTCCCGCAGGGCTTCGGCGCGGTCGTGGGTTAGCGAAAGCAGCGTGTCGAGGGCCTTGAACGGCAGGGCGAGGTGGAAAAAATGGGCATCGTTGTCGAAATACGTGGTGGCCCATACGGTCACGTCGTCGGTGTTGTCGAAGACGAAGGCCACGACGTGAATCTGCTCGACGAAGAAGTCGGCGTCATCGGCAATGCTCTCGCTCAGTAGCTTGACCACAGATTTAACGGATTTTAGCGGATTGAAACGGATTTTTTGTGGTTCTGCGCAAATGTATATTAAAGCCAGCTGGCGCTTGGGCCGGAACCACAAAAATCCGTTTCAATCCGCTAAAATCCGTTAAATCTGTGGTTCGGTTTGGAACAGCTCCAGCGTAATGTAGTCGGCCAGCAGCTTGCCGGCATCCGTTAAGGTAAGCACTTCGCTGCTGATAGTAGCCCAGCCGCTGGCCTGCAGCTCGGCCAGGTAGGCGGCGCGGGTGGCGGGCAGGTCGAGGCCGTGGTGGGTGCGCAGGTGGGCCAGGTCGCAGCCGTGGGCGGTGCGCAGGGTGGTGAGCAGGTACTCGTTGGCCCGGTCGGTGGCTGAGAGCTGGTCGATAGTCACGGGCACTTCGCCGCGTTCCAGCACGGCGGCCACGTACTGCGGGTTGTTGGCCAGGGTGAAGAGGCGGTTGCGGCCGTCGTAGCTGTGGGCGCTGGGACCGAGGCCGAGGTAGGGCACCCCGCGCCAGTAGTTGGCGTTGTGGCGGCTCTCGCGCCCGGGCTGGCAGAAATTGCTGATTTCGTACTGCGTGTAGCCGTGGGCGCGCATGCCGGCCAGCAGCAGTTCAAACTGCGTGGCCACGAACTCATCGGGCGCGGCTTTAAAGGTGCCTTTTTGCAGGCGGTGCCCGAAGGCGGTGCCCGGCTCGATGGTGAGCGCGTAGGCCGACACGTGCGGCACGCCCAGCGCGAAGGCGTTGGCCAGGTCGGCTTCCCAGATGTGGTGGCCGGGCGCGGGCACGCCGTAAATCAGGTCGATGGAAATATTCTCGAAGCCCGCGTCCTGCGCCCGGCGCACGGCCATGGTCGATTCTTCGGCGGTGTGGGCACGGTTCATCATCCGCAGGTGCGGCTCGTAGAAGCTTTGCAGGCCGATGCTGAGGCGGTTGACACCGGCAGACTTTAGCTCCTGCAGCTTGGCGGCACTGAGGTCGTCGGGGTTGGCTTCGAGGGTGATTTCGGCCCGCGGCGAAACGGCGAAGTGGCGGTGGATGGCGGTGAAAATCTGGCTCAGCTCGGCCGCCGTGAGCAGCGACGGGGTGCCGCCGCCGAAGTAAATGGTATCGAGCGTGGTAGCGGCGGGCAGGTAGCCGCGGCGCAGCTCCAGCTCGCGCCCGATGGCTTCGACCAACCGGCTTTTCAGCCCCAGCGAGGTGCTGAAGTGGAAGTCGCAATAGTAGCAGGCCTGCTTGCAGAACGGAATATGAAGATAGAGGCCGGCCATTTTTTAAGTTAAAAGTGAAGAGTTAAATTTCACCCTCTTTTTAGCTGCTGTATGAAGTTCCGCCCGGGCCGCAAAGATACCGCCTGGCCCGGCGCGGGCCCTGGCCGTGGGGGCAGGCTCTACCTTCGGGAAATTAAACGCCGGCTTTCGCGTTATGCTCCCGAATGAAGAAGCTGCTACTGTGCTTTTGGGGGATAATGCTCTGGCAGCTGGCCGGCCTGGCGGCCTATGCCCAAACGCCCGGCCTCAACCCGGCCAGCCCCAGCCTCAACCAGGCCAGCCCGCCGTTGCCGCCACGCCCGGCCGCGCCCACCGCGCCGGCCGTCGGGCCGCGCGCTCCGGCCCACCCGCGCGTGTTGCTGCTTGAGGCCGAAGCCGCCGCCCGCCCGCTGCTGCGTCGCTACAAGCTGCGCACCACTGTGCCCGATTCGCTGGGTGCCCTGCGGGCCGTGCGCGAGCTGGTGCTGGGCCTGCAGGCCGGTGCCTACCTCACGGCCTCGGCCGACGAGCTGCGCTGGACCCGCGACACCGTGCGGGTGCGCCTGCACGTGGGCGAGCAGTTCCGCTGGGCCTACCTGCGCAACGGCAACCTTGGCGACGGCCTGCTCACCCGGGCCGGCTACCGCGAGAAGCTGTATCGGGGCACGCCATTCGTGCCCGCCGACTGGGTGCGGCTGCAGGAGCGCATCCTTACCGAGGCCGAAAACCAAGGCTTTCCGTTTGCCACCGTCGGGCTCGATTCCATTCGGCTCGACGGGGCCGCTATTGCCGGGCGCGTGGTGCTGAAGCGCGGCCGGGCCGTGGTGTTCGACTCGCTGCAGATTGTGGGCAACACCAAAACCAAGAAGCGCTTTCTCACCAAGTATCTGCAGCTGTTTCCGGGGCAGCTCTTCAGCCAGCAGCGCGTAGATGCCGCCGCCCAGCTGTTGCGCCAGCTGCCCTACGTGAAGCTGCGCGCCGAGCCCGAAGTGCGCTTCGCCCTGGGCCGGGCGCGGGTGTATCTGCTGCTCGATGAGCGGCCCAGCAACCAGTTCGACGCCATCGTGGGTATCCTGCCCAATGCCAACGCCCGCCAGACCGGCGTTCAGTTCACCGGCGACGTCACCATCAACCTGCGCAATATTAAGGGCGGCGGCAAGCAGCTTGGGCTGCAGTGGCGCAAAACCGATGCCCTCTCGCAGCTGCTCGATGTGCAGTACGTGCACCCCAACTTCTTCGGCACGCCCTTCGAGGTGGCCGCCAGCTTCAACCTCTACAAGCAGACCTACGATTTCACCACCATCCGGCCCCGCTTGCAGGTTACGTACCCTACGGCGCGGGCTGGCCGCGTCAGCTTTTTTGCCGAGCAGCGCGGCTCGTTCATCGATTCGGTGCGCGATAAGTCGGTGCTGCCTGCCACCCTCGACGCGCAGTACAACTCCTACGGTATTGGCTACGATTTCAATTCCCTCGACGACCTGTTTTTTCCGCATCGTGGCTACCTCATCAGTGGGCAGGGCGCGCTGGGCACCAAAACCATCACTAAAAGCAGCTTGCTCCGGCCCGAGCTCTATGATGGCCTGGCGCTGCGCACCACGCAGTATTCCCTCAGCCTGCGGGCCGAGCGCTACCTGCCAGTGAAGCGGGCCGGGGTGCTGCTGTTGCGCCTGCGCGGCGAGAGCCTGCGCAACCCGCAGCTGCTCATCAACGACCTGTACCGGCTGGGCGGGCTGAACTCGTTGCGCGGCTTCAACGAAAACCAGTTCTATACCAGCACCTACGCCGTAGCCACGGCCGAGTTCCGGCAGTTCATCGGACCCGAATCGTACGCCTTTCTGTTTTTCGACCAGGCCTACCTGCGCCGCGACCTGGCCAATGCCACCGCCAACCAGCCCACCGGCCTGGGCGCGGGCCTGAGCTTCCGCACGCCGGCGGGGCTGTTTCAGTTCGTGTATTCGGTGGGCCGGGCCAACGGGCAGGGGTTCGATGTGAAAACGTCGAAGATTCACTTTGGCCTGACGAGCCGGTTTTAGCTGGCCCGCCATATCGTCTGCCTTTTTTGGGAACTAAATCGCCTTCCGGTCACTGTGGCCGGAAGCAGGGAGGCTCGAACTCTTTTCCGCGCCAATTCAGCTGATTTTCAGGATATATAAGGAGTGATTCGGATTGGTACACGATTTGTAATTACCGACTCGAAGCCGCCCCTATTTGCGGCTCCCTCCCATGAAACTTATCAGCTCGGAATTCATCCATAGCATTGCCCCTCAGCTCGACCTGCTCAACACCATTGGTGGTGGCGTGGCCCAGCCCCAGCTGCGCGTCGACCAGCACCCGAAAGGCGTGATTGTGCGCGTGGCCATGCCCACGGTATCGGCCGACAGCTTCCGGGTGGTGCTCAACCAGAACAAGCTCACCGTTTTCAGCGAGTACCGCCACGAGCCCGATGACCAGCTGGCCGCCCCGCTTTTCGTGCAAACCGTCGAGCTGCCCGCCAACCTCGACCCGGCCCGCATCGATGCCATTCACGAGGGCCAGGAGCTGCGCGTGCGCATCCCTTTTGTGAACCCGAACAGCCAGCAGCGCGAAATCGATATCAAGCGCGAGGAGTAGAAGTGAGGCCCGTCATGCAGAGCGCAGCGAAGCATCTTTACCTCGATGGTAATCTAATCGAAATAACGAAGCGCTAAAGATGCCTCGCTGCGCTTTGCATGACGGGATTTTATCCCAACTTATCCTTTTACCAACTACATAACGCCGGGACCGACCGGCACCGCAGTCCACCGATATCGCCGGGACCGACCGGCCGCTTACCGAAGTCATCTGGGTTTTCACTCTTGAGCCACCGCCCGCAGCGGTGGTTTTGTTTTGGACCACGGATTAAGCGGATTTTAGCGGATTACAACGGATTTTTGTGGTTCTGCACCAACGCTATCACCGAGCAGATTTTCAATGAGGCGTAACCGCCGGAACCACAAAAAATCTGTTTAATCCGCTAAAATCCGTTTAATCCGCGGTCCCGAAGAGCGGGATAATGAGCACGAAGCTCATGGCCAGGGCCAGGTAGAACCAGCCCATCACTTGGCCGCGGTAGCGGCGGGGCAGGCGGTTGCTGAGCACGAGCATGGCCGCAATCACGAGCACGAGGTGCGCTATGAAGAACACCATGGTCTTCACCCAGTTGCTCACGATGGTGTTTTCGGGCTGGTTCTGGTTGCTTTCGCCCAGGCCCGAGGTGAGGTATTGCAGCCCATAAAAGGCCACTGTCTCGAAAGCCACGAACCAGCAAAAACCCGCCAGCAGCGCCCGTCCGGACGATTTTTCGGTTACGTCGGCCATGGTGCTAGGGGCGGGGGCGGCCCTGCACTTCGGCGCTGCGGGCTTTGACGTACAGCTCCTCGACCTTGGTGCGGGCCCAGGGCGTGCGCCGCAAAAACGTGAGGCTCGATTTGATGCTCGGGTTGTCGGCGAAGCAGTTCATGCGCAGGCGGGTATCGAGCTCGGGCCAGCCGTAGGCGGCTACGAGGTATTCGAGAATCTGGGCGAGCTTGACGCCGTGCAGCTCGCTGATGAGGTGGCCGGATTCGTCGCGGGCATCGGCGGCGCGGAGGAAGGACATGGGCGGAATTGGTCGACGGAAAGTGCAAAGTTGGCGAAAAGACGGGGGCCGTGGGCACGATGGGCGCGGGCGAGTCGTTATTTTTGGCCACCACCCGCCTATGCTGTCGTCTCCGCTAATGCCTGCTGCCTCCCGCTCCGTGCCCCGCGCTGCCCCGCGCCGGCCGTGGCGGCGCGGGCTGCTGGCGGCGGCGCTGCTGGCGGTGCTACTGGCAGGCTACTACTACGTGTGCCACCAGGTGCAGCTGAACCGCTACGCCCGCCGGGCCTGGGCCACGTTCACCAAAAACGGCCTTACTGGCCGCGAAAAAACGCCGCTGCTGGCCGGCTACTCGGTGCACGGCATCGACGTGTCGGCCTACCAGGGCCGTATCGACTGGCCCGAAGTAGCCCGGAACAAGGTACGCTTCGCCTTCATCAAAGCCTGCGAAGGTGCTACCCTGCGCGACCCGCGCTTTGCCCGCAACTGGCGCGAGGCCCGCAAAGCCGGCGTGCTCCGCGGGGCCTACCACTACTTTCAGCCCAACCGCGACGGCCAGGCCCAGGCCAACCTCTTCGCCCGCACCGTGCCGCTGGCCCCCGGCGACCTGCCCCCGGTGCTCGACGTAGAGGCCGCCAATTTCCACGACGTGGCCGTGATGCGCCGCGAAGTGGCCCGCTGGCTGCGCCTTGTGGAGGCGCACTACGGCGTGCGGCCCATCCTCTATTCCAACCACAGTTTTTATCGGCGCCACCTGGCCGGGCATTTCGACGACTACCCGCTCTGGCTGGCCCACTACGAGGTGGCCCGCCCCACGCTGGCCCGCAGCAAGTGGATAATCTGGCAGCACTCCGACGAAGCCTACGTGCCCGGCATTCGCGGTGTGGTCGATTTCAACGTGTTTCAGGGCAGTTTTGAGGAGCTGCGGGCCCTGCGCGTGCCCGCCGCCGCCGCGCCGGCCAGCCCGGCCGCATCCGGCCGCGCGCACTAGCCGGCCCCAAAAAACCGCCCGGCTCCGCAGCCCCACGCAAGGGCCCCGAAGCCGGGCGGCCAGCCCAGGAGCTACGGCAAAGGCTACATTTTAGCTTTCGTGGCCGTCTTGGTGCTGTGCATTTTGCCGTGGTGCATTTTGTCACCTTTGGCCTCCATTTTCTCCTCTTTCAGCTCCGTTTTCTTGGATTCCGTCTTCTCCTCCGTCTTGGATTCCACCTTGCCGTTTTTCATCGGCTTGGTGGCTTGGGCATTGGCGGCGAAGCTGAAACCGGTCAGGGCGATGGCTGCGGCAATTTTCAGGGCATTTTTCATAGGATTGGCTGAAATGGGTTGGGTTGAAATAGGCCGAAAGTTTGGGCCTAACTTTGAAGTTGAGATGAAGTTGACGAAGCAAGCCAAAATTCTGTACTTCAGGCAGTGGCGGGTGCTCCTGCTGCTGGCCACCCTGCTGCTGGGCGCGGCTTCGTGCCGCAGCAGCCGCGATGCGGCTCCCGGCCGGGCGCGCGGGGCGGCGCGCGGGGCGGCGCGCGGGGCCGTGCAAAAGGGCCTGGGCTCGTATTACGCCAGTAAGTTCGACGGCCGGGCCACGGCCAGCGGCAGCATTTACCGCCCCGGCGGCCGCACCGCCCCCCCCAACAACCAGCCCATCCGCCCCCCCCACCCCCGCACCCAAAACCCCCAC
>JANNDE010000039.1:0-1235 GCA_031387395.1 Hymenobacter sp.
CCGGCTGAGGCGCCCGCCGCCGGCCAGCCCGTGCCCGCCGCCCGCGACCTGACCGGCCTGAAAGGCGTGCGGGTGCAGATCATCAACGAGCCCCTCTCCGACCCTAACACGCTTTACATCGGCCTCAACGACCGGGATAAGGCCTGGCACGACCTCTACAAGCTCAACCTGACCACCGGCGAGAAAACGCTGGTGCGCCAGAACACCGACCGCCTCGGCGCCTGAGTGTTCGACTGGAACGACCAGTTGCGGCTGGCCTCCCGCTCCAACGCCGACGGCAGCACCGAGTGGCTGCGCGTGGAAGCCGACAAGCTGACGCCGTTCTACAAAACGTCCATCGACGAGCAAAGCGGCGTGGTGGACTTTGCCAAAGACAACCGCCGCGTATATGTCGTTACGAACCAGGGCAGCCCCCGCAACTTGGCTGAAATAGTGCTCCTGGACCCCGCCACGGGCAAGGAAGAACTGTATCAGGCCGACCCGCAGAAGCGCGTGGACGTGGGAGGGCTGGTGCTTTCCGAGAAAACCCACGAGCCGGTGTTCGTAAGCTTCGAGGACGACCGGATGCGCCGCGTGTGGAAAGGCAAAACGTTTGAGGCCGACTTCCAGAAAGCCAGCGCCCAGTTGCCGGGCCTCGACGTGCGCCCCGCCTCCAACACTACCGACGAGCGGCTGTGGCTGCTAACGGCCAGTTCGGCCACCCAGCCCGCCGTCACCTACCTCTACGACCGCCAGACCAAGCAGCTCACCAAGCAGTACGAGACCCGCCCCCAGCTGAAGCCTGCCGACCTGGCCGACATGAAAGTGGTGCGCTACAAGTCGTCGGACGGGCTGGAAATTCCGGCGTACCTGACTTTGCCCAAGGGCGTAGCGGCCAAGAACCTGCCCGTCATCATCCTGCCCCACGGTGGCCCCTGGGCCCGCGACACGTATGGCTTCAACGCCATGCATCAGTTTCTGGTCAACCGCGGCTACGCCGTACTCTCGCCCAACTTCCGGGCCAGCACCGGCTTCGGCAAGAAGTTTCTGGAAGCCGGCAACGGCGAGTGGGGCCGCAAAATGCAGGACGACCTTACCTGGGGCGTGAAATACCTCGTGGCCCAAGGCATTGCCGACCCCAAGCGCGTGGGCATTATGGGCGGCTCGTACGGCGGCTATGCCACGCTGGCCGGCGTGGCTTTCACCCCCGACCTCTACAACGCGGCCGTGGCCATCGTGGCCCCCTCCAACCTGAC
>JANNDE010000099.1:0-2735 GCA_031387395.1 Hymenobacter sp.
GGCGTAGATTGCGAATGAATTCCCATCGATGGCCGAAAGCGGCTGCCCCGCGCGCGGGCGGCCTATCCCCTTCGGCCGCTTGCCAGGGCCCGGCCCCGGGCGGTAGTACCGCCGCTGGCTGGGGTTTCGTTCACCTCGCCAACTTCCTCCGATGGCTAATCGCCGCGCTTCCATTACCGACCTGGCCAAAACACTGGGCTTGTCGCCGTCCACCATTTCCCGCGCCCTCAGCGACCACGCCGACGTGAGCGAAGCCACCAAGGTGCGCGTGCGCCAGCTGGCCGAGGAGCTGCACTACCAGCCCAACCAGCTGGCCGCCGCCCTGCGCCGGGGCCGCAGCAACACGCTGGGCGTGCTGGTGCCCCACATCACGGGCCACTTTTTCCCGCTGGTGGTCAACGGCATTGCTATCGAGGCCGCCAAGCTGGGCTTCAACGTGATGATTTGCCAGTCGAACGAAGATGCCCGCCAGGAGCAGAAGAACATCGACCTGCTGATGAACTCGCAGGTGGAAGGCATTCTGGTGTCATTGGCCAACACCACCCAGAGCTTCGGGCACTTCGAGGCCGTGCGCCAGCAGAATATTCCACTGGTGTTTTTCGACCGCATGGTGGAGGACTTCGAGGGCAGCAACGTGAGCGCCGTGGTGATTGACGACTACCAAGGGGCCTACCAGGTGGTCACGCACCTCATCGAGCAGGGCTGCACGCGCATTGCCCACTTCACCGGCCCGCTACACCTGAGCATCCACAAAAACCGCCACCAGGGCTACCTTGCCGCCCTCGCCGCCCACGGCCTCGCCGCCGACCCGGCCCTGAGCGTGCACTGCGAGATGAGCCAGAAGGGCGGCCAGCTGGCCATGCGCCAGCTGCTGAAGCTGCCCGCCGCCCAGCGCCCCGACGGCGTGTTCTCGAGCAACGACCTGGCCGCCGTGGGCGCGCTGCAAACCGTGAAGGCCATGCGCCTGCGCACCCCGCAGGACGTGGCCATCGTGGGTTTCAGCAACGAAGTCTTCACCACCCTCACCGAGCCCATGCTCAGCAGCGTGGACCAGCGCTGCGAGCAGATGGGCAAAACGGCGGTGCAGCTACTGCAGAAGATGCTAAAAAGCGGCCCCAACCGCGTGGGCCCGCCCAAGCCCATCGTGCTCAAGCCCAGGCTGCTGGTGCGCGAGTCGTCGCAGCGGCGGTAACGGTAGCGCGGACTTTTAGTTCACGAGTGCGAACAAACCGTTCGCGGATTAAAAGTCTGCGCTATACGCTACCGTCGCTGCGACTACTGATGAGGTTAAATCATCTGAAAATAAAGTAGTTGGCACTGTTTTTTTGTTGAATAAAAGCACCTAACTTAGCTCCCGGTAACCAAGGCGGATTTTGCTTTTCTAGGCGGCAAAATTTAGCCAGGGCCCACAACCAACCATCTTTCCAATTTCTTTATGTTCAAGTTTTTATCTACCAAAAAGGGGGGGGGGGCTTAATTGCCCTCACTGCCATCGCCGTGAGTAGCCTGTACGGTTGCTCAAAATCGGAAAATCCGGATGTACGGCCAAATACCGTAGATTCTGTATCGCACACCACTGGCACCGCAGCTTGGAAAAGCTTTGTCAGTAATGTAGAGACCGGACAATTTACGGACCCTCGAAAACAATACGTGAGTAAAAACACATGGGTACCCAGTGATGGGCAGAATGCCCGCCCCATGCGTCCAAAAGGCGATGACACCAAGCGAACGCTAGCCTCGATACTATTAGGCTCAACAGGTGTAGCTAACTTATTTCCGCAGCCCAGCGACCCCGATGGCGGCGTCCCCGGCGGCGGCGGAGTACCCAGCTACAGCCATTTCAGCAGTACCGAAACGGTGCAGCCCTGGGATATGCCGCCCAACGTAGCAAACCCGGGTGCCCCGCAAAAAGCCACTCAGCGTCCTACGGCTTTTTACACCACCGAAAACCCCAACGGTTACCTGTACGACCTCAAAATTGTGAAGGGCCCCAACCCTAACCGAACAGGATTCAATGACAGCCCGTTTTACCACAATATTGAGATTAACCTAAACGAGGGCGCGGGAGGCGAGTACATTTACGTATCCTTCACCCGGGACCCCTCGAAAGTGCAGTACCAGACTCACCCAGCCGGCTGCGGCTACAACGGTAGCGGTGGCGACGAAACACCCCGCGATGCTAGTGGAAACCGTGTGGACCGGCCAGTAATGGGTATTGACACCGAGGTTCGTTGTTGTAATTCGCCTTGGAGCAATTGCCATAGCATCTACACTCCTATGTATGCTCGACTGAGTCCTTCTTTAAACTCAAACGGCATGAAGCTTCCGGACTTAAACAATGGCGCAGGAGGCAGTTACATTTACGCATGGCAAACCCGCGTCCCAAATCCTCAAAACCAGCCTATTGAACTCGGGGTACTATCAGGCAACAATGTAAACATCAACCCTCCTACAGGATGGACGAGGGTAGGCAGCGACCTGAATAATGGCGCGGGTGGCTCATACATCTTCTTTTGCATCAAATACCATTAGTGCAAGAATGATGCGCCATCACCTATTAGCGGCGCTAATTAGTGTTGCTTCCGGCCATTCGCTCTCGGCCCAAACGGCACCCATCGCCCCTGAGTACCCGCGCTACTTTGTGGAGGCCTCGTGCATGCTGGGGAACTATGAAGTGACCTACCCGCGCATTCGCAGCTACGATGAGGGCGTATTATCGCCAGGATTAACGCTTG
>JANNDE010000082.1:0-7344 GCA_031387395.1 Hymenobacter sp.
CTTCTTTCGTCATGACCAAAAGGAAATAGTAGCAAGGGCCTAAGGTACACCCCCGGCGCGTAGTTTTGAATTACACCCGCTAAGAAAGACCATCAAAGCGAATACGAATCTTAGAGAAGTAAGAGGCTTAATTATTTTAGAAGTACTCATATTATTCGCTTTGCCAAAATTCGGTTTATTGAAAATCACACCTGAATCACGCCCACATTGTACGCCTTTTCAATCGGCGCATGATTCGCCATGCTGATGCCCTGCGAAATGACTTTGCGAGTTTCCAGCGGGTCGATGATGGCGTCCACCCAGAGGCGGGCCGCGGCGTAGTAGGGCGAGAGTTGCTCGTCGTAGCGGGCTTTGATGCGGTCCAGCAGCTCCTTCTCGGCTTCGGGCGTGATGACTTCGCCTTTGGCTTTCAGGGACGCTACCTGAATCTGGAGGAGCGTGTTGGCGGCGGCGGCCCCGCTCATCACGGCCAGTTGGGCCGTGGGCCAGGCCACAATCAGGCGCGGGTCGTAGGCTTTGCCGCACATGGCGTAGTTGCCGGCCCCGTAGCTGTTGCCAATCACCACCGAAAACTTGGGCACCACGGAGTTAGCCATGGCATTCACCATCTTGGCGCCGTCCTTGATGATGCCGCCGTGCTCACTGGCGCTACCCACCATGAAACCCGACACATCGTGCAGGAACACCAGCGGAATGCGCTTCTGGTTGCAGTTCATGATGAAGCGCGCCGCCTTGTCGGCCGAATCGGAGTAGATGACGCCGCCCATCTGCATGGCGCCCTTCTTATTCTTCACGATTTTGCGCTGGTTGGCCACAATGCCCACGGCCCAGCCATCAATGCGGGCGAGGCCGCAAAGCAGCGTCTGGCCGTAGAGGTCCTTGTAAGGCTCGAACTCCGAATCATCGACCAGCCGGTTGATGATTTCCATCATGTCGTAGGGCTTCACGCGGTCGGCGGGTAGCGTGCCGTACAGCTCCTGCTCATCCAGCTTGGGCTTGGCCGGGGTGGCGCGGCTGAAGCCGGCCGTGGCCTGCCCGCCCATCTTATCGAAGATGTTGCGGATGTGGGTCAGGCATTCCTCGTCGGTATCGAACTTGTAGTCGGTCACGCCCGAGATTTCAGAGTGCATGCTCGCGCCGCCCAGCGCCTCATTATCAATGGTTTCGCCGATGGCGGATTTCACCAGGTAGGAACCGGCCAGGAACACCGAGCCGGTGCCGTTCACAATCATGGCCTCGTCGGACATGATGGGCAGATACGCGCCACCGGCCACGCACGGGCCCATAATGGCCGAAATCTGCACGATGCCCATTGACGACATCACCGCGTTGTTGCGGAAGATGCGGCCGAAATGCTCCTTATCGGGGAAAATCTCGTCCTGCATGGGCAGGTACACGCCGGCCGAGTCGACGAGGTAGATAATCGGCAGCTTGTTTTCGATGCTGATTTCCTGGGCCCGCAGGTTCTTTTTGGCGGTGATGGGAAACCACGCGCCGGCCTTCACGGTGGCATCGTTGGCCACCACTACGCACTGACGGCCCGCCACGTAGCCGATGACGACCACCACCCCACCGCCGGGGCAGCCGCCTTCTTCCTTATACATCCCCTCGCCGGCAAACGCCCCGATTTCGACCTGGGCCGCGCCCTTGTCGAGCAGGTAGTCGATGCGCTCGCGGGCGGTGAGCTTGCCCTTGGCTTTGTGCGCGGCAATGCGCTTCTCGCCGCCGCCAAGCGCTACTTTCTGAAACTTTTGGGTGAGGTTGAAGCTGAGCTGCTTGAGTTGGTCTTCGTTGCGGTTGAACTCGACGTTCATAAAAAGTGCGGTGGGAATTTGGTGGGATGGCACAAAAAAATCCGCCCGAAGGCGGATTTCAAAGGTACAGCTTGTTTGAACGTCGTGTCGACGATTCCGCCTTACTTCACCGACGAGGTTTCCACCTTTTTCACTTCCGTGGTAGTGCTGCCGTCGGGCTTCTTGGTGGTTTCGACCTTGCTCTTATCCTTGCCACCGCCAAATACCGAGAAGTGCACGTAGCGCTTGGGGTTGGCTTTGAAATCAACCAGCAGGTCGTTGGAGCTAGCCGTGGTGGCCGCCAGATTGGTATAAAGCGTGGAGTCGTGCAACAGCTTACCCATCGAGCCTTTCTGGTCATTTAGCGCGGTATTGAGGCTTTTAACGGTGGTTTGGGCTTCAACCAGCGTGGTGTTGAGATTGCGCACGGCGGCACCCAACGGCGCACGTTTCAGCGAGTCGGACAGCTGCGAAAAATTCGCCGTGATTTTGTCGAGCTTGCCGGTGGTTTTGTTCAGGGCCGCGCTCATCTGGGCGAAGTTGCGGGTGATGGCATTGATGTTGGCCTGATTGGCTACGATGAGCTGCTGCAGGGCTTCGGTGCTGGCGCGGGCGCCTTTCAGCGTGCCCTGAAGGTTGGTTTGGGCATCCTTATTCAGAAAACCATTGATGTGGGCCAGGGTAGCCCCCACGGTGTCGAGCACGGGCAGGGCTTTGGCCTGAAAAGCATCGGCAATGCTGGAAGGCGTGACGGTCCGGATTTCCTCGCCCCCAACAAATACCTTCGAATTTTTGCCCAGGGTGAGGGTAATAGCTTTCGAGCCCAGCAGCGAGCCGCCCAGGCTGGCCGTGGTGGAGTCGCCCACCACGATGCCCTTATCCAGCTCGATGGCCACGCGCACCGAGTTGCCCTTGTCGGGCTGCAGCTCCAGGCTTTTCACCTGGCCCACCTTGTAGCCATTCAGCAATACCTGCGCGCCGGCGTTGAGGGCGTCGACCTTGGGATAAATGGCGTAGTAGGTGTGGTTGGAGGAAAGAATGTTGCTGCCACGCAGGAAATTATAGCCGATAACAAGCGCGGCGATGGCGACGATGGCGAGGAGCGCCACTTTTATTTCTTTAGACACGGGAAGGTGAATGAGTGAGTGGGTGAATGGGTGAATAAAGGAAATGCAGCAGATAAGTGGTTGATTCCGAAACCCGTCACTCTGTTACTCATTCGCTCATTCACCGGGCAAAGCTAGCCGCCCTCCAGCTCGCGCTTATACTCTCGGAAGGCGCGGTAAATACCTGCGGCCATATACGATTGATTGGCTTTATCGTTGAGGTAGCGCTCCTCGCTGGGGTTGGTGAGGAAACCCGACTCGATGAGCACCGAGGGCATAGTCGACTTCCAGAGCACTAGGAAACCGGCCTGCTTCACGCCGCGGCTGGGGCGGCTGACGCTGGTGCGGAGCTGCCGGTCGACGCGCTGGGCGAAGCGCAGACTGTTGGTGATGTAAGCCGACTGAAACAGCGAAAACAGGATATGCGACTGGGGCGAGCTCGGGTCGAAACCGTCGTAACGGTTTTTGTAGTCTTTCTCCTGCAAAATAACCGCGTTTTCGCGTTGGGCCACGCCCAGGTTAGCGTCGGTTTTGTGCAGGCCCATGGTCCAGACCTCGGTGCCGTGGCTCTGGGCGGGGCCAGCGTTGCAATGTATGGAAATGAACAAGTCGGCGTGGTTGCGATTCGCGATGGCGGCCCGCTCGTCGAGCTCGATGAAGACGTTGGTTTTGCGGGTATAAATCACCTTCACGTCGGGCATATTCTCCTGAATCTGCTTGCCCAGGGCCAGGATGAGGGACAGGGCCACGTCGGCCTCGCGGGCGCGGGCCCCGGCGCAGCCCCGGTCTTTGCCGCCGTGGCCGGCATCGAGCACCACGGTGCGCAGGCGGTAGCGGTAGGGCGTGGCGGGCAGGTCGGCGGGGGCGCGGGCCGAGTCGGCCGGCGCGGCAGCGCGGCTCGAATCGGGGGTGGTCTGGGCTTCGGCTTTCCAGTCGCCGGTGCCAGCGCCCAGCAGCAGCAGGGCCGCACTGGCCCAGATGACAATAATCCGCACGGTGTTCGTTGAAGGGGCGGTAGCGACCTGCTACCTTTGTACAAGCCCCAAAAGTAACGAATTTAACTGCTGCTCTACTTTGCCCGTCTGGTTTAGTCTTTTTGCCGATGCCGGGTTTCGGCGCGCTTACCCCGGCCAGCGGTGGTGGCTGGGTGGCCGGCTGCTGCCGATGCTGGTGCTCATGGGGTTGTTGCTGCCCGTGGCCGGGCCGGCCCTGGGGCAAACCACGCCCGCGCCAGGCACTAAGCGCAAAGCCAAGGTGCAGGCCCGCAAAGCCCGCGTGAAAGCCATGCTGGCCCAGCCCGCGCTGCCCGACCGGGATACCGCGACCACCACGCCCAGACGGCCGGTGCCCCGCGCCCTGCCCGGCCAGCGCGTCGGCAGCGCCCCCACCCCACCGGTGCGCAACATCTCCGTCGACCCGCGCGACCCCGTGGGGCCGCCGCCGCCCGGCGTGCGCAATACCGGCCAGTCGCAGGTGCCCGGGGCCTCCCACAAAACCGTGCCCGACACCCTGGCCCGCCCGCTGCCCGGCGGCGGCACCGCTACCGCCCTGCCCGCCGACACCACCCGCCGCGCCGATTCGCTGCGGGTGGCCGCCCGCCCGAAAGGACAGATTACCAGCACCATCAAGTACACGGCCCGGGATTCGATGCAGTTCGACGTGACCCAAAAGGTGGCCCGCCTCTACAACAAGGCCAGCGTCGACTACGGCGACACCGACCTCAAAGCCGCCCTCATCACCGTGAACTACGGCCAGAACACCATGCAGGCCGAGGGCCGGATGGACTCGGTGAAGAACCGGCTGATGGACCGCCCCGTGCTCAAGGACGGCGGTGGGCTATATACGGCCAGCAACATCGCCTACAACTTCAAAAGCAAGAAGGCCCGCGTGACGGATGCCGTGACGACCCAGGGCGAGGGCTTCGTGAGCGCGGCCACCATCAAGCGCCTGCCCAACGGCGACATCAACGGCCTGACCGGGCGCTACACCACCTGCAACCTGGAGCACCCGCACTTCTACATTCAGGCGAAGAAGATGAAGGTGATTCCGGGCGAGAAGGTAGTTACTGGACCCTTCAACCTCGTGATTGGCGAAGTGCCCACGCCGCTGGGCTTCCTGTTCGGCTTCTTCCCGATGCCCAACAAGAGCCGGGGCTCGGGCATTCTTATTCCCACCTTCGGGCAGGCGGCCGACCGCGGCTACTACCTCACCAACGGCGGATACTACTTCGCGCCCAACGACTACATCGGCGTGCGCCTCACGGGCGACATATACGCCGGCAACGCCCAGAAATTCGGCGGCTTCGGGGCCACGGCCGACATCTCCTACCTGAAGCGCTACACCTTTCAGGGCAACTTCAACCTGCGCTTCTCGAACCGGCCCACCAACCCCATTCTGCTGGGCAACGATGGCTCGGCCAACGTGGGCCAGACCTACATTCAGCCGCCAGCCAGCAACTCGTTCTGGATTAGCTGGAACCACTCGCCCGTGCCCAAGCCCGGCGGGGGGCGCTTCACGGCCAGCGTGCAGGCAGGTACCAGCGGCTTCAACCGCACCAACAGCATCGATGCGCGCCGCGTGCTCACCTCGCAGTACAGCTCCAGCATCGGCTATTCGAAGCAGCTGCGCTACCTGCCCATCAACTTCGATATCAAGATGAGCCAGTTTCAGGGCGAAGATGGCAGCATGACCTTTACGCTGCCCGACCTGAGCGTGGGCGTGGCCCGGCAGTATCCCTATCAATGGTTCGGCGTTAAGCCCGGGGCGGGCGGCAAACTGGGGACCAAAACCTACGAGCAGTTCACCATCAGCTACAACCTCACGGCCCGCAACGAGTTCAGCAACTCGGTGCAGCCGCGCTCGCTCAGCAGTGGCTTTCCGCTGCTGGGCGGCGGGGCCGAGCTCACGCGCATTCCGTTCAACTTCAACAACATCGGCCGCTTGCTCAGCAACGGCCGCAACGGCGTGCAGCACCAGTTTGGCATTGCGCTGGGCTCCTATTCGCTGGGCCCGCACATCAAGCTGAACCCCACGGTAAGCTACGGTGAGGTGTGGTACGGCCAGCGCCTGAAATACTCCTACATACCGCTGGCCCAGGCCGTGCGCATCGATACCACCCGGGGCTTCAACCGCATCGGGGCCTACTCGCTGGGGGCCAGCCTCAATACCACCATCTACGGCACGGTAGTGCGCCGCGGCACCCACAAAATCCAGGCCCTGCGCCTCAAGCACACGCCCAGCGTCAACTACAGCTTCTCGCCCGATGCCTACACGGCGGGCAGCTTTTTCCCGCAGTCGCAGCCGGTATACCAGCTGGGCCGCGATGTGTTCACGGGCGTCACCGGCACCAACGCCCAATACCTTACCGATGCCGTGCGTAAGGGCTACCTCAACAGCTACGAGGGTTTCCTCTACGGCGTACCCGGCGGGGCCCAGCAGCAGCAGATTTCCTTCGGCCTGCAAAACAACGTGGAGCTGAAAGTGCGCGACGAAAAAGATACCACCGGCACCAACCCCTTCCGCAAGGTGAGCCTGATTGACGGCCTCGATTTCAACATGGGCTACAACTTCGCCGCCCTCGAGCGCAAGCTGTCGAACCTGAACGTGCAGTTCCGTACCCAGATTGCCAAAAAGCTGAACCTGAACAGCGGAGCCAGCTTCTCGCCCTACCAGCGCAACAGCCAGGGCGTCGAAATCGACAAGTATTTGTTTGAGGCCAGCAACCGCAAGCTGCTGCGCCTGGCGTCGGCCACGCTCGGGGCTACCTACGCCTTCAACCCTTCCACGGGCACCAAAAAGAGCGTGGTGCGCCGGGCCGTAGCCCCCAGCAACGACCCCACCCTGGGCACCGTGGGCCCCACCAACTTCTACGCCGACTACGTCGATTTCGACATTCCGTGGGAGTTAAACCTGACCTACGCCGCCGGCTATACCACCAGTTTTATTCCGCTCACATCGACCAGCACGCGGCCGCCCATTCTGGCCCTGAATACGGTTGGCGTCACGGGCTCGGTGAAGCTCACTCCCAACCTGCGCCTAAGCTACAACCTAGGCTACGACTTCACGAGCCAAGCCATTACTTACCCCAACGTCACCTTCTTCCGCGACCTGCACTGCTGGCAAATCAACGGCACTTGGATTCCATTCGGCATCACCAAAGGCTACAGCTTCACCATTGCGGCTAAAAGCAGCCTCTTGCAGGACCTGAAGCTGAACCGCAATCGGTACGCCCAGTATCAGTAAGGTTAGCTATAGCACTTAAAAATCAGTTAATTTATGAGTTTATAGAGCATATTTCCGACTCAAACTACAATTTGTTTAAAAACTAGAAATTGAGGCAGAGTGCCCGGTTTGAGCCCGCACACAGTTTTATTATTGTGAGTGTCAACCCAGAACGAAATTTTTTTTAATAACACAAAAAGCCGGAAAATAACACAAAAAAAAAA
>JANNDE010000138.1:0-3109 GCA_031387395.1 Hymenobacter sp.
ATGGGGGCCGTGGCCCTGCCTTGGCTGCAGCGCGTGAAGGCCGAAACCGGCATCCCGACGGCCATTGAGGTGGCCACCCCGCGCCACGTGGAGGAAGCCCTGGCCCACGGCATCGATGTGCTCTGGATTGGGGCGCGCACCACCGTCAACCCCTTCGCCGTGCAGGAGCTGGCCGACGCCCTGGCCGGCACCGGCGTGCCCGTGATGGTGAAAAACCCCGTGAACCCCGACGTGGCCCTTTGGGCCGGCGCGCTGGAGCGCCTGGAGCGGGCCGGGATTACCGATTTGGCGGCTATCCATCGGGGCTTCAGCACGTTTGCCCCCAGTCGCTACCGCAACGCGCCCACCTGGATTCTGCCCATCGAGCTGAAAACGCGCTTTCCGCACATCCCGCTTATCTGCGACCCCAGCCACATTGGCGGCCGGCGCGACCTGCTGCTGCCCATCGCCCAGAAGGCCCTCGACCTCGACTACGACGGCCTCATCATCGAAACCCACCCCGACCCCGACCACGCCCTGAGCGACGCCGAGCAGCAGGTGACGCCCGCCCGCCTGGGCGAAATCCTGAACGAGCTGAAGTACCGCTACCGCTCTAGCGACAATGCCGAGTACCTGAACAAAGCCGAAGAGCTGCGCCAAAAAATGGACGAGGCCGACCGCGAAATCGTGGAAGCCCTGGCCCGCCGCATGGCCCTGGTAGAGGAGCTGGCCGAATACAAGAAGGAGAACAACGTGAAAATCCTGCAATTCGACCGCTGGCAGGAAATCTTCCGCACCCGCACCGACTGGGCCGGCAAGCTGAACGTGAACGACAAGTTCGTAGCCGAGCTCTACAAGCTCATTCACCTCGAAAGCATCCGCAAGCAAACCGAGGTGCTCAACGGCCGCCCGCAGGTGGATGGCGTGGAGCACCTCGGGCCGGGGCTGTAGGTGGGTTCAGTAGCGGCTATTGCAGTCGTTAGTAGGTATCGACGGGCGCATCGCAGGGGCTGCCGTAGTTCAGTATCAGCTCTCAATACAGCGGTTCCGGAGTTGGTGTTTGTGGCGGACGGGCGGCGTACGTTAGGTTGCGCTTCTCCCTTGCCATCAAGCTGCTTCGACAAGCGCGTGGCCGTGGCTGGACCTGCCGGGTTGCACGGGCCGAAAATTTTGTGCCGACTTTTGCCGCATGGACGACCTGAATAATTCCGTCATCATTGGCCCCCCGGCCCTGCCCGCCCTAGCCGAACTGCTGGCCCGCCCCGCCGTGAGCTGCGTGTTCGTGCTCGTGGACAGCAACACCGCCCGTCAGTGCCTGCCGCTGCTGCTGCCCCACCTGCCGGCCGACTGCCAGCTCATCGAAATACCCGCCGGTGAAGAATATAAAACCCTGGCCAGCTGCGAAATGGTGTGGGGCGAACTCACCGCGCAGCGCGCCGACCGCCACGCCGTGCTCGTGAACCTGGGCGGCGGCGTAGTGACGGATTTGGGCGGCTTCGCGGCGGCGCTGTACAAGCGCGGTATTCGTTTCGTGCAGGTGCCTACCACGCTGCTGGCGCAGGTCGATGCCAGCGTGGGCGGCAAAACGGGCGTCGATTTTCAGGGCTACAAAAACCAGCTGGGCGTGTTTCAGGCGCCGGCCGGCGTGTTCATCGAGCCGAAGTTTTTGGAAACGCTCGACCCGCGCCAGGTGAAGTCGGGCTACGCCGAAGTTATCAAGCATTGGCTCATTGCCGATGCCGGGGCCTTCAACACCAACCGCCGCCTGGGGTGGCTGACGGATGACTGGACGGCCATCATCCGCGAGTCGGTCGTCCTTAAGCAGCGCATCGTGGCGTCCGACCCGCTGGAGGCCGGCCCGCGCAAGCTGCTCAACTTCGGCCATACCGTGGGCCACGCCCTGGAGAGCTTCCTGCTCACCCAGCCCGGCCGCGAGGTGCTGCATGGCGAGGCTGTAGCCGCCGGCATCGTGTGCGAAAGCTGGCTGTCGGTGCAGCGCGGCCTGCTAAGCGCCGAGGAGCTGGATAAAATCGAAACCTTCGTGTTTTCGGTGTTCGACAAAATGGCTTTCGTGAGCCTCGAAACCGAGGCCATTGCCGAATTCGCGCTCCAGGACAAGAAGAACAGCGGCACCACCATCAACTGCACGCTGCTCAGCGGCATCGGCCGCGGCGTGTACGACCAGCCCGTGACCCTGGCCGAAGTGGCCGAATCGCTGCGCTACTATCATCGGTTGTAAGGGTACCCTTGTAGCGCCTGTTTTAGCTTGCGCTCTGCCCGAATTTATTTCAAAAGCGCTTGCGGTGCAAGCGCCCTCATGACCGGCGCAAGCTGCAGCATGCGCTACAATCTTATGCATTTATCCTGGCCCGGCGGCCCGCTGCGCGGTACCGCCCAACTTCCGGCTTCCAAGAGCGAAGCCAACCGCGCCCTCATTCTGCAGGCCCTGGCCGGCGGCGGCACGCTCGGCAACCTTTCCGATGCTAACGACACGCAACTCATGATGCGGCTGCTGGCCGCCGCACCCGATACCAACGTGCTCGACGCCGAGGACGCGGGCACCGTCATGCGTTTCCTCACGGCTTACCTCAGCATCACGGGCTGGCGCGGCCAGATTACGGGTACCGCCCGCGCGCAGGAGCGGCCCATTGCCGTGCTGGTCGATGCTTTGCGGCAATGGGGTGCCCGTATTACTTATCTCAAAAACGAAGGGTTTCCGCCCCTGGAGTTTGCGGGCCTGGTCGCTTCCGATGCCGCCGGGCCGGGCGAACAGCACATTCGCGGCGACATCAGCAGCCAGTACATATCGGCTTTGCTCATGCTGAGCCCCTATGGGCCGGGGGGCGGTGGTATGCACCTGCGCCTTACCGGGGCCGTGGGTTCGCGGCCCTATATTGATATGACCCTGGCCCTGATGCGTCGGTTTGGAGCGGATTGCGCGGCCGAAGGCAATACCATCCACATTGGCTCCACGCCTTATCAGCCCACCGATTACGTGATTGAAGCCGATTGGTCGGCGGCCAGCTACTGGTACGCCCTGGTAGCGCTGGTGCCCGGAGCGTGTCCGCGTCGAATGACCATCCCGCCTTCAACCTCAATCTGGAGAGCCCCATGCCCGACATCGCCACGA
>JANNDE010000144.1:0-2446 GCA_031387395.1 Hymenobacter sp.
AAAAATTGTTATAAGTAGTGAATTTACTATATATTTCGTAGCTTTAGCTCGGCTGTAGTCTACTCATCGGCAGCTTACTCATCGGGATTTTCATGTACCAGCAACTCGCCTCCACGTCTTTCCTGCACATCGTTTATCGGCCCGAATCCTGCTTGCTGGTGGGCCGCTGGCAGTGCTCTGTCAATGAAGCCCAATTGCGCGAGGGCTACGAGCTGCTGCGCCACGCCGCCATCGGGTACGAGTGCGGGCGCTGGCTGATTGATGCCCGCCGTCGTATCGACCGGCGGCGCAACGGCCCCGAATGGGTGGTAACCAGCTTTTTGCCGCAGGTGCAGGCCGAGCTCAGTCATCCGCTATGCGTGGCCTTTCTGGTGCTGCCCAACCACTTACGCGAGCTGGAGGCCGAAACCGGGCCGCCCATTCGCTCGGCCAATCCAGGGGCCTTGCTTCAGTACGCCCGCTTCGTCGAAGAAGGTGCGGCCAACGGCTGGCTCGAAGCGCAGCGCACGGGTGTTCGGGGGCAGGTGGTGCACTAAACCCGTCGCCGCAGTCGCAACGCTGCGCCTCTGCATCGCACTTTCATTGGCTCGGAAACCGCTCTAGCGCTGGCTTTCCAGCGTTGAAATTGGGGTGGCTACTTCCACGTTCGAGGTATTGGGGAAGGACAGGAAATGCGTGATGCGCGGCGCGGCCGGCCCCCGGTGGAACTGGCGCACGCGGGCTTCCACTACCTGGTCTTCGCGGGTGAAGCGGTGGTGCTGGCGCTGGTGCTCGCCCCAGGTGGCCACGTAGTAAAACTCGGTAATGCGCGTGGGGTCGCCCACGTCGGCAAACACGCCGGTCCGCAGCGCGCCATCGCGCAGGCGCAGGCGCTTCAGCTCTTCGGCCGCGGCCTGGAAGGCGGGCCAGTCGGTGGGCCCGACGCGGTACTCAATCATCACCAGCACGGGGCCGTTATCAGGGTCGATGGGGTCTTCGCCGCTGGTGTTCGGGCGGTCGTCGGCGGGCTCCAGGTTCAGGCCCTCGGCCGAGCGCATGGGGAAGGGCAGGGCCAGCAGGGTGCTGGCCAGCATCCAGCCGGCGGCGGCCAGCAGCGAGGTGCGCAGCGAAAGGTGGTCGGCCAGCTCGCCCCAGACCAGGCTGCCCACCGACAGCCCCGCCTGAAACACCAGCATATACACGCTGATGACGCGGGCCTGCACCCACTTGGGCACGCTCAGCTGCACGGTGGTGCTGAAGCTGGTCATCACCAGCAGCCAGGCAATGCCCGACACGAACATCACCGCGTAGAGCGCGTAAATCTGGCCCACCAGCGCCAGGGCCAGGTTGGTGCCCACAAACGCTCCCACGCCCAGCAGCACCCGCTGGTTGAAGTTGAGCCGCGAGCCGGCCCGGCCCATGAGCACGGCCCCGGTAACGGCCCCCGCGCCCAGCCACGACAGCGTGGCCCCGTAGTGCCCCGCGCTTAGGCCCAGCTGTTTCACTACCACCGACGTGAGGGCCCACATGGCCGACGCCCCGAACGAAAACGCGAACGTGCGCACCAGCAACCCATAAATAGCCGGCGAATACTGCACGTAGCGCAGCCCCGCCCGCAGCGCCCCCACGAAGTTCTCGGCCGGGCCGCTGGTGGCCACGGGCTGCCTTTTCCAGAAATACACCACCGCCCAGGTGCCCAGAAAAGACACCCCGTTCAGCACGAACACCCAGCCCGGCGAGTAGTAGGCGATGATAACCCCACCGATGGCCGGCCCCAGGGCCCGCGCGATGTTGTTGCTTACTCCGTTCAGGGTGATGGCCGAGGACACGGCCGGCCGCGGCACCAGCTCCGTGACGATGCTTTGCCAGATGGGCAGGTTGAGCGCCGCGCCCATGCCCAGCAAAAACGTGAAGCCCAGCACCCCGTAGGCCGACACGCCGCCCGCCAGCGTGAGCGCGCCCAGCCCCAGGGCTACCACCGCCATAAAGCCCTGCGTGAAGAGCAACAGCCGGCGCCGGTCCACCAAATCGGCCAGCACGCCGCCGGGCATGCTCAGCAAAAAAGCCGGCAGCGAGGTGGCCGTTTGCATCAGGGCCACCAGGGTGGCCGAGGCCGTGAGGGCCGTGACGAGCCACACCCCGGCCACGTTCTGCATCCAGGTGCCCACGTTGCTCACCAGCCCCGCAATCCAGATAGCCCGGAAAACAGAATAGGCAAAGGGCGTCCAGAGGGAAGCCTTGGAAGTGGGTGGAGCGAGGGTAGGTTCGGGCATCAGGCAGCAACAGGGTTCTGCTGCTAATAACAGCATATTGACGCAAATGGCTGCTTACGATGGCACGTTATTAGGGCTTCCGCACCAAAAGTAAGCTGATGGTAGACTAGTTTCGGGGATGGACCCTTTTGCTTCCTTCGCCCATTTAACGGACCCGCGCGTGCAGGGCCGGTGCCTGCATCAACTGGTTGATA
>JANNDE010000188.1:0-2253 GCA_031387395.1 Hymenobacter sp.
CGCCGCAATGCGTCGTATTGCGCGGCGGCAAGCGCCAGGTAGGCTTCTTTCGTCATGACCAAGAGGAAATAGAAAGGGGCTAAGTTACAGCCCCGGCGCGTAGTTTTGAATTACACCCGTATTCATCCGACCCGTCATGCGCAGTGCGGCTAATGGTTCCCCCCGCCGCCAAGTTCCAGCCCATTCCGACCCATCCGGGATGAACGTCGGGCCGAAATCCTGAAGCGTGGTACGAAAGAGTGATGGGAACTTGAATTGGCCCTTCCTGCACCGTGTACAGCGGCACCTCAACGGTCGGCAGGCCCGCGTATAACGACACGGGCACTTCGTTGTACAGGCCTAAACTCGCGACGTTCGGGCTTTGCAGGGTCGCCGGTGCCGATGGAAACTGAGCTTGAACTTTGAGAGTAAAACCGAGTAGAGCAACGAGCAGTAAGCTTGTTTTCATAAAAAGTGGGGCAACGTTGGTAGAGCAGATGATTCGCAGTGGAACAGCCGGTGGGTCAGCTGGCCTTCTGGTGAAAAGAAGGGCGGGCTATGGTAAAATTCCGGGAAACTCCGGCGCTCATTCGACCTGCGTTTAAGCGGCGTGCGCCTTGAAATAGTCCATACGCATAATCATTGAAAGGCCCGGCAAGTAACGTAATAGCAGTGATTTAGCAAGCGCTTGATTTGAAAATAATTTTATGATTTCAAATTTTATGTATATTATATAAATCTGCAAACATCTATTTGCGATATTACCTTGTGCAGTGGTTGTTTTTTGTGCTCTCACCGAAATTCGTGCGGCTGTCAGCTACTTGGTTGCCTCAGTAAGATACCCCAGGGGGTGCTGCATTCGCCTAGCAAAAATTTACCTGGCAAAAAATCAGCACCCAAAACAAAGGCAGTTGGCTAGCAGCGGCCACTACTTAGCCGCTACGGATGAGGAATGCTGCGACGGGAAGTGGTTTACCGGAGGGAAGCCAGGGGGACTTCGCCGTCCGTGGCATATACCAAGTGCTTCTACCGAAAGAATGACGGCTGTTCCATCCGAAATGCAGTGAATTCAAGCAGGTGTGGTAGCTGTTGTGACCGCTTTTACACCACTCGAACACAAGACGTTGGTTTGTTCTGCCGAGCTCTCCGGCACCCCTGCCGCTCGGCCGCCTGCACAAGAGGAGGCTCGTCCAACGATGCCTGTTTTGGCCGGGTTTACCCCGGCTTTTTGGACGCGGGCTGGACGAATCAAAGAACCTGCAAAAATTTGTGGTAGCTTGGCCGTATGAAAAATTTGCTGTTGGCATGCGTGCTGCTGGGTGGGCTCACCGGCTGCAATAAAGGAGGCGGCGAGCCGGCCGCCGCGCTCGTGGGGCCCACATGGTCGCTTCAATCACAGGTGGTGGTGGCGACCCCCAAAAATGGTGGGGCGTCAACCAGCAGCACGCGACCGATTCCGGCTGGCAGTTCTACCCACACCTACAAAGCCGACGGCACCTTTCTAATCACCGGCATTGGGTACGCAAGCGGCACGTATTCGTACACGGGCAAGACGCTGACCTTGTCTTCCACCATTGTCAACGGGCCACCACCGCGGGTGCTGACGGTGACGGAATTAGCTGCTCATAAACTGGTGACGGTCGAGAATGGGGAAGATTCGGACAACCGTTACGCGGACACAGTCACGCTTACTCGCTAAGGCGTTGGCAGCAGCAGGTCCCATTCGGATGGGTTGTGCTAGCCGTTGGGACTGGGCAGCAGCCGCGTTACTGGCCGGGGCTCTATGCGGGTTGGGCACCACTTATTCTGACAAGCGGTATAGCATTGAGCCGTAGAGGTCAATTACTGATGTCAAACCCTGAACTGCACCGAAACCCGCCTGCGCAATGCCGTGCTCGCTGTCGGGCTCCTGGCCACGGACGTGCGCGCCTACCTGACCCGGTAAGGCACCCCCGTTACGGAACGGACAGGGCCGTACCGCTACCAACCGGTGACCAATGTGCAGCTAAAGGAGCGTTAAAATGCGTTCTTTTGAGCATGTATGGACCCGATGATGCCCTAAGTCCCGCCTTTTGGCCCGTCGCGCTTGCCCAGTATCCTGTGGAAAGCTGCTTGACGGGCACGGTGGAGCATCAAGCCCGTTTCGGTGTGTTCCTCAACATCGGTCTCTACCCCATGCACGCGTTGTTGCTGCTTCCTGACTTTGCCGATGGGACGCACTTTCCGGCCGTTGGCGAAATGGTGACGGGCACGGTTCTGGGCCATCATAAGGGG
>JANNDE010000241.1:0-28472 GCA_031387395.1 Hymenobacter sp.
GCCAGGGGCAGAAATTGGCGGCCTTTTTTTACAAAAACCTAAGTGGTGCGTCAGAGCCTATTTTTGACCCCAGATTTTTTCCCTCACCGATGACTCCCGACTCGCCTGCTGCCCTGCCCGAACTCCTCTACCTTCACGACCCGCTGTGCGGCTGGTGCTACGGCATGAGCCCGGTTATCAGCCGGCTGCAAGTCGATTTCGCCGGCCGCCTCGATGTGTCGGTGCTGTGCGGCGGCATGGTGGTGGGCAGCGATGCCGGCCCCATTGCCGCAACCTGGGATTATATCCGTCAGGCATTGGCCGAAGTGGAAACCGTAACGGGCGTGCAGTTCGGCGAGGCCTTCCGGACGCTGGGCGAGGCCGGCAGCTACCGCTACGATTCGGAGCCGCCGAGCCGGGCCATTGTGGCTTTTCGCCACATCACGCAGGACCCGGCTCGTACCGTGGCTTTCGCCCACGCCGTGCAGCAGGCACTATTTCGCGACGGCCACGACCTGAACTTAGCTGCTACCTATGCGCCCTTGCTGGCCCCGTTCGGCGTGGATGCGGCCGAGTTCGGGCGCCGCTGGGCCCTGCCCGAAACCGCGCAGGCTGCCCGGCAGGAATTCGCGGCCGTGGTCCGCATTGGCGTGCAGGGCTTCCCGACGGCCGTGGTGCGGGTGGGCGAGCAGGGCTACGTGCTGGCCCGCGGCTACCAGCCTTACGAGCAGCTGCGCGCGGGGCTGGAGCAACTGTTGCGGGAAACGGCGTAACGGGGATTCTGCGAGCCGGCGTGTGAATGCCACATGACGAGCGAAACACGCTAATTCTGAAACTCGCGGACTCGCAAAGTCCGCGTTACCGCACGCGCACGGTTTGCTTTTTTAGCGGCGACCAGGCGATGATGCGGCGGTCCTCCTTACCCTTGAGGTACTCGAAGCAGATGGCGTCAGGACGCTTTTGCAGGTCGCGCCAAGTGCCGCGCTCAAGGTTTTCGATGCCGCTGGGAAACGGCGCTTTGGCTGGTACGGCCGGGGTGTGGAACTGGGATGGCAGGAAGAATCGGTCGATGCGGCGCAGCACGAAGGTTTCGCGCTCGGCGCGGGTGGCGGTGGGGTTCTTCAGCTCATACACCAGCGCGGCTTCGAGGTCGGGCTCGGTCAGCATTTCGCGGAAGACGACCTGGCCGCTGGGGTCGGTGATGGTGAATTCACCGATGCCTTCGAGAATGGACGGGCCGCGAAAAACCAACCGGAACTGGTCGGCCGGGCCTTTGGGGCTGCTGAAGTTGTGCCGCTCGCGCACCTGCCGCAGCGTGTCGCTCACCGCCGAAACGGCTTTGGCGGCGGCGGTGTCGGGCGTGGGCAGGGCCTGGGCGGTATCGGGGCCCTGGCGGTCGGCAGCGCGCGATACGGTGCCCTCGTTCACGGCCGATGGAGTGGAGTTACAGGCCGCCAGTAGTGGCAGCAGCAGAAGCCAGGAAGTGCGCATAAATACGGGAACAGGGTGAGTGATACCACCATGGTACGGCACCGCTGCCCGGAAGGTGATGTCAGGGCGATTACGTACCGAAATTTACTGTTGGTTTTTGTGGCATCAATGTGCAAAAAGCCCGGCCTGCGCATCAACCAGTGGACTGCAACGTACATAACCACCTGATGACTGTTACTGCCGGCCAACCCATGCGCACATCTTCGGGACTACTAAAATACGGGTTGCTATTGCTACTCCTCACCGCTGCCCCGGCCAGCTACGCCCAAAACCGTCCTGCCGCCGCCGTGAATACACCCGCCGAAACGTCGGCCGCCTGGCTGGCGCGGGTTCGGCCGCTGCCGCACCGGGCGCAGGTAGCCGCCCTGTGCGAACGCCTGCGCGCCGATGCCCGCCGCACGTTCTGGAACGACCAGTTGCCACATGCAGCGTGCTTCATGGGGATTTCGGCCGCTACCCGCGTTGCCTGGGAAACCGCCCGCCGCGCCATGCCCGACACCGTGGTGCACGACTACCGGCTGCTGTGCGTGGTGAACGGCCGCTTGCTGAGCGGCGGGTCGGAAGCGGTGGCGGCCGTGGCCGACGTGCCTGTCAGCGCTATCCGGCACCTCACCTTCCTGACCAGCCCTGCGGCCGCAGCCGCCGTATATGGCTTCCGGGCGGGGGGCGGTGTAGTGCTTCTGAAGATGAAAAAATGAGCCTGCGGCGAGGCTCGCAACGAGCCCGCCCCGCTACCGCCACAGCAGCATAGCCACAAACGCCGCGCTCAGGCACAGCGACGACACCTGGTTCATGCGCATGGTGTGCTCGAAATCGGCGGCGGCCTCGTCGTGCCACACGGCCCAGGCCCAGCGGCCAAACAGCACTACCACCGGCCCGGTAGCCACTAAAAAAATCAGCAGCGGCCGGATTTCCTGGCGCAGCCAGTAGGCCAGACCCAGCGCCCCCGCGCCCGCCAGCAGCCCGATGGCCGCGAAGAGGAACGTGCCCCGAATGCCTAGCCGCAGGCTCAGGGTGCGGTCGCCGCGCCGCGCGTCTTCCTCGTGCTGATACACCTGCGTGAGTGGGTAGGAGCCGCACAGAAACAGCGTGCTCACCAGCGCCAGCAGCAGGTTGGTTTTTTCGAAAAGCTGCGCCGACGTGGCCCCCACGCCCACCTGCGTCATCAGCAGCGTGAACGCACCCTGAAATATGACCACTACCAGCGTGCTCAGCAGCGGATATTTTTTGAGGCGGATTCCTTCGTAGCTGTAAGCTTTTGAAACCAGCAGATACACCACCACCAGCGCGGCAAACGGCAGCGACAGCAGCGCCGCGCCCGCCACGGCCAGCGCATCGAAGAGCCACACCAGATGCAGCAGCTCGGGCGTGACTTTGGGCGGCGCTTTCAGGCCCCCGATGCTGCCTTCGTCGCGGTCGTAGTAGGAGTTGTAGCCGTTGGAGGCAGGGTATGCCAGCAGGTGTAGTACGACGAACACGCCCACGGCCCGCCAGCCGCTCCAGGGGCCGCGCAAGGCACTCAGCCCAAACCAGAACACGGGCATGAGATACACCGAAAAAGGGATGCGCAGCAGCGGCAGGGCCCGCCGATAATTTTTAATTATCAATGAAGAATGAGGGATGAAGAATGAAGAATTTTAGCAAAGGTCGTTTAGGCAATTCTTCATTCCTCATTCTTCACTATCAATTGAGCGAAGCATTAGGCCAGCCCACCAGATACGTTACCTGCGGGCCCCACCAGTGGCGTTTGCGGCCGGCCTGCCAGGCAAACGCGCCGGTTGGGTCGGCAGCATGGGCCAAGTCCAGCAATTCACTTATCGAATACATGCGCAGCAGCGACACCGACCCATCCCAGATGGTGCAGAGCGGAATGAGCGGGACCAGATACGTGAACACCAGCCGGCTAAGCCGGAACGGCCGGAAAAATGGCGTGAGCAGCAGTTGCGCCACCGGCAGCACCGTGATGGCCAGCAGCAGCTCGGCCCAGTGCTTGCCCGCGCCCTCAAACACCCCGATGCCGGAGTTGGCCCGCACGGCATCGCGCAGCATGGCCGTAGCGGCCTCGGGCGGAAAGTGGTGGAAGGCCGAAAAAATGGTGCGGAAGCCGCTCAGGTGCGCCGGCACGGCCAGGGCATCTACGGGGCCGGGCTCATAGCCAATGGCTCCGTGCGTGCGTTGGGCAATGTCGGCCCAGGCAGCGGGCTGGGGGTAGAGGTCGGTGAGGGTGATGGTGGCGGCGGGCTGGCCCTGGGTGTGCAGGGCTGCCAGCACGGTTTCGGTGCCGCCGCCCGCCCCGGCACCCAGCTCCAGCAGGTGCTGCTGGCCGGTGCGGGCAAGGCCCTCGGCCAGCAGCGGGGCAATGGGCCGGTAGGTGCCCAGCAATGAAATCATAAACCGCAGGTAATCCATCATGCCAGCCCGGATGACGGCCGGAAACCAGGACAAATCCTCAAACTCAAATAACCGAAGGCGAACGCGCATAGGCCGGGAAGTACGCAAAAACAAACCGGTCCGGCGACGTATACGCCCCCGAACCGGTATTAATTTTTAGGGTGCGGCCAAACCTACTGCATGTGCACGCGGAACTGCCACACCTGCTTATCGAGCTCGTAGCTGAGCTCCTGCAGCTGGTTGGAAGTGGTTTCGTCGACCTTGCTCATCGTTTCGATGCGCTTGCGCACGCGCTTGGCCACGGTGGTAATGCGCTCGGTCATCACAATCAGCACCTGCTTGTCGGAAAGAAAGCCGCTGGGCATATCGCCCAGGTTGGCCGTGGCGGCCACTACGCCGGTGCGGCCATCGATGGGGTTGCCCACTTGCAGCACGCGCTCAGCCAGGATGTCGGCGTACTTGCGGTACTCATCGGCATTCTCCTGCAGCTTTTCGTGCAGGGGCAGGTAAAGGGGGCCGCGCAGGTTCCAGTGGCACTGCTTCGAGTCGTGGAACAGCTCGAGCAGCTCCACTACGGTAGCCTGCAGCTCCTGGGTGATGGGCTGGCGCTTGTCAGCTTCAACGGGGATGAGCGCATCGGCGGTGGCGTTGCGGTAGTCGAGCTTGCCGGCGTCGGTGGCGGGGGCATTGGGCGAATTATTGGGGGCCGTGCTGCCGGTGGGGGCAGTAGCAGGCGTAGTGCGGCGGCCCTGGGCATGCGCCTGCGGGGTAGCAATGGTGAGGAGCGCGGCTGAGGCGGCAAGCAAAAAAACTTCATAAAAAACAGAAAAGATGGAGAGAAGTTACCCGGTTGGCCCGGGCGTTCGATTGGCGGTTTTTACGGGTGGGCCTCTTAGCCTGGGCTTAGGAAAACATTAAAACTTGCTTAAAGTCGGGCCAGGGCTGGCCTCGGAAGCATCCACCCATGCCGGAGCCGCGTTTATCGTGGGCCGCTGGCTGGCATCTTTACTACCGCCATCCTTATTCCTGTTTCCGCCCATGAATATCCTCCTCATCGAAGACGAGCCCGGCATTGCCCGCTTTCTCAAGCAAGGCCTCGAAGAGGAAGGCTTTGGCGTAGCGGTAGCTATAACGGGCTCTGAGGGTATTGCCCTGGCCCTGGCCCGGCCCTACGACCTGCTGCTGCTGGACTGGATGCTGCCCGGTCTCACCGGCCTGGAGGTGTGCCAGCAGCTGCGGGCCCGGCAGCTCACTACGCCGATTATCTTCCTCACGGCCAAAGACACCCTGGCCGATACGGTAGCCGGCCTACAGGTCGGGGCCAACGACTACATCAAGAAGCCCTTCCACTTCGAGGAGCTGCTCGAGCGCATTCGGGTGCAGCTGCGGCCGGCGGGAGGGCCGGTCGAGCGGTTTGCCGTGGGGCCCATTGTGCTCGACGTGGCCACCCACCAGGTGCACAAGGGCGACGAGGAAATTGCGCTAACCCAGAAGGAGTTTGCGCTGCTCGAATACCTGCTCCGGAACAAGGGCAAAGTGTGCCGCCGCCAGAGCATTATTGAAAACGTGTGGGACATCCACTTCGAATACAACACCGGCGTGCTCGACGTGTACATGAATGCGCTGCGCAAAAAGCTCAAAATCAGCAAGGATGATGAATTCCTGCAAACGGTACGCGGCATTGGCTACGTGGCCCGGGACTAGAGCAAGGGGGTAGGAGGGTGTGAGGTACAACTCTTAAAGCTTCTTTTATCCCTCATACCCTCATACCCTCACACCCTCATATCCCCATACCCCCATACCCTCACACCCATAACAAATGCTCACCTTCAAAAACCGCATTGCGCTGCACTACATGCTGGCAACGGCCGCGCTGGTGGCAGTCGTGTATCTGGTCGTGTTTGGGGTGGTACAGCACCGGGTTTACCTCGACCTCGACCGTACGCTGCGCTTTGAGGCGGCGAAGCACCTGAAGGAGTTGGATGCCGGGGGCGAAACCATTCGGTTTGGGCGCAAGGAGGAGTGGCAGGAGCGCGAACACCGTGAGGTGCAAGTGGCACCGGTGTTCATCCAGCTGAACGATGCGCGCGGCCAGGTGCTCGACCGCTCGCCCAACCTCAAAAACAACCGGCTGCTATTCAACGTGGCCCAGGCCCTGGTGCCGCTCAACTCGATGCTGCGCGGGCAGGCTATCCGGCAGGTGCAGGAGCCCATTCGGCGGCGGGGAGCCACGGTGGGCTACCTGGTGGCGGCCGTGTCGTCGGAGGCGGCCCAGCACGTGCTCAGCAGCCTGGGCGGGGTCTTACTGCTCTCGTACCCGGCGGTGCTGCTGGTGCTCTTTGGGCTGGCGCGGGGGCTGGCTGGGCGCAGTATTGCGCCCATCGCGGCCATTACGGCTACTACCAACCGCATCACGCGCAGCAACTTGGCTGAGCGCATTGCCCTGCCCCCGCGCCCCGACGAGCTGCACACACTGGCCAGCGCCATCAACGGCCTGCTGGGGCGTATCGAGCAGGCCGTAGCCCGCGAAAAACAATTCACGTCCGATGCCTCGCACGAGCTGCGCACGCCGCTGGCCGTGCTCAGGGGCACGCTCGAAGTGCTGGTGCGCAAGCCCCGCACGGTGCCCGAGTACGTCGAAAATATCAACCTGGGCATCAGCGAAATTGACCGCCTCACCCATCTCGTCGACCAGCTGCTGCTGCTGGCCCGCTTCGAAAACCACGCCAAGGGGCTCAACTGCCAGCCGCTGGCGGTGCTGAGCTGCGTGCACGATGTATTGCACCGCCACCGGGCCGACCTCAGCGCCCGCCGGATGCGGGTCGACGTGACCGACGGTGACCTGCCCACCATCACCTCCGACCCTTTTATGGTCGATTTGATTCTGGACAACGTGCTGGGCAATGCCATCAAGTACTCGCCGGCCGGCTCCATCATCAGCGTGGTGCTGGGGCAGGAGGGAGGCTGGCAAACCTGTCTCATTCGCGACCAGGGCATTGGCATCCGGGCCGACGATTTGGAACGGATTTTTGCCCCGCTTTACCGCTCCGATGCGCTGGCCCATAAGGCGGTGGGCGGTACTGGCCTGGGCTTATCCATCGTGGCCAAGGCCTGCGGGTTGCTCGGTATCAGCACGTCGGTAACCAGCGAGCTGGGCCTGGGCACCGCGTTCACCCTGCGGTTTCCGGCCTAGCAGGTCTGGCCGGAGAGCTAGGCCAGCACTGGGTGGCGGGTGGGCCGGGGCTGCCACTTAAGCAGCAGGGATACGGCTGGGCGCTGCCCCACGGGCCGGGGCCGGTACACCCACAGGGCTGCCAGCAGCGCCGTGCCCAGGTAGGGCCCCGAAAAGCGCAGCAGGCTACTGGCCGGACCGATAGGCAGCATGTGCAGCAGCGCATAGTTTCCCAGGGCGAACACGGCCAGCACGGCCGCCAGCACCACTAAGCGGCAGCGCCAGTTGGTGCATTGCCGCTGCGCCAGCGCGAAAATCGGAATGGCCAAAGGCACCGTAGCCAGGGATATCAGCGCGCCCATCAGCCCCACTACCAGCGGCACGGCAACGTCCTGGGGCGAGTAGCGGCAAAAATCCAGCACGAGCCAGGCTGTACCGCCCAGGTTGCTGAGTAGCCAAACAAAAAGGGTGCGCCGGGTAGCGGCAGGCAATGTGGACCGGTGAGCAGAAGCAGGCATAAAATAAAAAGTGAGTGTGAGCGGGCTCTCATCCCAACGATATTCCGGAAGCGACTGCAACGCTTTTCGGATTCGCCCTTTGGGGAATCTGATGCAGCTACGGTCGGTCGATTATGAGTGGATTGCGAAAATAATAAGTATATTTTTGAGAAAAATTATTCCCAAAACGGCCTCGTTTGCACCACCCAACTCTTTGGCTCAGGCCGTTGATTATCAATTCGGAATTATGGCCGACGCGGGCTGATTTGCTGCCGCGACGGTGGCTGTTCCCGTTTTGGGAAATTTTCGGGTCGCGCATGTTTGCAGCTGGCCCCGCCTGGTGGCGGCTTCAGCAGCCACGCGTGCAACGGCCGTAGCCCTGTCGATACCGCCCACCAGTCTCTTTTATTAGGACTTACGCAATTTAAGCCCCAGCGGGGCGACATGCTGGTAGTAAATCCCTGGGGCTTTGTTCTCACTACCAGGGATTTATTACCGATATGTCGCCCCGCTGGGGCTAAAAAAACAAACCTTTGCGTAAGTCCTATATATGCACCAGGCCGTTGGCCACGGCGTAGCAGGCGCAGCCGAGTAAGACGGAAAGCGGCCGTTTATGAGGGATAATCGGCTTATGCGTCAAAGCCATCAATTGCTATTTGGCCTACCGCAAACAGGCTTTTGCGGTAAACTAAAGCGTGTGCCAGTAGTGAAGCCAGAAAGTAGCCTAAAGCAACACCACTGAAATATTCAGCGTAGGATATCCAATCCGAAAACCACCACAAGACAAGTACCCAGCCTATGGCGGTGAATCCGATGATTGTAGCTGATACTAGCAGTTGACGTGTCCGGGGGTGTGTAAGCGGCAATAGATTCTGGAAAACCAGATGGCTAACCGGAACCAGAATGAGCGTCAATACGGCAATCTGAGCACCATATGTGCCTGTCGCCAGCCACCAGTGGCTCTCAGGAAGATGGTAGTTTGGAAAAGCAAACAGGAAATTGGCGCTGCCACCCACGTTGGCCCACAGCCAAATGAAGAATGATTGTTTCCACGTATTGGCAGGCTTACGGATGCTCATAGAAAAATAACGCTGCATGACATTGCAAAAGTATCAGTTCTTTTCTTAAACTTTGCAGCACAAAGCACTTCGATACTTATGAAGCCCGCCGCTACGCCCGACCCACTTGCCCAGCTTTCCGAAATCCGCGCCATTATGGACCGGAGTTCCCGCTTTCTGTCGCTCTCGGGGCTGAGCGGGGTAGGGGCGGGCGTGGTGGCGCTGCTGGGCGCGGCCGCCGGGCATTTCTACCTCCAAAGCGAGTTTCCGGACGGCTACCTGCGCCTGCTCAGCGCCTCGGCCACCGAGCGGCAGGCGGCGTTGCCGGCGCTGCTGCTGCTGGCTGGCGGCATGATTGGGGCCGCGCTGCTGGTGGCGTTTTTCTTCACCCGGCGGCGCACCCACCGCAGCGGCCAGACGCTGTGGAGTGGCCCGGCGCGCCGCCTGGCGGTGGCCCTGGCCGTGCCGCTGGTGGCGGGCGGGCTGTTCTGCCAGCGCCTGTACCTGGGCGGCGATGCCAGCATGGTGGTGCCGGGCCTGCTGCTGTTCTACGGCTTGGCGCTGCTCAACGCCAGCAAGTACACCCTGGACGAAATCCGCTGGCTGGGTCTCACCCAAATTGGGCTGGGGCTGCTGGCCATGCTGCAACCCGGCTGGGGCCTGATTTACTTTGCGCTCGGCTTTGGCCTGGGCCACATCGGCTACGGCCTGCTGATGTATAACCGCTACGAGCGGGCCGAAGCGGCCGGCACCTCGGCGGCCCAACCCCCGGTATCCGCGTGAAGCACCTCATCCACACCCTTAATAAAGCCTTCGACCACCGCGTGCGCCTCGGCGTGATGGCCGTGCTCATGGCCAACGAGTCGGTGAGCTTCAACGACCTGAAGGAAGTCCTCGACCTTACCGATGGCAACCTCGCCAGCCACGTGGCCGCCCTCGAAAAGGCCGAATACGTGCTTGTGAGCAAGCAATTCATCGGCAAGAAGCCCAACACTACCTACACCGCCACTGCTGCCGGCAAGCTGGCTTTTCAGCAGCACCTGGCCACTTTGGAGAAACTCCTGCGGCCGTGATTTTTGAATACGGCGCGTTGCTGCGGCCTTTTTTTGCTTATTTACTTTGAATCACAAAGTTCTTTAAAAATGTATCCATCCCTGCAACCTGCCGGCCAATGGCCTGTCCCGACCCGGGCCACCACTGCCCGCCCCCCGCTCACCGCCACGCAAAAGCTGCTGTTGCCGCTGGGCGTTTTTTTATTCGACTGGTTGTTCTGGCGCGAGCGGGGTGGGGTGAACATACTGATATTTAACGCTTTCATCGTGATATCCCAGCTGGGGCAGCTGCCGCGCCATGCGGCCGCCCGGCGCTCGGGCTACTTCTGGCTGATGGTATTCGGCAGCCTGCTGAGCGGCGTATGCATGGCCGTATATGGTTCGGGCGTGGCGGCGCTGGCCTGCGCGGTATCGGTGCTGCTACTGCTGGGCTACGTCAACCAGCCCTCGCTGAAGCTGCTGCTTTATGCTGGCCTCACGGGGCTGGGCAGCGCGGCCGAAGCCTGGTTGCGGGTGTTGCGGAGCGTGCGGCTACCCCGCCATTCGGGGGCGGGTGTGCGGCGCGGCTGGTTCTACGGGCGGCTGCTGCTGGTGCCGCTGGGCATTCTGGGTGCGTTTCATGGGCTGTTTGCGGTGGCCAACCCGGTGTATGCGCGCCTCAGCAGCCGGGTGCTGAACGTGCTGGGCGAGTGGCTGCTGCGGCTGCTGCCCGATATCTCGCTGGGCCACTTGCTGTTTTTGGCGCTGGGGTTTGCCGTGGCGGCCGCCGTGGTAGTAGCGGTGCCGGTGTACTTCTTCGCCGACCAGGAGTCGCGCTTCGGGGAATTTGTGCGGCGGCAGCGCGACCGGGTAGCCTCGCTGACCGTGCGCCGGCCCGATTTCCGCCTCAAAACCACCAAGGCCCTCGATTTGCGCAAGGAGTACCTGGTGGCCGTAGCCGTGTTCGGGCTGGTGAATGTGCTGCTGCTGGTAGTGAATGCCATCGACGTGCGCTGGCTGTGGTTCGGCTTCCGGCCTGCGCCGGGGTTCGACCTGGCGCAGTTCGTGCACGAGGGGACTTACGTGCTCATTTTCAGTATTCTGCTGGCCATGGGCATCGTGCTGTGGTTCTTCCGGCGCAACCTCAACTTTTACGCGCCCGGGCTGCGGGTGCTGCGCTGGGGTGCCACGGTATGGGTGCTGCAAAACGCGGTGCTGGCCGTGTCGGTGGGCCTGCGCAACTACTACTACATTCTGAACAGTGGGGTGGCCTACAAGCGCATTGGGGTGTGTCTCTTCCTGCTTTTGGTGGCTGTAGGGCTGGGCTCGGTGCTGGGCAAAATCTGGCAGCAACGCTCGGCCTACAGCCTCGTGCGCCTGAATTCGCTGGCCCTATATGTGGTGCTGCTGTTGCTGGCCGCCGGCAACTGGGAAGTCTGGATGACGGAGTACAACCTGCAGCCCCGCTTCCGCTCCGTCGACATCGGCTTCCTGCTCGATATGCCCGACCGCACCCTGCCCACGCTGCTGGCCCGGCGCGCCGTCCTCAACCACGCCACCCAGCTCACCGTGAATGCTGAGTACGGAATCCCCACCACCATCACCGCGCCCGAGGCCCAGCGCCGCCTCGACCTGGCCGTGGTTGCCGCCCGCGCCCGCTACGCCGAATACGCCGACTGGCAGGGCTTCACCTGGGCCGATTACGAAACCGCGCAACAGCTCGGCGGCCATGAATAAGCTCATTCACACGGCCCCGCCCTCAGACTTGGCGCGCTGGCTGATTCGCAGTGTGACCCGGACGGTGGCGTGCATTGCCGGTTTTGTGCCCGTTGGCTATTGGATTGGCAATATCAACCGCGACGATAAGGGCAGCCAGCTACTCATCATACTTGTGCTCGCCCTGAGTCAAATTTTGGTCTGGAGAAGGGCGATTGTAGGGTTCAGTCAGGCTTTCTCCAATGGCCTGCGTCCCGCCAGCTGGGTGCTCAAGGTAGTTGCATTGCTGTGTTTCTGGGCACTATTGGTCCTGTTCGCTATGGCCACGTTGTTCAACGGCATAGGCTGGCTCATGCTGGGCGACGATGGCAAAAATTGGTCGATGTAACCCTGCTTCAGCTTTTTAAAACACTTACTCTATGCTCCCCCAATTCGCCCTAACCTTCCTTGGCGTCCTGTTCTGCATCGGCGACGTGGCCGCGCTCGGCCTGCTGCTCACCTGGCAGGAGCGCGCCCCCTCGCCCGACCTCCGCTGGCGGCGCCTGGTTCGCGGCGTACTGCCCGCCACGGCGGTGCTGCTGGGTCTGCTGCTGCTGGCTTTCACGCAACTCATGCTGCTGTGGTCGCGGCCGTAATGGGTGGTACCACTCGCCCTTTGGCTCGTGGGTGGTGCCCTGTTGCTGGTGCTGCTCAGCTACGGGTTTCGGGCTGAAATATGGTCGGGCCACCCGGCCGCCGGGATGGGTAGCCCAGCGCTGCTTCCCGTTTTGTTGCTAGTGGGCAGTGGGCCTGCTGCAACTGTATAGCGCCCCACACAACGGGCCAGCGGCTATTTCCGGCCCCGGATGGCCAGCATGGCTGCGCCTGACAACCCGAATTGGGATGATAGCAGTGAGAGTTGGCGTAGCGCTGCTCCTATTGGCGGCTGTTGTCAGCGGGTTTCACTACCCAGGCAATGCGGGCCCACCAACAGGTTAAAGTTATTTTTAGCTAGTTATTGTTCTGCAGAAATATCAGATACGGATAATCTAAATTGACTATTGTAAAGAAGAATAATCATGGAATTATTGTCTGATAATGAAGTTAAATGCCTTGTGGTCAGGTAGTAGCAATGCCGCTGAGGCAGGCGGCTGTCAAATGAAACACGCACTGGTTCAGGTTTATTGACTAGCTTGGTAGCCCATAAAGCATCCCACACCGGGATTTGGCTTTCACGCCTTTTCGTACAAGCCTTCGTCGTTATGCCCCGCAAGTTGCTGCTGTTCGTGCTTTCTATTGCCTTGCTACTCGAATTGGCCCTCACGGGTGGCGCTTTCTTCGCTCCGGCCTTCACCCTGAAACAGTTTGGCGTGCCCTACGTGGCCGACACGACGTTTCTGGCCTATATCGTGGGGTGGCTGCTGCTGTTTGTGTCGCTGGTGGCGGCCGTGGCGCTGGTGCAGGTGCAGCGGCGGCGGCCGGGCTTTGCCACCTGGTGCTACCTGCTCGGTTTGTGGTGGATTGGCATCGGTCTCGGCATCTACCTGGCCTTTGGCAAGCCCGACAACTTGCTGCTCGATTCGGTGAAAGGCCTGCTCATTGTCATCCTCACCTGGCGCTGCCAGGCCGCCCGCTTGATGGCGCGCCGTTACTAGCGACGAATCAGTATCTTAGCGGCATCCGGTTCCATTCGCCCGGGTTTGCGCCCATGCCCGCTCCGCACCTGCATCCGCCGTCTATTATCCCGAAACTCTCGCATCTGGGCCGTTTGCTGGCCGGGGCGCAAGTGCTGAAGGAAACGCTGAGCATCATCTTTCTGGGGCTGCCCCTGGTGAAAGCTGCGCCATTAGTACTGCTCTCGGCGCTGCCCGGTGTGGTGCTCTACCTGCTGCACTGGCACCTGGCGCTGGGCCGGCCGGGCCGCATCTTCGCCGCCGCCATCTGGGGCTTCACACTGCTCGACGAGTTGTGGGGCCTGTTGTTGTTTCAGGAGCTCGATTCGCCTACCCGCACCCAGGTTCGCCTGCTGCACTGGAGCTACTTCCTGGGCCTGGGTATTATTCTACTGGCCCTAGCCGAGCTGGGCTGGCGCTGGCAGCGCAGCCGCAGCCGTGCCCGCCGCAACGTGTACCACCAGGCGCTGTTCACGGCCCGCCAGCGGCGCTGGTAGCAGCGCGGCCGTAGTGGTCAGCGTCCCGCACCATTCCGGCAATTATCCCGATGCGGAAACGCGGACCACCACGGCCGCGCTACGTGAATACCGGCCCTGGTACTGCATCGATGAGCGCGCCTGAAGACCCGCTTGGCACGGTAAATATTCCTGATGGGGCGGGGCGACTGGTATATTTGTCGTTCTTCGCGGCGGGGTTTCGGCCCCGCTTCCCACTTGCTGCCTCGTATGGCCGATTTTAAAACGCCGCCTTCTCCTGCTTCTGGCTCAAAACCAACCAAGTCGCGCCGGCGCTGGCCCTTGCGGCTAGCCAGTTGGGCCTGGGTTCTGTTTGGACTGGTGGTGATACTGTTTTTGGTGTACCCGTTTCTGGTGAGCACCAATTTTCTGTTTCTGTTCGGCAAGTCGCCCAGCTTGTCCGACCTCGAAAACCCCAAAGTCGAGCAGGCCTCCGAAGTGTACACTTCCGATGGCGTGCTCATCGGCAAGTACTTCCGCGAAAACCGCTCGCCGGTGCCGCTGAGCCAGATGTCGCCCCTGCTCATCAAGGCGCTGATTGCCACCGAGGACGTGCGCTTCTACCAGCATTCGGGTATCGACCTGGAGGCCGTGCTCGGTGGGGTCGTGGCTTCCCTGCGCGGCGCGAAGCGCGGAGGCTCCACCATCACCCAGCAGCTGGCCAAAAACCTCTACAAAATCCGCCGCCAGCAGAGCCGGGGCGGCCTGGGCTACCTGCCGGTGGTGAGCACCATCGTGGCTAAAACCAAGGAGTGGCTTACGGCTGTCGACCTGGAGCAGCGCTACACCAAGGAGGAAATCCTGCGCATGTACCTGAACACGGTGGAGTACGGCTCCAGCGCCTTCGGCATCAAAGTGGCGGCCAAAACCTTCTTCAATACCTCGCCCGACAGCCTCCGGCCCGAGCAGGCCGCCATGCTGGTGGGCGTGCTCAACAACCCCACGGCCTACAACCCGCGCTTCCACCCGGCCGCCGCCAAACGCCGCCGCAACGTGGTGCTCGACCGTATGGGCCAGGCTGGTGTGCTGCCCAAAGCCGAAATCGACCGCCTGAAAGCCACGCCCGTCGAGCTTGATTACCACGTCGAGCGCCACATCGATGGCCCCGATACCTACTTCCGCGGCGCCGTGAGCCAGTTCGTGGATGCTTGGTGCGACAGCACGGGCCACGATATGTACCGCGACGGCCTGAAAATCTACCTCAGTATCGACTCGCGCATGCAGGCCCACGCCGAAGAAGCTCTGCACGGGCGGATGAAATCACTGCAGCGCCAGTTCGACAACTTCTGGCGCAACCGCGAATCCAACCCCTGGGTCGACGACGAAGGCCACGAAATTCCCGACTTCATCCTCACCCAGATGAAGCGCACCGAGAGCTACAAAACCCTCGCCAATCATTACAAAAACCAGCCCCAGCGTCTCGATTCGGCCCTGCATGCCAAGCGGCCGATGAAGGTGTTTACCTGGAAGCACGACGACAATGACACCACGCTCGTGATGTCGCCGCTCGATTCGCTGGCCTACTACAAGCACTTTCTGCGGTCGGGCATGCTGTGCATGGACCCCTTCACCGGCCAGATTAAGGCCTGGGTGGGGGGGCTCGACTACCGCTTTTTTCAGTACGACCACGTGCGCCAGGGCAAGCGCCAGGCTGGCTCCACGTTCAAGCCCTTCGTCTACCTCACCGCCCTCGACAACGGCTACTCGCCCTGCGACCGCATCCGCGACCAGCGCGTCACCATTAAATACACGGAGAACGGCGAGCCCATGGAATGGCAGCCCGACAACGTAACCCGCGAATACACCGGCCTCAATATGACGCTGCGCCACGCCATGGCCCGCTCGGTGAACTCCGTTACGGCCCAGCTGACCGAAAAAGTGGGCTGGGAGAACGTGGCCAAATACGCCCATAAGGTCGGCATCACTTCGCCGCTGCTCGCCGTGCCCAGCATCGGGCTGGGCTCGGGCGGCGATGTGAGCGTGTACGAAATGGTGGACGCCTACAGCACGTTCATGAACACCGGCTTCCGCTCCGAGCCCCGCCTCGTTACGCGCATCGAAGACCGCAACGGTAACGTCATCAAGCAGTTCGACCCCGCCCAGAAGCGCGCCATCTCGCCCGAAACCGCCTGGCTGATGACCTACATGCTGCGCGGCGGCATGGAAGAGCCGGGCGGCACCTCGCAGGCCCTGTGGGACTACGACCTCTGGCACAACGACAACCAGATTGGCGGCAAAACCGGCACCACCAGCAACTACTCCGACGGGTGGTACATGGGCATGACCAAAGACCTGATGACCGGCGTGTGGGTGGGCGGCGAAGACCGCAGCATCCACTTCGTGGGCTCGCAGCAGGGCGAAGGCGGCCGTACCGCGCTGCCCATCTTCGGCAAGTTCATGGAGAAAGTGTACAAGGACACTGACCTCGGCTACACCTACGGCCACTTCCCCAAGGCCTCCGTCAAAATCAGCAAGAAGTACACCTGCGCCTCCGAATCGGAACCCCGCCGCCGCCGCGCCGAAGCCGTCGACACCATTGCCGCCGATAACCTACTCGAGCAGATGAATAGTGGGGGAGGAGTGCCGGATAGCGTGAAGAGTGGGCGCTAGCTTCTCTAACTGCTTCGCGCAGTTGTCATGGATTAACCCACTTTTTCAAGAGGGCTACTTGTACCAAGTGGCCAATAGTGACATCCTTGGTTCTGTATTTCTGCCTCGCTTTTTTGGAGAAAAGCATGGGGATTATATGCTGCCAGGGATTCTCGGAAGTGACATACTCATCCACCGGGAAATCTTCTGGATTGCTGATATTGAAGGTGGAAAAGTAGTCTTCGTAAAATATGTAGGTATCAAGGCCTGCGATAGAAATGTCTACTTCTATTCGGGTTTCGGCTGTCAGTTCAGTTCTATTAACGCCTGTTTTTTCTACAACAAAATCCTTGAGCACGTTCAGCATGTGCTCATATTGGGGCATAGGGAGATGAGTCATTAGCTATAAAGTAACAGTAGGAGCATTTGTCTCGTCATCGGCCGCTCCGCCGGAGCCATCGGAATGGTTTCCGGATGCATCGGCCAACTGCCGGAAGCATCGGCCGCCCCTCCGGAGTCATCGGATGCCTTTCCGGGACCGTTGAATGACTTGCGGAAGCGTTGGAACGGTTTCCGGATGCGTTGGAAGACTTTCCGGAGCCGTTGAATGACTTGCGGAAGCGTTGGAAGGGTTTCCGGATGCGTTGACTGCACCTCAGGCCGTTCCTACTCCCCTCCGTACAGCGCCTGCAGCGCCCCGCGCAGCTCCGGATACTCGAACCGGAAGCCATGGGCCAGCACTTTGGTCGCGCTCACGTTCTGCGAGGCCAGCACGATATCGCTCATCTCGCCCATGGCAAGCTTCAGGCCGAAGGCCGGCACCTTGGGCAGCAGCAGCGGCCGGTGCAGCACCCCGGCCAGTACTTCGGTGAAGGCCTGATTGGTGGCCGGGTAGGGGGCCACCGCGTTGTAAGTGCCGCGCCACTTTTCATCTTCGAGCATGGCGATGAACAGCCGGCATAAGTCGTCGAGGTGAATCCAGGACATGTACTGCTTGCCGCTGCCCAGGGCCGCGCCCGCGCCCAGCTTCATCGGCTTAGCAATCTGGGGCAGTGCCCCGCCCCGCGTACTCAGCACCACGCCAATGCGCGGAATCACCGTCCGGATGCCCAGCGCCGCGATGGGCGCGGCCGCTAGTTCCCACTGATGTGATACATCGGCCAGAAAGTCGTGCGTGGGCAATGCCGGGGGCGTTTCCTCACTTACCAGCTTGTCGCCAGCGTCGCCATAAATCCCTACTGCCGAGGCCGAAATCACGGCCCGCACGTGGTGGTCAGGCCTGGCCAGTTCACCGGCCAGCAGCGCCAGGCCGCCCAAGCGGCTGGTCATAATCTCGCGCTTGCGCTCGTCGGTCCACTTGCCATCGGCCACGCTAGCCCCGGCCAGGCTCACGATGTAGTCGGCGTAGGGCACGGCCGCCTCGTCAATCGTGCCGGCATGCACATCCCACCGAAAGCTGCGGAAATGGTTGCTTTTAGCCGGCTCGCGGCTCAGCAGGGCCACTTCGTAGCCGCTGTCAATCAGCATTTCGGCCAGGCGGGTACCAATCAGGCCAGTGCCGCCGGTGATGAGAACCTTCATTAGTAGTGGTTAATGATTAACGGGTAATGGTCAATGACAAATCGTAAATATGTTGAAGTGAAGGAAATACTGAATCCAAAGCATTCACCACTGGCCAGTCACCACTAATCATTAGTTCATTTTCCGATTTGCCGCAGAAACTCCCGCCGTAGTGCCTCATCCGAAGCAAAGCGTCCGCTGTACTCACTCGTGAGGGTGCCGCTGCTCGTGTCGTTCACGCCGCGGCTCATCACGCACAGGTGGTCGGCCTCGATGAGCACGGCCACGTCGTCGGTGCCCAGGCTCTGCTTCAGCTCCTCGGCAATCTGGCGCGTCAGGCGCTCCTGCACCTGCGGACGGCGGGCATAGTACTGCACCACGCGGTTCAACTTGCTCAGGCCCACTACATTAGCTGCCGGCAGGTAGGCCACGTGCGCCTTCCCAATAATGGGCACAAAGTGGTGCTCACAGCACGAAAACAGCGTGATATCGCGCTCCACCAGCAGCTGGTGGTACTCGTAGCGGTTTTCAAACAGGCGCACGTCGGGCCGATGCTTCGGGTCGAGGCCCTTAAACCATTCCTGCACGTACATCTTGGCCACGCGGCGCGGCGTACCAGCCAGGCTGTCGTCGGTCAGGTCGAGGCCCAACTCCCGCATGATAGCCTCAAAATGGCCACTGATGGTTGTGATTTTTTCTTCTTCGCTACGGTCGAAGGCGTCGGGGCGAAGGGGGGTGCGCAGGCCGGCGGGCAGGCGCGAGTCGGGGGCCGGGCGTTGCCCGGTAGCGTTATCCATGATATTCGACAAAGTTACGGTCCGTTTCGTAGAGCGTGACCGAAAGGGCGAGTCCGGCGTCCAGATGCGGGCGCAGGCGCTGCCAGATAACTACGGCAATGTTTTCAGCCGTAGGGTTGAGGTCCCGGAACTCTTCCGTATCCAGGTTGAGGTTGCGGTGGTCGTAACGGTTCAGCACCTCGGCCTTGATGAGGTCGCTCAATCGCTTGAGGTCATACACATAGCCTGTGTCGGGGTCGATGGGGCCGGTCAGCCGCACAGTCAGGTTGTAGTTGTGGCCGTGATAATTCGGATTATTGCACTTGCCGAAGACGCGCTGATTTTTTTCGTCGGTCCAGGTAGCGTTGTACAGGCGGTGGGCAGCATTAAAATGCTCGGTGCGGCAAACGGTGATATGCATAGGTAAAAGTAACCCGTGCCGCCGCCGCTTTGTTCTGAAAGAAGAAACGAGTAGTACGGAAGTGGGAGAGTATTTTTAACTGTAAATTGAGCTCAGCAAATATATAATTTGACTTAATGAATAAAAACGGGCAAATTTTAAAAAAAGAGGGGGGTATCAGAATTTGCATCGAATAAAGGTCCTAAATTTGAAAAGCCGGATAACGGTACCCACTCAACCGATTAGCTGACTTTCTTTTCTTTAATACTTCCTTTAGTTGTTATCCCCATGAAACGTAGTTTACTCATCCTACTTCTTGTATGTGTGGCAGCACTGAGCGGGTATGCTCAGAAATCGCCTGTAGATGAAGCTGATAAGTCTATCAACAGTATCCCTCGCAAAGGCCAGCAAGTAAGCATGCAGCTCGACAGCCGCCGCGTGGAGACTGCCTGGCTGAAGCAGTTGAGCGACAAGTTTGGCAGCAAGCTGAAGAACAACAAAGGTGTGCTGACGTTGGACGGGGTTGTTATCGACGAAATTGCACCCAATCCTATTCGCGTCATCAGCAAGGTTGATGCGACGCCCACCGGCACCACCGTATGGTGGAGCATTGACCTGGGCAACGCCTACCTGGGGAAGGAAGCCACGCCTGTGCAGTGGAAATCGGCCGAGAAGTATCTCAAGGACTTCGCCCGTATGATGTATCGCGAAGACCTGGCCTCGCAGATTACCGATGCTGAAAAGTCGTTGGTAAACTCGCAGAACCAACACACATCCGTGATTGCGAAGCAGGATGCCATCAAAAAGGACATTGATAAGAACAAGGCCCGCAAGCTCGAAATTCAGCAGCTGCTGGCCGCGAACGCCGCCGAGCTGCAGCAGCTGAACAATCTCATCGACCTCAATCTGAAAGAGCAGGAAGCCGCCCGCGCCGACATTGTGAACATGCGCATCGCGCTGGAGTCGGTGAAGGAGCGCATCAATAAAATTGAGTAGCCGCGCATCGCGCGAATCGTTTCGCAGCAGGCCCCGCCGGTATCCGGCGGGGCCTGTTTGTTTTTTGGGCCCGTGCCAAACCCTTCGGGCGGAACTACGTTGGGAATAAACAAGGGCAGCATCTCTGCCAAATGTTTATATTCAACAAGCCATCCATCCACCCATGGAAAAGACCGAAGTTCAACACCAGGTACATCTTGATAGCGCTATTCATCTGCTCGCCGGCGACCTCTCCGAAGCCACTGACCGCGCCGGCCTCGACAATCAGTTTCAACGCTGGATTGAAGACCTGAAAGACGCTAATAACCCTGCTTTCCACCAACTGGTAGTCGACCTGCAAGCCCTGAAGGCCCACTTTGGCAGTGGCTCGCTCGACGTTAGCGCCATTGCGCCACTGCTGGCCCGGCTGGGCACCAACACCACCCAGGCGGCCAACTTTGCCGAAGGCAACACGGCCCCGCGCGTAGCCAAGCTGGGCGAAACGCTGTCGGCCGTGGCCGCGCAGTTGAAGGGCGGCTCAGCAACCCCCGATGGCACCGTGCCGCAAGACATGTCGTCGCACGGCTAAACGGTTTGCGCCGGGCCGGATAGCCCGGCCACGAACCAAAAAGAGCCGGCCCCACACGTGGGGCCGGCTCTTTTTGTATCTGAACAGCCCGAAGGCGGAGCCGGGTGCTTAAGCTACGGGAGCCTTGGCAACCTGGTTCAAGCGACGCTCTTTGATACGAGCCTGCTTGCCCGACAGGCCGCGCAGGTAGAACAGACGGGCACGACGCACTTTACCGCGACGGATAACTTCGATTTTATCGATGTTAGGCGACAGCAAGGGGAAGATACGCTCGGTGCCGATTTGGTTCGAAATCTTGCGAACGGTGAAAGTTTCGCCGTTGGAGCTGGGGTTACGACGCTGCAGTACCACGCCCTGGAACTGCTGAATGCGCTCCTTAGCACCTTCGCGGATTTTCACGTGCACGTTAATCGTGTCGCCGGCGGCGAACAGAGGGAAGCTGGCGCGGCGCTCCTGCGATTCGGCCTGGATAAAGTCAAGTAGTACGCTCATGGCTGAGAAAATTGCGAAAGACGGCGCCGCCGTCGGGAATTAGTATTTTACGAAACGGAGCGCAAAGATAGCGCTTTCCGGTGAGGTTAGCAAGGGGTTTGCAGAACATGCTTCAGCTTGTTCGCTGATTTGCTGTCAATTCAACGATTGCGCCAGCTAAAGCATGCGCTACGAGAGCAAATCGGGCCGGCGGGCCTGGGTGCGGGCCAACGCCTGCTCGTGCCGCCACTCCTCAATTTTGGGTGTGTTGCCCGAAAGCAGGATTTCCGGCACCGCCTGCCCGCGCCACTCGGCGGGCCGGGTGTAGATGGGCGGAGCCAGCAAATCATCCTGAAAAGAGTCGGACAACGCCGATTCTTCGTTGCCCAGCACGCCGGGCAGCAGCCGTACCACGGCATCGACCAGAATGGCCGCGCCGAGCTCGCCGCCGCTCAGCACGTAGTCGCCCACGCTGATTTCGTGCGTAATGTAGGTCTGGCGGATGCGCTCGTCGATGCCCTTGTAGTGGCCGCAGAGCAGGATGATATTATGCATCAGCGAGAGCCGGTTGGCCAGCGGCTGGCGCAGGGTTTCGCCATCGGGCGTGAGGTAGATAATGGCGTCGTAGGTACGCTGAGCCAGCAACTCGTCCAGCCACGCGGCGATGGGCTCGACGCGCAGCACCATGCCGGCCCCGCCGCCAAACACGAAGTCGTCAATCTGGCCGTGTTTGTTGACGGCTTTATCGCGCAGCTGATGGACGTGAATTTCGGCTAGGCCCTTGTCCTGCGCCCGCTTCACGATGGAATGGGCGAAGGGGCTGACCAGCAACTCCGGCAGGCAGGTGAGGATATCGATTCGGACCATAGATTAAACGGATTTTAACGGATGGAACGGATTATTCGGGATTCCGCAGGCTTCGGGCCTACCGATGGGCGTGCTTATTCTTCGGCGACTTCGTCCTGCTGGCGGGTACTGGGCTTGAGGTATACGTCGAGCAGGCCGTCGGGCAGGTTCACATAAATCTCCTTTTTGGCGTGGTCGGCGTGGCTAATCAGCTCATCCACAACCGGAATCAGTACTTCCTGGCCCTGGTAGCTCATGGCCAGCATGTCCTGCTGGGGCAGCTCGTAAAAATTCTCCACGGTACCCAGTGGCCCCATATTTTCATCGACCACGGTGAAGCCGATGACGTCGTGAAAGTAAAACTGGTCTTCTTCCAGCTCGGGCAGGGCGGCCAGGGGGAGGTGCAGCTGGGAGCCGCGCAGCGGTTCGGCTTCCTCAATGCGGTCGATTCTGCGCAGCTTCAGCAGCACTTTGTTGCCGGTCTGGGGCTGTACTTTTTCGATATGGTGCTCCACCAGCTTGGTAGGCGCGCCAGCCAGGGTGAGGTACACCGTTTTGAGCTTGGTGTAGGCCGCGACATCGTCCACGTCGAAGTGGGCCACGAGGTGGCCGCGCAGGCCGTGGGTTTTGATGAGGTAGCCGAGCTGATAGGTTTCGTCGAGCGTCATGGTCGTAGGGGAGGGGATAACGAAAAAGCGTTTGGGGGTTGCCAGCCGGTCCGGCTCACAACTCCCAAACGCTTTCGGTTTTCAGGTGCCTGAAAACTACTCGGCAGCAGCTTCGGTAGCCTCTTCGGCCGGAGCCTCGGTAGCAGCTTCGGCAGCCGGAGCGGGCGCATTGGCTGCCAGCAGCGCGGCAGCTTTCTGACGCTGCGATTCGGCGCGAGCATCTTTTACCTTGGTTTCGGCGTCGAAAGCAGCTTTTTTGGCGGTAGCCTTGGCATCATCGAGGCCAGTGCGCTTGCCTTCGATTTTGGCGTCTTTCTCGTCTTTCCAGGCGCTGAAGCGCTGGTCGGCAACTTCCTGGGTGATGGCACCCTTGTCGACACCCAATTGCAGGTGACGACGGTAGAGCACGCCGCGGTAGCTGAGCATGGCCCGAACGGTATCGGTGGGCTGCGCACCGGTCATCATCCAGTAGAACGCGCGGTCGGCGTCGTAGTTGATGGTGGCCGGGTTGGTCTGGGGGTTGTAGGTGCCGAGCTTCTCGATGAAACGGCCATCGCGGGGAGCGCGGGCGTCAGCTACTACGATGTCGTAAGTCGCGGCCTTTTTGCGGCCACGGCGGGCGAGGCGGATTTTAACTGCCATAAACCGGTGGGGTTGTGTGATGCAGCTCGTGCATCGGGTGAGGGTTTCCCGAAATTGGGAGTGCAAAGGTAGCGTTTGTTCAGGGTATTAGCTAGGATTGGGCATAAAAAAAGCCCTGGCGCGGGACCAGAGCTTTTCTATAGTTTCAACCGATGATTACGCGGCCATGGCTTCGCGCTTGGGCTTGGCCAGCTTAGACATCGTATTCAGGTTCATGTTTTTGCGTTTAATCTTGATAACGCCGACTTTATCCAAGCCCCAGATGGCGACGTAGGTAGGGTCAAACTCCCACCATTTCACGCCGAAGTTGACGCGCATGGGCAGCTTGTGGTGGTTGTTCTGAAACAGCTCGCCGAAAGCCAGGAAATCCAGGGCCAGGGTGTTGCGCGACTTGTCGCGGTTGTCGAAGTTCTGATAGCCGTATTTGTGGCCGCCCCAGTTCACGATGGCGCCGTGGATGGGACCCATCAGGAAGTGGATGGGGAGCAGCAGATACTGCCACCAGGCCGTGGCGAAGTTGATGTAGAACAGCACGTAAGCCGTGCCCCAGCCGAGGCGGGAGTACACAGTACCACCGAACTTGTCGAGCCAGCTCCACTCGGGAATGTCGCCTTCGAAGCGCTTGGCTCCTTCGTGCTCGTTGTTTACTACGTCGTTGTAAATCACTTTGGTCTTCCACATCATATCAAACGCGTTGTTTGAGAAGTGGGGAGAGTGCGGGTCCAGCTCGGTGTCGGAGTAGGCGTGGTGCATGCGGTGCAGCAGCGCGTAGGCCCGGGGCGAGAGGAAGCTGCTGCCCTGGCAGACATAGGTGAACAGGAAGAAGAACTTCTCCCAGAATTTATTCATCGTAAACATCTTGTGCGCCGCGTAGCGATGCAAGTAAAATGTCTGCGTGAACAGGGACAAATAATAGTGGGCAACGAAGAAAATCAGGATAGCCATGTGAAGCTGTTATGAAGAATCTGACCGCACAAGCAAAAGGGCTGGCCTTAGGTTCAGCGGTAACAGTACAAAATTACGGCCGGGGTTAGGGCAGCGGAGTATTCAGGCCAGGAAGGCCAAAATCTTGCACCTATCAGGATGCGGTAGCAGATTGGTCAGGATGACAAATCCTTACTTGTAGTACCCGCGGGCCGCGTCCCAGTGTGGGGCATCGGGCAGGGGCGCAACGAAGGTCATCAGCTCCTTCGTGACGGGGTGCTGCAATTGCAGCTGGCGGGCATGCAGGGCAATACTTACGTCGGGTAGCGGGGCGATGAAGCCGTATTTCACGTCGCCGATGATGGGGGTGCCGAGGCCGGTGGCCAGCTGGGTCCGAATCTGGTGGGGGCGGCCGGTCACGGGGTTCACCTGGAGCAGGTAGCGGTTGCCGGCCAGGCCCAGCAGGTCGTAGCTCAGCTCGGAGCGCAGGCCCTGGCCGTGCTTATCGGGGTAGGCTTTGGTGACGTTGCGGATGGTATCCTTCACCAGCCAGTGCACCAGGGTGCCGCTTTCGGGCACGGGCGGGCGGCCGGTGAGGGCCCAGTATGTTTTGTGCATCTTGTCGTCCCGAAACATCTCGTTCAGGCGGCTCAGGGCCTTGCTGGTTTTGGCCAGGATAACGATGCCCGATACCGGCCGGTCGATGCGGTGGCACACGCCCACGAAGGCTTCGCCGGGCTTCTTGTACTTGAAGCGCAGGTACTCGGCGGCTTTTTTGGAGAGGGGCTCGTCGCCGGTGGCGTCGCCCTGCACGAGAATGCCGGCGGGCTTGTTGATGACGAGCAGGTGGTTGTCTTCGAACAGAATTTCTCTGCCTTCGGACCAGAGGTTGGGACGATTCACGCGGTGGAAACGGGCGGGATGTTGAGTGTTGGCAGGAGCGGGCCGGGGCCCCTCGGGGGCTACCGCACGTCGTCAGACCACACTCACCGGGCGCTCCGCTCTTGCTTTTCGTGGAACGAAGATACGAAGCTGAACGAGAGCGCCGCTGCCTAAGCCGCGGCCGGCTCCTTCGCCAATTCCGGCGCGGGGTTGTACCAGTCCACGTTGCGCGAAAGGAACATGACCGTGCCCAGCACCATCACCAGGCCCAGGCTGCCCACCAGCAGGGCGTAGTCCTGCAGCTGCAATACCACGAACAGGAAGCCGTACACCAGCGTGAGCACGCCCGCCGTGACCAGCGTGAGGCGGCGATGCCGGAAACTGGCGGCCGCGTAGCCCGTCACCAGCCCCACGATAACTACTGCCGACAGCGCATAGGCGGCATTGAAAGGCATCTGCTCGGCCAGGGCCAGCAGCAGCACGTAGAAAATGACGAGCGCCAGGCCCACCAAAATGTACTGGAAGGGGTGGAAGCGTCGCCGGTTGAGTACTTCGACAAAAAAGAAGATAAGAAAGGTGAGCGTGAGCGGCAGCAGGGCATATTTGGCGGCGCGCATGGTTTTCTGGTATTCATTGACGGGCACCAGCAGGCGCACGCCGAAGGTCGATTCGTCGACGGCGGGGCGGTCGGTATCGCTGCGCCAGTGCTGTGGGAAGTTGCGGTTGAGGTGCAGCACCTGCCAGTCGGCCGAAAACTGCTCAGCCCTGAGGGTGCGGCGTACGGGCAAAAAGGCCCCGATGAAGCTGGGGTCGGCCCAGGGCGCGCTCAGGTGCAGGGAGGTTTGGCGGCCGAGCGGGGCTACCAGCAGCCCCGTGCTGCCATTGAGGCTGAGGTCGAAGGAAAAGGTGTGGCGGCGGCGCAACGCGGCTTCGTTGGGTATTGGGATGGCTACGCTGAGGCCGTTGGTTGATTGGCCGTGGTTTTCTTCGCTGTCCTCATCGCCCTGGTATTTCGAGTAGCGCCGCCGCTCATTCAGTACTGTGTTGGACTGGGTGGTAACGGTGGGCGCGGTACCATAGGGCAACACTTCGGCGCTGGGTACCCCGGGCTCGAAAGGGTGGTTCTGGCCGTCCCAGCTTAGCGCCAGGCCATTGCGAATGCCTTTCATATCGGAAATGCCCACGGCTACGAAGGCTTCGGCCCAGCGTACCGCCGCGTAGGATACGCCCAGGTCGGCGAGCGGCGGAGCCTGGAAAGCACCCTGCACATGCAGGCCCGCCCGGTACACCACCGCCTCGTAGATGCCGCGATGCCGCCGCTCGGGGGCCAGCGTGCCGGTGGTGGCCAGCGTATCGGGCAGAAGGCTGAGGTAGCGGATTACCTCGCTTACCTGACCTTTCTCGCTCATCACGCGGGCCGTGTAGGGCAGCACCAGCACGGGGCCCAGCACCAGCTGTGGGCCACCCCACTGGCTGCTGATTTCGGCCGTGGCGGCATCACGGTTTTCGGCCCGCTCGGTGATGAGGTTTTCTACCATGCTCGACGGAATGAGCAGCAACCCCAACAGCACCGCGATAATGAAGAGCTTGATAGAAATCGACCAGCTCATGGAAGAGGTGAGGCGCGAAGCAGCCGGGGAGGAAGGGCTCATTGTGTCGTTTTTGAAGTACTTTGAATTGCAAAGCTAGTGACACGGCCAGTATAATCAATACAGGGATTCGGAAAAATAAATATAGGCCGGGCCCAGTGCACGCTAACGCGCATCAGGCCCGGCCTATGGCAATAATTGGTAAGGGCTAAAGCGCTAGTAACCTTCTTCTTTGCTGGGAAACTCGCGGCTTTTCACATCGGCCACGTAGTGCTGCACGGCCTCGGTCATGATGTCGTGCAGCTCGGCGTAGCGGCGCAGGAAGCGGGGTTTGAACTCCTTGGTGATGCCCAGCAGGTCGTGCACGACCAGCACCTGGCCGTCCACGTCGGGGCCGGCGCCGATGCCGATGACGGGAATGGTGAGCTCTTCGGCTACCTGCTTGGCCAGGGAGGCGGGAATTTTCTCGAGCACCAGCCCGAAGCAGCCGATTTCCTGGAGCAGGCGGGCGTCTTCGAGCAGCTTCTGGGCCTCGGCTTCTTCCTTGGCGCGCACGCTGTAGGTGCCGAACTTGTAGATGGACTGCGGCGTGAGGCCGAGGTGGCCCATAACAGGGATGCCGGCCGTGAGAATGCGCGTGATGCTGTCCTTCACTTCGGCCCCGCCTTCGAGCTTGACGCCGTGGCCGCCCGATTCCTTCATGATGCGGATGGCCGACTGCAGCGCCACCGACGAATTGCCCTGGTAGGAGCCAAACGGCATATCGACCACCACAAAGGCGCGCTTCACGGCCCGCACCACGCTCTGGGCGTGGTATATCATCTGGTCGAGGGTGATGGGCAGGGTGGTTTCGTGGCCGGCCATGACGTTGGAGGCCGAGTCGCCGACGAGCAGCACGTCGATGCCGGCCCCGTCGAGAATCTGGGCCATCGAGTAGTCGTAGGCCGTGAGCATGGAGATTTTTTCCCCCCGCTCCTTCATGGCGAGCATCTGGTGGGTGGTAATGAGTTTGACTTCCTTGTGCTGAGACATGGCGGACAGATTTGCGAATAAAAGGCCGTTTGGCGGGGCAAAGCTGGCAACAATTTCGTTATCCGGCGCCGTGCGCCCACCAAAAAGCCCCTGGGCCGAAGCGCAGGGGCTGGAATACAAGCGTGAAATTCGTCGGTGCAAGCCTCAGGCCGGAGAATTGGTGGGCGGAGGCTGGGCAGCGGGAAGCCCGGGGGGTGTGGCCTTGGCAGTAGCCGCAAGGGGCTGGGCGTCGGCGGGTGGCTCCGTTTTTGGGAGCGGGTGCGGGTGGGCCAACAACCTGGTAAAGAATAGAGTGCGGCTTACGGCTGGAGCCGCGAGCAAGGTATACAGGTCATTGGTATTCATGGCGAGAAAGGTCATATAAAAACCAAATAAACTACTATTAATCACACGGAATGAAGCAAACTTTGCCAAGCGGGTGCTTTACCCGCCCAATGGGGCTAAATACCCGGCCGATGGAATACCCGCCCCGCCCACTGTAAGCCAATGTAAGGCTACTGGTACTGCGAGTAGCGGTTACGGTTCAGCTTGAGGTCTTGCAACAGACTACTCTTGGCCGCGATGGTAAAGCTGTAGCCTTTGGTGACACTGTCAATACAGCAAACCCTTAGTTAGCCATATATTGCACGCTAATCAAGCCTTCACACACAGCCTTCGCAATGAAACGAACTAAATATGCAGTCTTCCTTCTGCTGACATTGGCAGCCTGCTCCAAGAAAAAAGACGAGCCTACTCCTCCTGCTACTCGTGCACAAATGCTCAGCGCGAAAAAATGGCAGTTGCGCTCATCAACTATTGAAGCACCTGGGCAGCAACTTGTTGACTTGTATGCTCTGCTAGGTGCCTGCTCAAAAGACGACTTTGAACAGTTTAATTCGCCTAACACATTCATTTATGATGAAGGCCTGACGAAATGTGCTGCCTCTGACCCTCAAAAGCAGATTGGTGTATGGGCGCTTACAAATAATGATACCCAACTGACAATAACGGCAGCAGGAAGTAGCGCAACGGTTCAAATAGATGAATT
>JANNDE010000243.1:0-1487 GCA_031387395.1 Hymenobacter sp.
TTAATGGCGTCTACGGTCTTGTCGATATTGAGCACGATGCCGCGCGAAACCCCTTCCGACACGGCTTTGCCCATGCCCAGGATTTCGAGTTTGCCGAACTCATTTTTGCGGCCCACCAGGGCGCAGATTTTTGTGGTACCAATGTCGAGCCCGACGACGATTTTGTCTTGTTGCATAGGATGCGGTGCTGGCGAGCAGTGAGGAAGCAGGAGGTTGGGAAAGAGAAGGCTAGACCTAACAGTCTATTTTTCAGCGAATTGTTATTCGCAAATAATCTGATTTTGATATTCGACGTTTACGCGGTGGTAAGTATCCCACCCCAAAACTGACGGAATTTGACGGTAAAATACCATCAGCTTGGCGAATTTCTCCGAAATATTTTCGGGTAGCCCGAATTCAATACGTTGGTCGCCCACTTGCTGCGTGAACGACAGCTTACCGCCGGGCTCAATAAACACCGCCGAAACCTGCGCTTTCCAAAATTCATGCTCGTCCACGTAGCGCAAAAACTCCAGGTAGCGCCGCCCGGTGCTGTCCTGGAAAAATGCACTTGGCAGGTTAGCTCCGCCGGGCCGCGCCACGGTGGCCACGCGGGCCGTAAACAGGGGTGAAAGCGGCAGGATGCTGCCTTCGGCATCCACGTAGGTATCGAGGCGGGTATCGGGATGCGTGAGGCGGGCAATGGGGCGATTCTGGCGCACGTCGGCGTGCAGGTTACCGGCCAGGTCACGGTATACCTGGGCATCGCGCACAAAAGCGTGGGCCTTGAGGCGGGTTTCCAGCTGGGCGAGGTCCTTGAGTTGCGCGTTCAGCGATGCCTGACTCTCGGCCAGAACCGCAACGAGTCGCGCATTCTCGGCGTTCAGTCGCTCGAGATGCCGTTGTTGATCGGTCAGACCCTTTTGCACGGCTGCGACGGTGTCGGCGTTCGCGGCACCCGCGTCCAGCGCAATGGCGCGTAACGCGTCGCGTTGCATCGCCTCCACCGCGTTCCCACCGAGTACCAGGATTGTCTCGTTGGACCGGCCAGTGAACCGGTCAATCGCAATCTGAGACAGCTCACCTTCGAGTTGTGCGTACTCGAGTGTGGTCGCGGCGACTGCTGCGCCCGCGGTCTCAATCTCCAGCGCAAGGGCTTCCGCACTCAGTTCTGCGTCAGCCCATCGGCGCGCGGCCTCATCAGCATCTGCCTGCACCCGAATGATCTCAGCCGCGACTTCAGCCGAAGTGAGATCGGTACCTGACGCGTCCGCGGCATGCACCGGAACCATCGTCAGAATGAGCGTGCTGACAACAGCGACGTCAACGGCACGCCAACAGGCGCGTCGACATTGCATCGAATGTTTCATTCTCATGACAATGAGAACCCTAGCTTCTACAGAATGTCGTAACAACCCGGGCGCGTTCAGGGCCGCCGACCAGAAATCGCTTGACATTCAAGTCGACCAGAAGGTTTACCCTGAGGCGGTGAGCACCAGCTACAAGAT
>JANNDE010000666.1:0-14536 GCA_031387395.1 Hymenobacter sp.
CCGCCGAGGCATCTCGCGTGCAGCAGTGCATCAATCGTTCAACGGTGCGAGCGAGATGCCTCGGCTGCGCTCGGCATGACGTTCTTTGCGGCATCACCCCATCATCACAGTTCTCACTTTCCCATGAACACCCTCGATACCTACAATTTTGCCGGCAAGCGCGCCGTGATGCGCGTCGATTTCAACGTGCCCCTCGACAAGGACCTGCGCATCACCGACGACACGCGCATTCGCATGGCCACCCGCTCGGTGATGAAAATCCTGAACGACGGCGGGGCCGTGGTGCTGCTTTCGCACCTGGGCCGGCCCAAAGGCGGCTACGAGCAGAAGTATTCGCTTGAAGCCCTCGTGGCGCGCCTCTCGCAGGAATACGGCCGCGAGGTGCAGTTTGGCGGCGACGTGCTCGGCGCGGAGGCCGCCCAAAAAGCGGCCGCCCTCCAGTCCGGCCAGGTGGTGCTGATGGACAACGTGCGCTTCTATAAAGAAGAGGAGGGCGGCGACCCGGCCTTCGCCGCCAAGCTGGCCGCGCTCGGCAACGTGTATGTGAACGATGCTTTCGGCACCGCGCACCGCGCCCACGCCTCTACGGCCGTGATGGCCGGCTCTTTTGCCCCGCAGGACCGCGTGGGCGGCTACCTGCTGCAGTCCGAAATCGACAACGCCCAAAAGGTGCTGGAGAATGCCGAGCGGCCCTTCACCGCCATCATGGGCGGGGCCAAGATTTCGGACAAGATTCTCATCATCGAAAAGCTGCTCGATAAGGTTGATAACCTGCTCATCGGCGGCGGCATGGCCTATACGTTTGCGGTGGCCGAGGGTGGCCACGTGGGCAGCTCCCTACTGGAGACCGACAAGGTGGACCTGGCCCGCCAGCTCATCCAGAAAGCCAAAGACAAGGGTGTGAACCTGATGCTGCCCGCCGACTCGCTCATCGCCGATAAATTCGCCAACGACGCCAACGTGGACGTGGCCGCCAACCACCACATCCCCGACGGCTGGATGGGCCTCGACCTCGGCCCCGACTCGCGCGAGGCCTTCGCCGAAGTTATTCGCCAGAGCAAAACTATCCTCTGGAACGGCCCGATGGGCGTGTTCGAGATGAGCAGCTTCTCGCTCGGCACCGAGTACGTGGCCCAGGCCATTGCCGAGGCTACGGCGGCCGGGGCCTACTCGCTCATCGGCGGCGGCGACTCGGCGGCGGCCGTGCAGCAGCTGGGCTTTGGCGAGCAGGTGAGCTACATCTCGACCGGCGGCGGGGCCCTGCTCGAATACATGGAAGGCAAGGAACTGCCCGGCGTGACGGCCCTGGGCTAGCAGCTAGCAGCCTGCCGCAAGCCTGCGAAAAACGGTCCCGGGCCCCGGTTGCGCAAGCGGCCGGGGCTTTGTGGTGGGGCGGGCGCGCGTCAGGGCCGGGCGAAGCGCGGGTCGTGGACGAAGGTGGAATCCGTGAGCGTACCCAGGAAAGCCACGATTCTGGCTTTTTCCAGCGCCGTCAGGCCCAGGGCGTGTCCGGGGCCGCGCGGGTCGTTGCTGCCGTTGAGCAGCAGCGGGTCGAGGTTGGGACTGTTCATGGCCACGTGCTCGTTGTAGTGGTCGAGTACGGCTTCGAGGGTGGCGAAGCGGCCATCGTGCATGTAGGGGGCCGTCAGGCCAATGTTGCGCAGCGAGGGCACCCGGAACTTGCCGTTGTCGGTGGGCAGCCCGGTGAGGGCCCCCAGGCCCTGGTCGGTAAAGGTGGCGTCGAGCCCGTTGTTGCGAAAGGCATGGTCCGATTGCAGGTCGCCGCCGTGGCAGTCGCTGCAATTGCCCCCGCGAATGCCCGCCGGGCCGTTCGGATGGGTCGCGAACAGCACCAGGCCCTGCTTCTCGTAGCTGCTCAGGGCCGTGCGGTTGCCGCGCTGGTACTGGTCGTAGCGCGAGTTGCCCGAAATGAGCGTGCGCTCGAACTGGGCCAGCGCCTTAAGGGTATTGGCCTCGGTGAGGGTGCTGCTGCCGAAGGCTTTGCGAAACAGCGCCGGGTAGCTGGTCGTAGCTTGCAGCCTGGCCACGCCGGCGGCCAGCGACTGGTGCATTTCCACCGGCTTCTCGATGGGAATGCGGGCTTGGGTTTCCAGAGTCGTCATGGCCCCGTCCCAGGTCAGCTTGGGCTCCCAAAGCAGGTTGGCGAGCGACATGGCGCTGCGCGGCGACAGGGCCCCGTTGACCCCCTGGGCGCGGGCCCGGCCATCGGTAAAGGCCAGCTCCTGGCGGTGGCAGGAGGCGCAGGATATTGTGTTATCAACCGATAGCGCCGTCTCGTAGAACAGCTGTCGGCCCAGCGCCACGCCCTCCACCGTGAGGGCATTATCGGGCGGGGCGGCGGGCAGCGCCGGGAAGTTGGTAGGTACGACCAGAGTATAGGCCGTGGGCGGCACTACCGGTCCCTCCGGGTCGGTGGGCACTACCGGCTCCGTAGTGGAGCCACAGCCGGCCAGCCCCAGCACAAGGTTCAATCCAACGAGGCGTAGTAGTCTCATAGCGCACCCAAAAAATTTTCGTGAATATAATGATGCCCCCGCGCAATCTCGTGCAAGCCACGGGTTATTCGGCTGGTTGGCGGGCAGTGGCCTGATGTGTAGCGGCACGACGAAGCCCTGCGGGCAATTCGGCGCCCCAGCCCGCTTTGGGCCGTGCCGGTTAGCCCTTGCGCCCCAGCAGGTACTTAGTTTGCTTAAAGCTGTAGCCCACCGAAACCACCAGGCGGCCGCCGCTGGCCGGGTGGTCGGTTTCGGCGGTGTACAGAGGCAGCTGGAAGCTGGTGTTCAGCGAGAAGTTCTGGTAATAAACATCCAGGCCGGGGCCGAGCAGGGCGTTGTTCAGGGCATGCTCGCCGGTGAGCTGGCCCTCCAGCATTTCGCCTTTGGTTTTCTCGTAGAAAAACTGCGCCGAGGGGTAAAGCTGCCAGCTCTCGCCCAGCGGCACGCGGTAAAACAGACTGGCATACGTGGCCGTGCTTGAGGCCAGGCTGCTGCGAAACCTGTTCTCCGCGGCCCGGCGGTAGCTGCTGTTCAGGCTCAGCCCGAAGCTGCGGTAGCTGCCGATGTAGTTGGCGTACAGGAAGGCGTCGGTGGTGCCGGTACCCACCTGGTTGAGCAGGCCGTAGCGTACGCCGCTGGCGTTCTGGCGGTCGTACTCGCCGGTAGGCAGCTTCACGCCGCCGCCCACGATGAGCCGGCTCTGCACCCCCGCCGTTTCGACGGCCCGAATGAGGTGGTAGCCGGCAAAAATCGTCACGTCGCCCACGCCCGAGGAGTTCAGCTGCCGACCGCTAATCTGCGAAGTATTCATCACGTAGGGCACGAAGGCGTTCAGCTCGACGCGCCGCGAGAGGAAGTACTTGCCCCGCAGCTCAATCACCCGAAAGGCCTCGAAGTCAGTTGGGTCGCCATAGTGGCGGTGAGTGTAGCCATTGTCGCCATTGCGGGGCGAAGGGAAAAACGGCCGCGCCCCACTCGGGAAAAACCGCGGCGACTGCCCCAGGGCGTGATAGCCGTTGAAGATGCGGTAGCGGTGCATCAGGCTGAAGCCGCTCTGGTTGTCGTAGGGCGTGATGCCCATAAAGCAGCCGCAGATGTCGCAGGCCCGGCCGGGGCCCGTCAGCCCCAGCAGCAGCCCCCACAGCAGCAGGGTTTTTTTGTGGCTCATGGCAATCAAATAAAGAAATGAGGCGAAAGCGGCTGGTTGCTCAAGGCTGCTCGGCTAGCCGCGGGTCGTGCAGAAAGGCATCGTCGGTGAGCGTATGCAGGAAGGCGACGAGGTCGGCCTGCTCGGCGGCCGTGAGCGGAATGCCCACCGGCCCGCCCACCGGGCGTAGGGCCGCGTCGAGCGTGGGCGACGCCACCACGCCGTGGTCGTAGTGCGCCAGCACCTGCTCCAGGGTCCGGAAGCGGCCGTCGTGCATGTAAGGAGCCGTCAGGGCCACGTTGCGCAGGCCTGGCACCTTGAAGCGGCCCACGTCGGCGGCCCGCCCGGTGATATGCGCCCGCCCCGAATCGGGCCCGAACGTGGCATCGAGGCCGTTGTTGCGGTAGGTTTCGTCGGTGAATAACTCGGTGGCGTGGCAGCTGGCGCACTTCTGCGTCAGCAGCACCCGGCCGCGCTGCTCGGCCGCCGAGAGCACCGCGTTGCGCTCGCCCCGCACGTACTGGTCGTAGCGCGAGTTGGCCGAGGTGAGCGCCGCCGTGAACTGCGCCAGCGCCCGCAAAAACTGGTAGGAGCTGATGGGGCCCGGCCCGTACACCGCCGCGAAGCGCCGGCTATAGCCGGCATCCGCGTTGAGCCGGGCCAGCACGCGGGGCAGCGTCTCGTCCATCTCCAAGGGGTTGGTGAGTGGGGCCAGCGGCAGGGTTTCGAGGTTTTTCGGTCCACCATCCCAAAAAAACTCCGATTTCCAGCGCAGGTTTTGCAGGGCCGGGGCGTTGCGCGTGCCCGGCTGGTTGCCCACGCCGTGGCTCAGGCGGTGGCCGGCGTTGGCAAAAGCCACGGATTGCTGGTGGCAGCTGCCGCACGCCACCGAGCCGTCGCGCGAGAGCCGGGCATCGTAGAACAGGCTGCGGCCCAGGGCAAACGCCGCCGCATTGGGTGGGTTGGCACCGGGGGCATACACGGGGGCGGGGAAACTGGCCGGAAGGCGGGTGCCCGGTACCGGAGCATCCGGCACGGTCACATCCTCCCGGCCGCAACCTGCCAACAGCAGCCCCACCAGCCCGACGAGGGCCAGCGGGGCAACCAATGCGCGGCGCATGGCCGCTTAGTTGGCGTGGATGTGCTCGACGGAAAACATGCCGGCGGCGTAGTTATTGGCCACCAGCACCGAGTTGGCCCCGCCCATGGTGTTCGAGAGCGTGGCAAAGCGGATGGTGGTTGGGCCGCTGAACATCTTCAGCACGTCCACGTTCAGGTGCACTTCGGGGGCGTGGTCGGGGCGGATGAGCAGGCTGATGCCGGTCGGGAAAGGCAGCACCACGGTACGAATAGTGTTGTTGGGGGATTTAAAGCCACCGATGTGGAACACGAGGCCGCCTTCGGCCGCGCCGGCCGCGTGCGGGGCCTGCGGCGAAGTGCCCTCCAGCTTGGTGTAGATGTAGCCCGAGTTCCAGGTCCAGAACATGTTGTTGCTGGGGTCCAGGGCTCCCGTCTGGGCTCCGGCCACGTTGCGGGCGCTGTCTACGCCCACCGTAAAGGTGAGGGACTTGTAGTCGCCCACGGGAATGTCCTTCAGCGCCAGGTCCTGCGAAGCGGGCACGGCCGCGTCTATCAGGTAGTAGCTCTCCGGTACGGCGTAGGTCGAGCCGTCGGTTTTGGTCAGCTTGATGTTGGAGATGTACTGCTTGAAGGTCGTGATTTTGAACTGGTCGCCGGCCGGCGTGGCATACGTCTGGGTACTGAGCGCGAGCGGAGCAGTGCCCACCGTTTGCTCGAAGGCGAGGCTGACGGTTCCGAGCTGGCTGGCCGGGGTTTCATTGTCTTTCTCACAGCCAGTGAGGAGGAGTGCCGCCAGGGCAAAGGCGTAGGCAGCCGTCGAAATAGAAAAGCGTTGCATCGGAAAACAGGGGGGATGTACTGGTACTGAAAAGTTGGCGGCGTGATAATATCCGCGCCGGCCCGCCGTGGGCACGGCCGGGCCACAATGGGCTGTTCGGCCGCTTAAAGCGGCCGGAAGCCAACCCGTATCAGACCAGTAGCAGGGGCGGGCGGAACACGCCCGGCGTGCGCCCGGCCACGCAGCGCGCCACCTGCGGGCGGGCAAAGCGGGCCGCCGCCCGGGGCCAGCGGCGCAGCGTTGGCAGCACCAGGGCCGCCGTGGGCAGCACTTCGAACTTCACCTTAGCCAGCGGGGTGGCCGGGGCCTTTCTGTCGCCGCCCTCGGCTTTACGCAGCTGCCGGGCCAGGTGGCACTTGCCGTTGCAGCGCAGCTGCGGCCGGGCTTTGTTCACGCAGTAGCGGGCCGTGATTTCGGCCTTGTGCAGCCGGTAGTTCAGCACCAGCACCTCCGGCCCCAGAGTCTGGAGCAGCAGCAGGGCGGTGAGGAAACAGGCCAGAAAGCGCGACATAAGGCAGCAAGCAATAAGGTAAAGGTAGTCCGGGGGCAGCGTTTTCGTACAACGCGGCTTGCCTGGCAACCAGTTATTCTGCGAAAACCGTTGCCTGCGAGCAAAAAAGCCGCGCCGGGACAACGGGCCCTCCCGGCCCCGGCGGCGTAGCACGCCAGCCGTACCGTGCCGCACAGCGGCCAGCGCCTAGTTCAGATACGGCGATTCCAGCTCCTGGCCCATGCTGTTGAGGGTGTCGGGGCGGCGGCCGGTGAGGCGCATGCTCAGGGCCTGGGCCTCGCGGGCGCTCAGCACCTCAAGCTCGCGCAGCCAAGCCACCCGGCGCAGCTGCGGCTCGATAAAGCCCAGCGGGTTCACCTGCCCGTACTCGTCGCGCAGGTAGGTTTTGGTGCGGCGTTCCAGCTCGGCCACCAGCGCCCGAAATTGCCGGCGCTGCCAGGGCCGCCCGGCAAGGGTGATAACCAAGTGCGCCGTTTGCAGCCGGAACGTGCTCCACTGCTGCTCGAAGCGCAGGTAGCTGGCCAGCAGGTTCAGGCCTACCACCAGCCACCAGCCATACAGGGCCATATCGGCCACGCCGGTCGCCCGCCATTGCTGCCAGGGCTCGTAGCCCAGCAACACCAGCAGCAGCCCCGTGAGCAGCAGTTGGTTCACGGGAATACGGCGGCTTTCCTCGGCCTTCACCGGCAAAATCTCTTCGTAGGGAACCTCGGTTTCGAGCGTGGCCACGCCCTGCGGGTTGCGCTTGCACACGTACAGGCTTTCGGCCCGCAGCGCAACGGTGGTAGTCCCCTGGAAAAGTTGTTTCTGAGTAAAAATCATGCAGGAGGATGGGAAGAGAGCAGAAGAAGACAGGAGAAAAGGGGCAGCGGTGATAAGCTGGACGACAACTTGTTCAGCAGGCTGCTACTGCTACTCTTACGCAAATGGACTCGGTGTGAAGCAAAGTACAAAAATAGCCAGCATGAGCCAGCCCAGCAGCCGGCGGCCGGCGCTCAGGGGCTGCTCGTCGGGCGCGGACGGGTGGTAGATGCCCGTGAGCCGCCCCAGCAGCAGCCCAAACACCAGCCAGCCGGGGTTGCCGACCAGACCCGGCCAGAAGCTGGCCGCCGCCACCTGGGCCGCCCACAGGCCCGCTGCCAGCAGCAGCCCCTGGCGCGGCCGGGGCAGCACCCGCCAGAAAATCAGGGCCAGGTAGGCCGCGTACACCGGCCCACCGTAGGCCCAGGTATGCCAGTCGTCCCGAATCGAAAATAGCCCCAGGCCCGCGTAAAAAATAAAGCCCGTGAATAGCCAAGGCATGAGGCGGTTGGAGCGCCCTGGCCCCAGCAGGCCGTAGAAGATGTGGCCGCCGTCGAGCTGGCCCAGGGGCAGCAGGTTCAGGGCCGTGAAAAACAGGCTGAGCACGCCGGCCAGCAGTACCGGGTAGTGCAGCAGCTCGTTGGGGTGCGGCACGCGGGCCGGGTCGGCCAGCAGCGTTTCGAGGGCGCGGTAGAGCAGGGGCCGGGCCGGGGCCATGGTTTCGGTGCCGGGCGGGTACACGTGCCGGGCGTAGTCGGCACCATAGCGCGCGTAGTCCGGGTGAATGGCGAAGAGGTAGGCCGGCGTCGGCAGGTGCGTGAAGCCGTACACCAGCAGCGCCACCGTCGCTACAAACCCCGCCAGCGGCCCGGCCAGCCCGATATCGAAAAACTCGCGCCGCGAAAACAACCGCTCCCGGATGCGGATAACCGCCCCGAACGTGCCCAACCCCCCCGGAAACGGAATGTAGTAGGGCAGCGAGGTGCGCACCCGGTTGGCCCGGGCCACGAAGTAGTGCCCAAACTCGTGCATCGTGAGCACCCCCAGAAACGGCAGCGCAAAGGCCAGCCCCCGGGCCCACTCGCCGGCCTGCGGCGCGGCCGGAAAATCCTGGAACCCCAGCGGCAGCAGGCCGATGGTGCCCCGCGTGAGCACTACCCCGGCGAGCGTAGTGGTGAGCACCGTCAGTAAAAACAGGCCAATGTGCACGGCCGCCGTGCGGCCGGCCGATGGTGCCGGCCGCTCGTAGCGCCGAAACAGCCGCCGTGCCTGGGCCGCTGCCGCCGGGGCGGCCGGCCCGGCAGCAGCCGTACCCGGTAGGGTGGGGGCCGCTGCGTCGGCCGGCCCGTGCCCGGCAGGAAAGCCGGCGAAATCGGGTTCAGGCGCGGATGGGGGCGTATTCTCGGGGAAAGGCACGGAGGGCTTCGGGCAGGGCAGTGGTGAGCGTGAGGGGCGGGGCCAGATGCAGCACCCGCAGCCCCAGGTGCCGGGCCGTGGCCACGTGCTGGGGGCTGTCTTCGATGAACAACACGTCTTGGGGCCGCCAGTTCATTTCGCGCAGCACGTGGCGGAAAATTTCCTCGCCCGGCTTGCGCAGGCCTACTTCCTGCGAGTAAAATACCCGGTCGAGCACGTCGGCAATGCCGTGTGTGAAACCGTATTGCCGGGCCAGACGCCGGTTTATTTCGGCAATGTGGAGGGCGTTGGTGTTCGAGAGCAGGGCCGTTTGGTGGCCCTGGCGGCGCAGCTCGGCCACCAGGGCCAGGCGCTCGGCGGGCACGCCCAGCAGCATGGCGTGCCAGGCCGCGTCGAGGTCGGCATCCGAAGCATCGAGGTCGTAGGCGGCGCGCAGCCCGGCCCGGAACCCGGCCGGCGAGAGGTGGCCGGTTTCAAAATTATCGAACAGCGCGGCCTGGCGGGCCTGCGAAAAATCGATGGTGCTGCCCGCGCGGCTCAGGCGGCGCATGGCGGCCGGCGTGGCGGCATAGTCAATGTCGATGAGGACGCCGCCAAAATCAAACAATAAATGAGGAAGCATACGGCAGCTTTGGATTGGCAGGGGCAAAGGTCGTACTTTTGCCTCGTTGGAGGACCGGCGACGGCAGGGTTGAGGTGAAAGATGACTGCCTCCGGCACCGGGCCCATAGCTCAATCGGTTAGAGCAACTGACTCATAATCAGTAGGTCCTCGGTTCGATTCCGAGTGGGCCCACGAAAAAACCCTTTACTGCGCAGTAAAGGGTTTTTTTGTGGAAATATTCAGGCTCTAAAGCGGCTGTTGCCGGGCCGGGGGCTAGTTGAGCCACATCCGCTCGAAAAACTCGAAGCGGTGCGGGGCAAAAGCGTTGAAGTACGGGGCCTCGCCCTCGAAGCCCAGCACGTGCACCAGGTCCAGGCCTTCGGTGCGGCTTCCGACTACGCGCACGGCGTAGGCCTGGCCTTGCACGGGCCAGTCGCCCACGTGGTTGGCTGGCCGGTTGTCGGCATCCACGCAAATAGCATAGTCCAGAAAAGGAGCCGCCAAAGTAGCTTCGGCAAAGGTGTGGTTCGCGATTTCCATAAAATTTAACGTTATCGAAAATTCTCAACCACGCGGTCGGGAATTTGGTGCAATTTACTACGCCGGGACTCACCGGCGGTTGGCTCCGGAGGGAGGCTACCCGATGCGGCGCAGCCCCAGCACCCCCACGATTATCAGGCTGGTGTAGAACACGCTCAGCCACGAGAACGGCTGCCTGAGGTAGAGCACGTCCACGAGCTTGATGCCGACGACGGCCAGCGCCATCCAGGCCGAATAGGCCGTGGCCGTGGGGATGCTGCGCATGGCCTGCGACAGAAAGATGACGTTGGCCAGCCCAAAGCCCACGTAGGCCAGCAGCGGCAGCACCGGCAGCAGCAAAGCCGGCTGGCCCAGGCTGTGCGCCCAGGCAATTTCCTTGATGCGCTGCATGCTCAGCGCCTTGAGGCTGTACGTCCAGCAAACTTCCATGAAAGAGGCCAGAAACAGGGAAAACCAGGGGTTGAGCAAGACTAGCGGGAAAGGGCGGCGGAAGAAGAGGGCGCGGCCTGAACCACCGGAGCAGCCGCAAAATTACCACCCGGCCGCTGCGCCGGAACAGTGCTGGTATGGTTTTCGGGCACCGGCCAGCCGTGCAGCGGGCGCAGAGCCGGTACGCGGTCGGTGAGCCGGGTCAGCAGCCGGCCGCGCAGGCCGTGGTAGGCGCGGAACAGGCGGGAGCGTTGGGCCAGTGCTTCCTCATCGAAACGGGCTACGGAAAAGACGTGCTGGCTGAAATAGTCCTTCGGGAAAGCGTAGGGCAGGCCCCATTTCAGCGGCTTGTGGCCGGGCCGGTAGGCGGTGCCGAACATCCAGTCCCAGAAGGCGAATTTGGTCGAGAAGTTGGCGTAGAACACTTCCTCGTGGTCGGCGTGGTGCCAGAGGTGCATTTCGGGGCCGTTGATGATATACTGGAGCCAACCTGAGCGCACGTCGATGTTGCAGTGAATCCAGATGCCCCATACGGCATCGATGCAGGCCTTGATGGGCACCACTACGGGGTTGGCTCCCAGTAAGATAATCGGCGCAAACTCAATGGTCTGGTTGATGATGATTTCCAGGGCGTGCGAGCGGGAGCCGGCCAGCCAGTCGACCTGCTTGCCCGAGTGGTGCGCCTCGTGGGTGCGCCAGAACAGCGGGCTGCTGTGCTGAAACCGGTGAAACCAGTAGATATAGAAATCGTGCGTAATCACGAAAAACAGCACCTGCGCCCAGATGGGCCAGCCGGTCATAAAATGCAGCTTCGAAAACCCAAAGTGCTGGTCGAGCGGCTGAATAATGTAGTCGAAGATGATGATTTTCAGCGCGAAGCTTTGCACGAACGTGTAGAGCACCAGGTCGGTCCAGAAGCCCTCACGGAAAAACGGCAGGCTCTTGCGGTACGGGATGATGCGCTCCAGCGTAATTACGATGGCCACCCAAACGAGCAGAATAGCCGTGGTGATGAGTTCGACGTGGTGCATGGGGTGATAAGAGCAGATTAGGCAAATGGCTGTCATCCTGAGCGTAGCGAAGGACCTTCTCACGTTCGAACAAGTCGCTCGGACGTGAGAAGGTCTTTCGCTATGCTCAGGATGACAGACAAAATCAACGTCAGACGTTCAACCCAGACAGGTTACTCCTGGTTCGGCGTGAGCTCGCGGCGCAGGCGGGCGCGGGGCTCCAGCTCGGAGTCGTACACGCGCTTCACGCCATCGCCGAGGCCTTCTTCCACGTCGCGGATGTCGCGCACGAGCTTGGCCATGCCGCCGGGCTCCACCGAGGCGGCGTGGTCGGAGCCCCACATGGCACGGTCGAGGGTGAAGTGACGCTCCACGAAGCAGGCACCCAGCGTAACGGCGGCCACGGTGGTAGCCAAGCCGGTTTCGTGGCCCGAGTAGCCGATGGGCGTACCAGGAAACAGGCCCTGCAGCACGGGCACCATACGCAGGTTCAACTCGGCGGGCGGGCAGGGGTAGGAAGAGGTGGAGTGCGCAATCATCAGCGTATCAAGCCCTACCCATTGCACGGCCTGCTGGATTTCATCGAGCGTGCTCATGCCGGTGCTCAGCATCAGCGGGCGGCCGGTGGCGCGCACGCGGTCGAGTAGGGGCTTATCGGTTAGGGAAGCCGAGGCCATTTTGTACATCACCGGCGCGAACTGTTCCATGAAATCAACCGAGGGCTCGTCCCAGCACGAGGCGAACCAGTCGATGCCCAGGGCGCGGCAGTAGTCGTCGATGGCCGTGTACTCGGCCTGGCCGAACTCGGTTTGGCGCTTGTAGTCGATGTAGCTCATGCGGCCCCAGGGTGTGTCGCGCTGCTTCTCCCACTGGTCTTTGGGCACGCACAGCTCGGGCGTGCGCTTCTGAAATTTCACGGCATCGCAGCCGGCTTTGGCGGCTTCGGAAATAAGCTGCTTGGCTAAATCCAGCGAGCCGTTGTGGTTGATGCCGATTTCGGCGATGATGTAGGCCGGGTGGCCCGCGCCAATGAACCGGTTCTTACGAATTTCAACAGCTTGCATAGGTCTAGGGTCTGAGGGTAGGGGAGTAACAGTTAAAAGTTGAGAGTTAAAAGTTAAAATACGGAAGGCTCTATTTTAACTTTTAACTCTCAACTTTTAACTGTTTAAATAGCTGTCCAGCCGCCATCCACCACCAGGTTGGCCCCGGTCATGTAGGCCGAGGCATCTGAAGCCAGGAACACGACGGCACCCTGGTAGTCGGTGGGCGTGGCCATGCGGCCCAGGGGTGTTTTGGCGCTGTATTGCCGGATGAAAAACGCGTCCTGGCTGTTCTCGACGCCGCCGGGCGAGAGCGTGTTCACGCGCACGCCGGCCGCGCCCCAGTAGGCGGCCAGGTAGCGCGTGAAATTCACCACCGCACCCTTGGTCATGGGGTAGGAAGGTGATTTGTAGAAGGTTTGCTCGCCGGCCTCGTTGCGGTAGATGCTCTGGTCGGGCCCCACGATGCCGTAGGTGCTGGCCACGTTGATGATGGAGCCGTGGCCCTGCCGCGCCATCGGCGTGCCGAACGTTTGCGCCGCCAGAAACACGCCCGTCACGTTCACCTCCAGTACTTTCTGGAAGGTGGCCAGCGGGAAGTTCTCAAACTTGCTGAGGTCGGCCGCCAGCGCGGGATTCTCAAACATGTCGTTGATAGCCGCATTGTTCACCAGCACGTTGATGTGGCCGAAGCGGGCCACAATCTGGTCGCGCGCGGCGGCCAGCGACTCCGGGCTGGTGACATCAACGGCTAATGATAAATGTGGGCCGCCGCCCAGCCCGAAGGCCACGGCCGCGGCCGCTTCGGCGTTCAGGTCGGCTACCACTACGTTGGCCCCGGCCTTGGCCAGGGCAGCGCAGTGCTGCTGGCCGATGAGCCCGCAGGCCCCGGTGACAATGGCGGTTTTGCCCGTTAAATCAAAAAGGTTCAAGAGGAGATGCCGTGGTATAAGTTGAAAAATTGAACGTCATGCCGAGCGCAGCCGAGGCATCTCGCTCGTTTCATTGAACGATTGAATTAAGTAGGCAGTCAGAATGGAGTAGTCAGTAGTCAGATAATAAAAATTTGGTTATGAGCGCATTATACAAAGTCTGACTACTGATTACTTATGACTGACTACTTAGTGGTGGCACGCGAGATGCTTCGGCTGCGCTCAGCATGACGTTCTTATCTCGCCTTCACCGGCGCGGCATTCGTCACCTTGCGAAACACGGCCTCTACCGGCTCGCCCAGGAGCCGCGCAGCCACGTCGCCGGCTTCAATAGCGGCTTTCAGCAGCGGTAAAATTTCGCGGTAAGCCGACAACGTGTAGGCCACATCCTCGTCCGAGTGCGAGAAGCACAGGTTGTGGAAACCGCCCCACATAATGCCGCGCTTAAACAGCTCCTGCTGCATGAACGCCTTCAGCTCCATGCCGTTGCCGGCCGATGGGTCGAAAGTTACAATGCTGCGGCAGTCGTAGCCGTAGCATTTCGTGTAGGTGGTCAGGCCCAGCCCGGCGGCAATTTCGTTGTAGCCATCCTTGAGCTTTTTGCCTTGCTCGGCGAGGCGGGCGGGCACGTTCTTCTCGCGCATTTCGGCGATGGTGGCCACGGCGGCGGCCATGCTCAGCGCCTCGCCCCCGAAAGTGGTGAAGAAGAACACATCCTGCTCGAATAGCTGCATCACGTCGCGGCGGCCGGTGAGCAGGGCAATGGGCATGCCGTTGGCAAAGGCCTTGGAGTACACCGCCAAATCGGGCGTAATGCCGAAATACTCCTGCGCTCCGCCCACCGCAATGCGAAAGCCCGTCCACATCTCATCAAAAATCAGCAGCGTGCCGTTTTCCTGGCACAACCGGGCCACTTCGTGCAGGAAATTATCTTTGGGCGCGTCGAAAATAAAAGGCTCCAGAATCACGCAGGCCACGTTTTCATTGAGCAGGGCCTGCAGCGAATCGAGATTGTTGTACTCGAACGCGGCCACCAGGTCCTTGCTTTCCCGCGGGATGCCCTTGTCGCGGCTGGTGGTGCCAATGTACCAGTCGTGCCAGCCGTGGTAGCCGCAGCACAGCACCTTATCGCGCCCGGTGAAGGCCCGTGACACGCGCACCGCCGCCGAGCACACGTCGGCGCCGGTTTTGCTGATGCGGATGCTTTCGGCGTTCGGGATAATCTCGTGAATCAGCTCCGAAAGCTCCACTTCCAACTCGTGCATCATCGAAAACGTAATGCCGTCTTCGAGCTGGGCTTTGATGGCGTTATCGACCCGCTCGTAAGCGTAACCCAAGGAAATGGGACCAATACCCATTTGAAAATCAAGGTATTCGTTGCCGTCCACGTCCCAGATGTGGGAGCCTTTAGCGCGCTTCACGTACTTAGGGCTCGCGCCTTTGGTGTACTGGCCGGGGCCTTTGGCGAGCGTCTGCGTCACGGGCGTCATGATGCGCTGGGCGCGGGCGTAGAGTTCGTCCGACCTGGTGATGTTGGGGTAATGCTCGTTGAAGGATACGGTGTTGGGCATGGGATGGGGGTTGATAATGGAAGAAGAACGTCATGCTGAGCGTAGCCGAAGCATCTCGCTCGCTTCGTTGTCACGATTGGATTACTGCTGCACGCGAGA
>JANNDE010000253.1:0-5026 GCA_031387395.1 Hymenobacter sp.
CAGGGGCTGAGCGCGCAGTTCGGCCCGGGCCTGCCCGGCGAGGTGGTGGAGTGGGTGAACGGCCGCTAGGGCTGCTGATTAAGAGGTAATGGCCTGATGCGGGATGTGCGCCAAATTGCCCGCCAGGCTTTGCGCCTTGCCACTTGCTTAATCAGGCACTGGCAGCGCTGGTTAATTAAATAAGCAACAGGCCTTTTTCGCGCAGCAGCTGCCACGCCGTCGTTTGAATAAAGGCCTCGAATGAACCTTCGCCAGCCGGAAAAGCAACTGCTGCGTCGCGCAACAGCACTTTCGTGTCGAGGTCCTGGCTGAGCTGGGTAAGGAGCTGATGCAGCCAGCGGCCAGTGGCTTCGGTCGTTTTCACTTCGAAGTCCTCGGCCTGCTCATAGCAGGTGAGTACCGCGCGCGGGGCCTTTTTGCCAGCTTCGAGGCGGATGTCGGGCGCGTTGCCCAGCCAGAAAAGGCGCTGGTTTTGCCGGGCGAAGTCGGGCTTATCGGGGGCTTGCAGGGCCTGCTGCACCAATTGGCGCGGGGTGCTGGGGCGGGGCGTTTTGAAGTCGAACCAACGGGCCAGCGGCTCATCGAGGGCCACGCCGTGCAGGTAGTTGTAAAGGCTCTTAGCCAGGCCGGGGCCGAATGCTTCGTGGTCGGTGCCGAGTGGGTCATCGTGCCACAGGTCGTTCCAGGCAAAGCCGGCGGGCTCGGGGCCGATGGCCGCCACCTGGTACTTCGCCGGATTCTTTCCCACGGGCGAGTGCGCCGTCATCGAAAAGCGGTGCCAATAGCCGCTCTGCACCACGCCGGCGGCGAACAGCTGGCGCACCACTTCGAGGCTGTCCACGGTTTCCTGGGCGGTTTCGGTGGGGAAGCCGTACATTAAATAAGCGTGCACCATGATGCCGGCCCGGGTGAAGCCGTCGGCCACGCGGGCCACCTGGGCGATGGTCACGCCCTTTTCCATGAGGGCCAAAAGCCTGTCCGACGCCACTTCCAGCCCGCCACTTACGGCAATGCAGCCCGAAGCGGCCAGCAGCCGGCACAGGTCGGCCGAGAAGGTTTTCTCGAACCGGATGTTGCCCCACCAGGTAATGGGCACGCGCCGCTTCAGCAGCTCCACCGCCAAATCGCGCAGGGCCAGCGGCGGGGCGGCCTCATCTACGAAGTGAAACCCGGTCTGGCCGGTTTGCGCGATGATTTGCTCGATTCTATCCACCAGCAGGGTGCTGGGCGCGGTTTCATAGCGGCTGATGTAGTCCAGCGTCACGTCGCAGAACGAGCAGCGCTTCCAGTAGCAGCCGTGGGCCACGGTCAGCTTGTTCCAGCGGCCGTCGCTCCAGAGGCGGTGCATGGGGTTCAGCACTTCCAGCACCGAGAGGTACTCGGTCAGCGGCAAATCCGAATAGTCAGGCGTGCCCACCTCGGCGTGCGGCACGTCGGGGTGCGGGTGGTTGACGTACTGAATCTGGCCGGTTTCGTCGCGCAGAAAGGTGCGCTGAAGCTTGGTTGTCAGTTGTTCGTTGTTCGTTGTCAGGCCCGGGCTATGTTGGCTACCAGCGCTAGCAACTGACAACGAACAACTGGCAACTAACTCCAGCAGCTGCAGCCAAGGCCCCTCGCCGTCATCGAGCGTGAGATAGTCGATGTAGTCGAAAAAGCGCGGCTCCTTGATATCGCGCAGCTCGGTGTTGGGGTAGCCGCCGCCCATCACCGTTACGGTTTCGGGGCTGATTTGCTTGATGTGCTTCGCCAGCCGCAGCGCCCCGTAGAGGTTGCCGGGAAAGGGCACCGTGAAGCCCACCATATCGGGCCGCGCGCGCTGCAGCAGCGGCTCCAACTCCTCCAGCAGCATGCGGTCGAGCAGGTTCGGGGCGGCTTCCAGCTCCTGGTGCAGGGGCTCGAAGCTGGTGGCCGAGAGGGCCAGCTTCTCGGCGTAGCGCGAGAAGCCGAAGTGCGGCCCCACGGTTTCCTTGATGAGGTCGGCGAGGTCTTCGAGGTAGAGCGTGGCCAGGTGGCGGGCCTGGTCCGTCAGGCCCATCGTCCCGAAGGCGGTTTCAAGGTCGGCCACGTTGTCGAAACGGCTGGCCTCGGGCAAAAACCGCCCGTGGCAGATGCGTGGGGCCAGCGTGAGGTCCTTATTCTGCAAAAACCTCATAACTGGCTCTATGGTGGCCAGGTAGCGGTTTTGCAGTCGCAGCATGCGCGTGGCGTTGTCGCTCAGGGCAAAGTTGCCGGCCTCAATTTCAGCGAATACCCGCCGCAGTCCGGCGGCCGAAAACAGCCGCAGCACCAGCTGCAGGCCCAGGTCGGCCTGCGTTACCTCGTAGCCGCGGCCAACCAAAAAGCCTTTGATATAGGCCGTGGCCGGGTAGGGGGTATTGAGCTGCGTGAGCGGCGGCGTAATGAGCAGGATGCGGGGAGCGGCGAACGACACAGTGGAGACTAACCGAGCCACGGGGCCCAGGGTTCAATTTGAACAGCAAAGGTCGGGGCTGAACACGTAGCACCTGCTTCAGCTTGTGCACGAGCGGAGCAAATAACGACGGTGAACACCGCAACAGCCCATACTCGCTGCGCTCGTGCACAAGCTGAGGCAGGTGCTACCTGGGTATACAGTACAAAAAAGCGCCTTCCCTTTGTAGGAAGGCGCTTTTTTAGGTAATGACTTTGCGTCTAAGCCAGTGCGTCGAGCGACAGGCGCTCGGGCAGCATCAGGCGGCGGAACTCGCTCACCGAGTAGCCCGTCACCTGCCGGAACTGGTTGCTCAGGTGCTGGCCCGAGCTGTAGCGCATCTGGTCGGCAATCTGGTTTAGGGTGAGCTCGCCGTAGCTGAGCATTTCCTTCACGCGTTCAATTTTGAGGCGAATGAGGTATTTCTCGATGGTGAGGTGGGCCGTGCGCGAGAATACCTTGCTCAGGTGCGAGTAGGTGGCAGCAAACCGGTCCGTCAGAAAAGCCGAGGTGGTGAGCGGCGACCGCGCCGTGCGCAGGTGCTCCAGGTATTCGGCCAGGGTGCCTTTTATTTGTTCGGTGAGCTGCTCGGCCCGGCCGAGCAGCAGCTCGAAGCCGGCATCGTGCAGCAGCGGGGCCAGGGCTTCGGGGTCGGCGGGGGTCGCCTCATCGAGCTCGGCCACGCCCAGCGAAACCGCTTTGGTGCGGTAGCCGGCGCGCTCCAACAGGCTGTGCACGGCTTCGACGCACCGGGGGCACACCATGTTCTTAATGTGCAGGAGATTCGTTTTCAAGGGCTTTAACGTGTTTGAGGCCGCCGTGAGGAAGCCGGTGAGGAAACGGTACGCGCTGGCGCGGTGCCAGCCGAAGCTGCTGCCCGCCGCGGGCGCGGCACGGGCGTCGAGGCTTCGGCCCAGCCCCGGCCAAACCAGTTGGCCGTAGCCCAGGTTATGAACGGGACGACGGCCAGAAAGGTGACCGACAGCAGCCAGACGAATACGAGAAACGCGAAAAAAAGTCGACCAACGAAATGGTCACTCACCCCAAACAGGTAGACTATCAGCATTAGTGCCAGCACCAAGCTGATTCCGGCCAGCAGCCCCACCCGTCGCCAGGGCCACCGGGCCACATGCTGTTGAAAACGACGATGCAGGGGTTGAAGCATATAATGCTGTTGATTGGGAGGGTGAAAATAACAGAAATTTCCCGCACCACAAGGTTTGGGTTCCTGGCTGGCCGGCTCTACGGCAGCCGCCCAAGTACGCCAAAGCAGCGCTTCGGGATGCGCGGGCTACGAATCCAGCATGGCCAGCAACTCCTGCTGCACCGCCTGGCCGCCGTCGGTGGCATACCACTCGTTCATGCCTTTTACTACCTGGTTGGTGTGCAGGCTGGGGTCGGTGTGTAGCTGGTGGCTGAGGACCTGCGCGGCGGCCGGGCGCGGCCCCCAGGTGCCGAGGTCGGCCCCGGTTTCGGCATCGCGGCGGATGAGCTTGGGAATGCTGTTCTTGCCGTTGGTCTGGTAGGCCGCCATCAGCTCGGGGTGGTCGGAGCGCAGCACCACGTGCAGCGTCACCCGGCCGGCGCTTTCGGCGGCCAGGTGCGCTACAATGGGCAGGGTGTGGGCCGTGTCGCCGCACCAGGCTTCGCCCAGCACCAGCCACTGCTCGGGGCGGGGCAGCTGGCGCAAGCGCGCCACCAGGGCCGGCAGCAGCGGCAGGGCCGAGCCGTGGTCGAGGTGGGCCTGGTTCTGGTCGGTGTAGCGCACGAGGCCGGGCGTCTGGTCGGGGCCGCTGGTGCGGTGCCCGGCGGCCAGCCGGCCCACCAGGGCGCGGAACTCGGGATAGGTGTAGGCGGGCGAAGGCAGAGAAGCAGGAGGCATAGAGGAAGCGGGAGTGGGGAAGGAATTAGAAGCGGCGCGAAACCGGCGTGGCCCGGTACCGGACACAACCGCTGGCGAGGGTACGGGTTGCGCGGCGGCAGGTTATTTCTTTACCTTGCAGCACAGCTTTCGTATCACCGCTCTATTACCTCCCCATATTGTCTCTCATGCTTGCCCCCCCATTTTTTCGTTCGCTGGCCGTAGCCGGCGCATTGCTGGCTACCGCCAGCGCCTGTAGCTCGGGTACCAAAGAAGGTGCTACCAACGTGGAGCGCGGCTACACCAAAAAAGGCCCCGCCGCCAGCCAGGATGGCGTAGCGGGTGGCGACTCGGCCACCGCCGGCCTCGCCCGCGACACCGTCCGCCGCGTCACCGGCAAAGACTTGTACAAGGCTGCTGGCGAAGCCAAAGACCGCAACCACGACGGCCTGGCCGATTAAGCGCCCTGGCCGCTCAGCGCCGCCAAAAAAAGCCCGCTGGCACTTGGCCAGCGGGCTTTTTGCGTTGAAATAAACCGGTTTAAGGCGCAGTTTTCTCCTCCTTCACCGCCAGCTGCCCGCAGGCGGCGTCGATGTCTTTGCCCCGGCTCCGGCGGATGTTGGTTTGCACGCCGCGGTCGGCCAGGAACTTGTGGAAGGCGGTGATTTTGTCGGCTTCGGCGTTCTGGTAGTCGGCGTTTTCGATGGGGTTGTACT
>JANNDE010000268.1:0-2726 GCA_031387395.1 Hymenobacter sp.
CTTCAAAGCCATGATACAGGCCATGGACAGCGAAATCGGGCGGCTGTTTACCAACCTGCAACAGATGGGCCGCCTGGACAGCACCGACGTTATTTTCATTGGCGACAATGGCAACACGCCCCGCACCGCCCAGATTGCCAACCTCACCAAAGCCAAGGGCACGGTGTACGAATACGGCGTGCACGTGCCGCTGATTATCGCCGGGCCGTCGGTCGTCAATAAAGGCCGGGTGAGCACTGCGCTGGTGAATACCGCGGATTTATTCGCCACCATTGTCGAAAACTTTGGCTACAGCAACTGGCAATCCCAGATACCGGCCAACAAGCCCGTGGACAGCAAAAGCCTGCGGCCCATCCTCCGGAATACGGCCACCAGCGTGCGGCCCTGGGCGTTTAGCGAAATATTCAAGCTGACCCACGACAACGACGAGGGCAAGGCCATGCGCACGTTGAATTATAAATTAATCCGGTTCGATTACGGGGCGGAGGAATTTTACAACCTGGCCCTCGACCCGCTGGAAAATATCAATTTGTTGAGCGGGACCCTGACGGCCACCGACATGACCAACTACAATTATCTGTGCCGCGAAATGACCACGCTTGTTGGCAAGGGCATGCTCTGCAATGCCGTGCTGGGCGCAGCGGAGGCGCGGATGGGTGAAAACCTGCTCCTGGAAGCATTTCCCAATCCCGCCAACCACACCATTCAGCTGCGGTTTGGGAAAGCGCTGGCCCCGGATTCCGAGGTTCAACTCGTTGATAATCTGGGCCGGGTTGTGTTTCGCGCGCTGGTTTTGCCACCCGCCACCACTTGTGCCATTACGGTTGCCTCCCTGCCCAAAGGCGTGTACTACGCCCGGGTAAAATCCGGCTCCCAGGCATTCGGCAAATCCATTCTCATCGAGTAGCCTCCGCGCCAGCATTTCCGCGCCGCGCCGGCAAACCAGGCATTATATCCGTTTTCCCTAACCTACGCCACCCATGTCCCATTCTCATTTTTTCAACGTAACCGCCTTTCTCCTGGTGGCCGGGCTGACCGGTTGCAGCAAGGAGGCCACCACCACCATTGCGCCGGCTACGCCCACCACCCCCACCACGGCCTATACGGGCACGGGGTCGGTGAGCCAGGGCAAGGGGACGACCACCACGGCCAACCTGTTCGCGGCCGGCATTCGGGTAGCCGCGCTGGGCACGGTAACCTCCACCGACAACAAAGCCTGGGCGGTGCCGGCGGACGTGAATTACGCCAGCTCGGCGTTTCCGCTGGCTTCGGATTTGCACAATTCGTACGTCACGGGCCACGCATACGCCACGGCCGCCAGCGCGGTAGCCGCGCTGAGCGGCAGCGACATCGTGACCATTGGCAGCGGCGGCGAAGTGTACACGGCGTATGTGTTTGCCGATAATTACTTCGAGCTCTACATCAACGGTATTCCGGTGGGCAAGGACGCCGTGCCCTACACCGAGTTCAACTCGTCCATCGTGCGCTTCAAGGTAGCCAAGCCCTTCACCATTGCCGTGAAATGCGTGGATTGGGAAGAAAGCCTGGGCCTGGGGCTGGAAACCCAGGGCAGCTCGGCGACCCACGTAGGCGACGGCGGCTTTGTGGCGGTCATCAAAAACGCGGCCGGCCTCACCGTGGCCCTCACCAACAGCACCTGGAAAGCCCAGACCTACTATACCGCCCCCGTGGTGGACCTGGCCTGCGTGTCCGAAAGCGGGAACTACCGCAATTCGGCCAGCTGCTCAACCACCGCGGCCACGAGCAGCAGCTACGGCATCCACTGGCCGGTGCCAACCAACTGGTTCGGTGCGGCTTATGATGACTCGGGCTGGCCGGCCGCTACCACCTTCGCCAATGCCACCGTGGGGGTCGATAACAAGCCCTCCTACACCAATTTCACCGACATCTTTGACAACAGCGCCAACGATGCGAGCTTTATCTGGTCGACCAACCTGCTGCTGGACAACACGGTCCTGCTGCGCAAGCAGGTACAGTAGGCCTGCCTGGATGAAAGGCCGGCCGGCCCGGCCCGGGCGGGTTGCCAAACAGCCCCGTTGCGTGCGCCACCCGGCGGCCTGCGCACCACCCTGGGCGGCTGGCTTTTCACGCCACTATCCCCACTGATTTTCCTGCCCAATTCGCGGGTCCGCCTGTGGCTGCCCTTCCCTTGTACCATTCCAATCCTTCCGCCTCTGATTGCACTTTACACTTTTTTTATACTTGCGATGAATCGCTTTCTATTCGTACGGGGGCCCGCCGCTTTGCTGGCGGCCCCTTGCCTGCTGGTGCCCGCGGCTTTGCTGGCGGCTCCCTGCCTGCAGGCCCGGCCCATGGGCAAGCCTTTTCCCGGGGCTCGGCCCCGGGTTCCCAAAGCCCATTCGGTGGCCCTGGCCAATGACTACCGGAAATCGCGCGGCGGGCGGGGCTCAGCCGCGCCTGCCCAGCCGCCGGCCCTGGCCAATGACTACCCGCTGACGGGTATCATCCGCACCGACGCCGGCGAGCCACTACCGGGTGCCACCATCTTTATCAAAGGCACGTACGGGGGCACCAGCACCAACGAGCTGGGCTCGTTCCGGCTCACTATCTCCCCCGACAAAGGCCCGGTGGAGCTGGTCGTCGCCTACGTGGGCTACGTGTCGCAAACCATTGCGCTCAACCCGGCCGAGACGGAGATAACCGTCAACCTGGCCCCGAGCCCCCTGCTGCTGAGTGAGACCGTG
>JANNDE010000269.1:0-1127 GCA_031387395.1 Hymenobacter sp.
TCAGACCTACAGCACCACCGATGCCTACCTGGGCTACACCCTGCCCAAGCTGGCCAGCACCCTGCAGGCCGGGGTCTCGAACGCGTTCAATGTGCACAACACGCAAATCGTCGGCGGGCCCCAGATTGGCCGCCTGGCCTACCTGGGCCTGCTGGTGAATGTGAAGTAGCCGGGGCCTCCGCCGGTACCGGGCTGCCGCACCCCAAGGGCGCCCTTGCATTGGCCCGGCTCTTTGGGGCCGGGGTGGTGGGTTCGCCCCTGGTTGCGGGGCTGCAGCCCTGAAGGGGTGCTTTGAGTAGTTGCGGAACTACCCCTGCCGACCCCTGCTGATTTTTAGTAGAGCATCGGTGGCTCTCCCACATACACTATGCAGTTGCTCACAATAACCTAACCCTATTTCACACATTTTTCTCTCCGCGCTAAGCACAATTCAAACACCTTTCCGAAAAGAAATCAAAATATATAATTCATCTGATAATATGACTGGGTAAAAAGCCGGCCAGTCGGGCCCGTGCGGTGTTGCCAAAAGCTCCGTTGTATGCGCCGTTCGGCGGCCCAGCCCAGCGGCAACCCCGGGCTTTATCGCCTTCCAGCGGCCTGAACACAATACTTTCTATTCCCCTGCCCGCGCTGACTTCCCTGCCCAATTCGCGGGCCCGCCTGCGGCTGCCCGCCCCTTGCATCACCCCAATCCTCCCGCCTCTGATGGCACTTTACATCTCTTTCTTGCTATGAATCGCTTTTTACTGGTACTGCTACCCGCCGCTTTGCTGGCGGCCTCTTCCCTTCAGGCCCGGCCCATCGGCAAGCCTTTTCCCGGGCCCTGGCCCCGGGTTCTCAAAGCCCACCCGCGGGCCCTGGTCGATGACTACCTGCTGACGGGCGTGGTGCGGACCGATGCCGGCGAGCCACTGCCGGGTGCCACCATCTTTATCAAAGGCACGTACGGGGGCACCAGCACCAACGAGCTGGGCTCGTTCCGGCTTACTATCTCCCCCGACAAAGGCCCGGTGGAGCTGGTCGTCGCCTACGTGGGCTACGTGTCGCAAACCATTGCGCTCAACCCGGCCGAGACGGAGATAACCGTCAACCTGGCCCCGAGCCCCCTGCTGCTGAGTGAGACCGTG
>JANNDE010000271.1:0-2456 GCA_031387395.1 Hymenobacter sp.
ACCGGCCGGCAGAGTCATTTTCGGACAACACGTTGACGGGCTGCAACGACCAGCACCGACGCCACCCGCTTCACCCTGCTCAGCTACGGCCTGCGCTTGCCCGTGGCGTATACCCTCGGCAAGGTCTCGGCCGAAGTGGCCTACCGCTACCTGCAGCCCGTCAACGTGTTGTCCGAAAATGACTCTGCCGGCCGGTCCTACTTCACGGCCACCCTCACCGTTACCCTGTAGCTGTGGCCCTACCCACAAGCAAAAGGCCCGCCTTCCCAGCTTGTCCTTACCCACATCTTGCTTAAAAGCGCCGGCCGGCAGGTCGGCGCTTTTTTTTAGGCCTTACCTAGGCGGATAGTAGCTTGCGGGATGAGTATTTCGACGCATTTTTGCGACCCGCAGTTGTGGGCGCAAACGCATTTTGGGGGCACGGTGTTGGGCGACGTGCGCCGCAGCCGGCGGGTGGTGACGCTGGCCGCCGGTTGGGCGCGGCAGCCCGGGGCCACCATTCCGCAGCTCGGTGCCGGGCAGGCCGGGGCCAGCAAAGCGGCTTATCGCCTGCTGGGCAGTGCGGCCGCCACGCCCGAGGCGCTCCAGGGGCCGCACCAGGCCGTGGTTCGCCAGGCCCTGCAGGAGTCGGGAACCTACCTATTGGTCGAAGACACGACCGAACTGAGCTGGCCCGAAACTGCTGAGCGCCGGCCCGGCCTGGGGCCGGTCGGACCGGGCAAGGCCACGAGCCAGGGCGTGCTGCTGCACTCGCTGGTGGCCGCCGGCTGGCCGGCCCAGGACCCCGACCCGGCCGCCAAACGGCCCGCCCTACCCCTGCTGGGCCTGCTAGACCAGCAATTTCACGTTCGCCAGCCAGTGCCGGCCGCCGAAAAAGACCATCCCCACGGCGGCTCGCGCCTGCGCCAGGGCCGCGTGCGGGAGTCGGCGCTCTGGTCCCGGAGCCTGCGCCACGCCGGCAGCCCGCCGACGGGCACCCGCTGGGTGGTGGTGGCCGACCGCGGGGCCGACATTTACGAGCACCTGCAGCAGTACCAGGCCCAGGGCCTGGGCTTCGTGGTGCGCGCCGCCCAGGACCGGGCCCTGGTGGCCGGCCCCGGGAAAGCGCCCGCCGGGCGGCTCTTCGCCGTGGCACGCGCCCAGCCGTCGGCGGGCCAATTTCCCCTGTCCTTGCGCGGCCGGCCGGGCCAGGCGGCACGCGAAGTCGCGCTGCACGTGAGTTTAAGCCCCCTGCTGGCCCTGCGTGCCCCCCAGCGGCCGGGGGGCGCCACGGGCAAAGGGGACCCGATTCCCTGCTCCGTCGTGCGGGTCTGGGAAGCCACCGAAGCGGATGCGGCCACGCCGGGACTGGAATGGCTGCTGCTCAGCGACCAGCCGGTCACCACCTTCGCCCAAGCCCACGAATGCGCCCGCCAGTACACGAGTCGCTGGCTGATAGAAGATTTTCACAAAGCCCTGAAAACGGGCCTGGGAGCCGAAAAGCTCCAGCTGCAAACCGCCGAGCGCCTCTTTGCCGCCGTCACCCTGCTCAGCGTGGTCGCCTTGGCGCTGGTGGACATGCGCGAAAAAAGTCGCCTCCAACCCGACTTGCCGGCGAGGGCAGCGGGGCTGGAGGCGACTTTTTTGCAGGTGCTCACCCTGCGCAGCCACCGGCCGGTGCAGACCGTACGCGACGTGTATTACGCCCTGGCTGGCCTGGGCGGCCACCTGGGCCGCAAAGGCGACGGACCACCCGGCTGGCAAACCCTCTGGCGCGGCCTGATGAGCCTACGCTTACTCGTCGAAGGCGTCCGGCTCGCCACTCAACTCAACCAGCCCTGAGATGTGGGTAAGGACAAGCTTCCCAGGCGGGCCTTTTGCTTGTGGGTTCCAAGAACAACCTCCACTACAGGCGACTCGCCACCCAGACTGTTTCCCCGTGCTCGGTACGGCCCTAAGGCCACGCCAACCAAAGCCTGCGGCCAGCAATGCAGTCGTTTAGTCCCGGTCCGCCGGCCCCGCCGGAAACGTCAGCAGAAATGACGTGCCCAACCCCTCAATCGAGTTCACCTCGATTTCCACCCCGTGCACGTCGGCAATGGTACGGGCAATGCTCAGGCCAAGGCCGTAGCTGTCCGGGTCCGTCGTCGCGCCCTTGTCGAAGCGGTGAAACAGCTGCGGCAGCTGTGCCTTCGGGATGCCAATACCAGTGTCGCGCACTTCCAGCACGTAGCCGCGGCCGGAGGGCGCCGGCCGGCCCAGCACGTCAATCCGTCCGCCCTCCCGGTTGTACTTGATGGCGTTGCTCACCAGGTTGAACACCAACGTAAACAGCAGCCCCCGGTTGCCGTTCACTACCGTAAAGTCGGGCGCCAGCCCGCTGGTCAGCGTGAGCTGCCGCACCTCCAGCCGGTCCTGCACCTCCTCGCTTACTTCGGCCACGAGCGCTGCCAGCGACACGGCGTCGGTGCGGGCGA
>JANNDE010000287.1:0-1034 GCA_031387395.1 Hymenobacter sp.
ATGATGAGCCAGAACCGCCAGGAGGAAAAGGACCGGGAGCGGGCGAAGAAAGACTATATGATTAACCTGAAAGCCGAACTGGAGCTGCGGGTTATGCACGAAAAGCTCGACCACCTGACCCAGCAGCAGGCCCTGGCCACCCAGCACCTGACCGAGGTGCTGCAAGCCGCTGGCAACACCAGTGCCGCACGAGAGCCAGCCCCCTGATTAGCTGATTCCAATAGCAAACACCCATGCATTAGCCGCGGGCCCTGGCCCTACACCTCCTGTTTCTAATGGCCAACCACTGTGGTGTCCGCAACCCTTGCCCCTCATGTCCGAACTCGTTCTGTCGCCCCCGTACGCTCACCAGCACGCCCCGGAACTCGCGGAGCTTTCTACTGAGCTTACCGCCCTGCGCGCCAGCATGGTGGCCCTGGCCGACCAGTCGGCCGACCGGCTGCACGCCGTGCACCCCAACTTTGAGGTAAGTGCCCGCAACCTGCTGCACTACCTGGCCCTGCGCCAGCACGACCGGCGCGCCCTGCAAACCCGGCTGGCTGCGTTGGGCCTGTCCTCCCTGGGCCGGGCCGAGGCCCACGCCCTGGCCACCGTCGACGCCGTGCTGGCGGCGGTGCAGGCGTTGGCGGCCCCCAACGAAGCCGCGCCAGCTCCATCGGTGGCGGATGCCCCCGACTTTACAAACGGCCCGCGCCTGTTGGCGGAACACAGCGACGCCTGCCTGGGCGCGGCCCCGGCCACCCGCGACGTACGCATCATGGTAACCATGCCCAGCGAGGCCGCCACCAGCTACGAACTGGTGCGCGACCTGCTGCGGCAGGGCATGGACTGCATGCGCATCAACTGCGCCCACGACGACGAAACGGCCTGGACCCGGATGATTGCCCACCTACGCCAGGCCGAGCAGGAGCTGGGCAAAACCTGCTACGTGAGCATGGACCTGGCCGGCCCCAAGCTGCGCACCCAGGGCCTGCCACCCGGCCCGGCGGTGCTCCGGGTGAAGCCGACGCGCGACGCCAGCGGCCAGGTGCTGG
>JANNDE010000314.1:0-1056 GCA_031387395.1 Hymenobacter sp.
TTAGCACACAAAGTTTCATCCGCAGCACTAGGCAGCACAAAACCACCAGCGGGTAGTACAAACTCAGTTAGCGGCGGCTTCCAATACCCGCTGCACACGGGCGGCTAGCTGCTGGCGGTCGAATTCGCGGGCGACCAGCGCCTGGCCGTTGGCACCCGCAGCGGCCAGCTGTTCTGGCTGTTTCAGCAGCTCGCGTAGCCGGATGGCCAACGCCTCGGCATCGCCGGCCGGCACGTACCAGCCGCAGCGGTGCTCCTCCACCAGCGCCTTCGTCCAGCCCGCGTTGGTGACCACCACCGGCGTGCCCACGGCCAGCGAGTCGTAGAGTTTGGCTGGCGAGTTGGCATCGAGCACCGGCAGCCCCAGGAATGAGACTAACGAAATATCAGCCAGCGCAAACCAGGCGAATACCGCGTGCCGCGCCTGCCCGCCTACCAGCCGGATACGCCCCGGCCAGCGGGCCGCCGCCGCCGCTACCAGCGGCTCGAAAAACCCGTGGCCCAGAAAAATCCACACCGTATCGGAGTCCTCGGCCGCTATTACCTCGGCAGCGGCCACCAGCGTCGGAATATCATTGGCCCGGCCAAAGGTGCCGGCGTATAGGACAACCCGTTTGCCCGCCAGCGCCTGCGCCTGCCGCACTGCCGCCACTGCCTCGGGCGTGGCGCGGGCAGCCAGCTCCAGGTCGGTACCGTTGAGCACGGTGGTCACTTTATCGGCCGAAATGCCCAGGTCCGTCACGTAGCGCGCCATATCGGGCGAGAGCGGCAGAATGTGCCGCGCACTTTGATAGAGCCGCTTCTCCAGGCGGTAGAGCTGCTGCCGGGCCAGCGCCGTGGGTACCGCCCCCATGGCAATGGGGAAAGCCGGCCATAAATCCTGCACTTCAAACACCCACGGCACCCGCCGCCAGCGCGCCACCTGCGCCGCCGCCCAAGCGGCAGTAAGCGGCGTACTGATTCCCCAGATGACGTCCGGCTTCTCCATCCGCAGCCCCTCGCGCACGGCCCAGCCGGCATACTGCGCAAACGCCAGCGCCCGCCGCCCCGGCCCCAT
>JANNDE010000678.1:0-10425 GCA_031387395.1 Hymenobacter sp.
CCGGGTACCTGTCCAAGCCCTACCGCGAAGAGCAGCTGCTCGACACCATTCGCGCGGTGCTGGCCCGCGCCACCCAGGCCGCCGAATCTGCCATCGTCTATCATCATTCCACCTCTATGCCTTCCGAAACCCCGCTCTACAACCTTGGCAACGTGCGCCAGCTGGTACGCCACGACGAAACCATCGTGCGCCGGCTGGCCTGGGCCTTCATCGAAACCACGCCCGCCATCCTCACCGCCCTCGACGAGGCCCTGACCGCCGCCAACTGGGAAGCCGTGGGCGATGCCGCCCACCATCTCAAAAGCTCGCTCGACGGCCTGGGTGTAGCCAACCTGCGCCACGTCATCCGTGAGATTGAGGCCTATGATGATGCCACGCCCGAGCCCGCCCACGCCGCCCGGCAGATAACGCTGGTGCGCACCACCACCGAGCAGGTGATGGCTGCCCTGCGCCAGGAGTTTCCCGAGCAGCCCTAGGCATGCGCATGGCATTGCCGGCATTCGCGCCCCCGTTTTGCTCCAGCGCTGATGATTGGCGCGGGCCAGACCGGGCAGTGGCTATGCCTCAGTCCGAATGCCCAAATCTTGTTGAAACCCGCTTGTCGGTTTTAGGGTTGAGCTAGCAGAAGCCCGCCCCGAAAAGCGCGGCCCGTTATTCATCCGTCATTCCTATTCGCATCATGTTTATCTTCATGCTCGGCCTGTTGCTTGCTACGGCCATCCTCGCGCTCAAAACTGCTTCCAACGTAAAAGAAATGCTGGTGCCCGTTCCCGTGCGGGCCCGCTAGCTGTTCGGTTTATCCGGACACAAAAAAAGCAGCCCTACGGCTGCTTTTTTTGTGTCTCAATTTAGCTGAATTTCACGCCGCTGGTTAGGCTAGCGGATAACCAATTTACACATCTGACTGGTGTTATCTGCTTCGAGACGAACATAGTACAGGCCGTTGGCAAATTTGCTCAGGTCGAGCATTTTGGTGTAGCGGTCGTTGAATTCGGTTACCGTTTCTTGGTACATCACCGTGCCAATGACGTTGAGCACGCTCAGCTCTACCTTTTTGCCTTGCAGGTTGTTGATAGTGAGGTGCACGATACCCGTGCTGGGATTGGGATAAACGAGCAGCGTTTTGCTCTCATCGCCCGGTTTGGCCTGCTGGCCGGGGCGGTGGCGCATCGTGGCGGCGGCGGCGGCCGCGGCCGACTGGAGCGGAGCCAGGCCCAGGCCCAGGCATGCGCCGATGAGTAAAGTGCGTAAGTAGCGTTGCATCATAAATAAAATTAGTGGTTTCCAGAACAAGCGTAGAGCGCTTGAACTTAACGATAAATTTTGATTTTAGTTAGCAAAGGTATGGAATCGTCTCTGTTGCGGCAGCAGGAACATATCGAAACCTCGGTAAATCAACCTAATTTCGCCCTTATTACCGGCTATTTGCCGACCAACTCAGTGGATGTACTATTAATTGGGGGCGGGCTGGCCGGCCTCGCTGCCGCCCTCGACCTGAGCGCCCGTGGGCACCGCGTGGCGCTGGTGGAGCGCAAGCAGTACCCGTTTCACAAGGTGTGCGGCGAATACGTGAGCAACGAGGTGCTGCCTTATCTGCACCGCCTCGGGGCCGACCCCGCCGCGCTGGCCCCGGCCGCCATTGCGCACTTTGTGCTCAGCTCGCCGGGCGGGCGCTTGCTCAGCAGCCCGCTCGACCTCGGTGGCTTTGGGGTGAGCCGCTACCTGCTCGATGATTTCCTGTACCGACTGGCCGTGGTGCGGGGCGTGACGTTCTACCTGAAAAACACCGTCACCGACGTGGCCTTCGACGCGGTGGCCGACTGCCACACGGTAACGCTGGCCGACGGCCGCCAGTTGGCAGCCCGCGTGGTGCTGGGTGCCTACGGCAAGCGCGCCGCGCTGGACCGGCAGCTGCAACGCCCGTTTTTTGGGCAACGCTCGCCCTACCTCGGCGTGAAATACCACCTGCGCCTGCCGGGTTTCGCGCGCGATGTGATTGCGCTGCACAACTTTGCCGATGGCTACGCCGGTATTTCCGCTATTGAAGAAGATAAGCTGTGTTTTTGCTATCTCACCACCCGCGCCAACCTGCGGCAGCACGGCACCATTCCGGCGATGGAGCGCGCGGTGCTGGCCCGCAACCCGCGCCTGCGCGAGATTCTGGATTCGGCCGAAGTGCTGTATCCGCAGCCCGAGGTTATCAACGAAATTTCCTTCGCCCCGAAGCAGCCCGTGGAACAGCACGTGCTGATGGTGGGCGACGCGGCCGGGCTCATCACGCCGCTGTGCGGCAACGGCATGGCCATGGCCCTGCACGGCGCGGCCCTGGCGGCAACGGCGGCACACGGGTTTCTGGCGGGCCACACCACCCGGCCGCAGCTGGAAAAAGGCTATGCCCGGGCCTGGCAGGCCCAGTTTGGCGCGCGCCTGCGGGTGGGCCGGGCAGTGCAGCAGCTATTTGGCGGGCCGGTGCTGAGCGAGTTGGTGGTGGGCGGCCTGCGCCATTGGCCGGCGGCCGTGCGCGCGCTGATGCGCCGCACGCACGGACAGCCATTCTAGCGCCGGGCGGAAAGCCGGATACGGTGCCGCCCGCACGCCAGAATGTTATTGGCACAATTTTGCCGGTACTACCGATAAACGTGCTTCTTTTACCGTATGTGTTGAAACTTTGGAGTGGAGCCAGCGCGTGGCGCTCCCCGAACGTCTTTCTGATTTCTTAATTTAATTTCCGGCATGCCGATTTATTTAGGTGCCATCGGCACTGCCAACCCCACCCATCGTATTGCTCAGTCGCAGATTGCCGAGTTTATGGCCCGGGCTCTGCAATTTGGCGAAGACGACACGCGTAAGCTGCGGGCGCTCTACCGCGTGTCGGGCATTGCGCATCGCTACTCGGTGCTGCCCGATTATGGCCGGCCGATGGGCGAATACACGTTTTTCCCCAACACGGCCACCCTGGAGCCGTTCCCGAGCGTGGGGCAACGCATGGCTGCCTACCGCCGCGATGCCCTGCCGCTGGCCGTGGAGGCCGTGCGCGCCAGTCTGGCCCAGGTGCCCAACGTGGACGCGGCCACCATCACCCACCTCGTAACGGTGAGCTGCACGGGCATGTACGCGCCGGGGCTGGATATTGAGCTGGTGCAGGCGCTGGGGCTGCGGCCCGACGTGCGCCGTACCTGCGTGAACTTCATGGGCTGCTACGCGGCCGTGAACGCCATTAAGCTGGCCGATGCCTTTTGCCGGGCCGATGCCGGGGCCCGCGTGCTCATCGTGAGCGTGGAGCTGTGCACCCTACACTTCCAGAAAAGCCCCGAGGAGGACCACCTCATCAGCAACGCGCTGTTTGGCGACGGGGCGGCGGCCTGCCTGGTGCAGGCCCGCCCGCTGCCGAACAACGTGCCTGGCCTTTCGCTCGACGGCTTCCATTGCGACCTGGAGCCGGACGGGCACGACGACATGGCCTGGCACATCAACGATTTCGGCTTCGAGATGACGCTGAGCAGCTACGTTCCTAAGCTTATTCAGCGCGGCATTCGCAAGCTCACGGACGGGCTGCTGGCCAGCCTGCCGGTGCAGCTCAGCGACATCCGGCACTTTGCCATTCATCCCGGCGGGCGCAAGATTCTGGAAACCATTGAAACGGAGCTTGGGCTGACGCGCGACGACAACCGCCACGCCTACAACGTATTGCGCGACTACGGTAACATGTCGTCGGCCACGGTGCTGTTTGTGCTGCGTGAGGTGCTGGCCGCCGCCACGCCGGCGGATAATGGCGCGCCGGTGCTCAGCTTCGCCTTCGGCCCGGGCCTGACGATGGAGGCCATGCTACTGGGGGTGAATTATGAATTAAAAATTACGAATTATGAGTTGGAAAGCGCCGATTTGGAAACGTCGTCAATTGCGCCCTTAAGCTGATTTTTAACTTTTCATTTTTAACTTTTAATTGGATTTCACATCCCGGGCATCCGGCCCCGAGCTGATGGACGACCTGACGCTGGCCACCGACGCCCTGCGCCAGAACCTCGACGAGCTCGAAACCATCAATACCTGGCTGGGCGGCTACGCGCCGGTGCTGAACGCGCTGGCCCGGCTGCGTCCGCGCTTTCCGGCGGGCCGCTCCCTGCGCGTGGCCGACTTGGGCAGTGGCGGCGGCGATACCCTGCGCCACGTGGCCCGCTGGGCGCGCAAAAACACCGTTTCGGTGGCCCTGACGGGTATCGACGCCAATGCCTTCATGCTGGAATACGCCACGGCTAAAAGCCGGGATTTCCCCGAAATCAGCTACCGGCAGTTTGATATTTTCTCGCCTGAGTTTCAGGCCGAGCCTTTCGATATCCTGACGTGCAGCCTGTTTTGCCACCATTTCACCGATGAGGAGCTCGTGACGCTCCTGCGGCAGTGGCAGGCGCAGGCCGGGCTGGCCGTGGTCATCAACGACCTGCACCGGCACTGGCTGGCCTACCACAGCATCAAGTGGCTAACGCGGCTGCTGGGTGGGTCCTACCTGGTGCGGCACGATGCGCCACTGTCGGTAGCCCGGGCTTTCCGGCGCGCCGACTGGGTAGCGCTGCTGGCCCGGGCCGGCATCACGCGCTATACGCTGCGCTGGCGCTGGGCCTTCCGCTGGCAGGTGGTTTTAATGACTGATGGTTAATAGTTAATGGAAGCATGGCTGGGCGTTAACCATTGACCACTAATCATTAACCATTAAAAAAGCGCTGCCGCCACCCGAAAGGTGTTGGCGTGCGCTTCTACAATGTCGATGATGCCTTCGGAGTAGCCGCCGCCCATGCACACGACCACCGGCAGGCGGTGCTGATGGCAGAGGCTGAACACCAGCTCGTCGCGGCGGCGGCAGCCTGCGCGGCTCAGGCCCAGGTGGCCCAGCTTATCGGTGGCCAGCACGTCGACGCCGGCGAGGTAGAACACAAAATCGGGCTGCACCTGGGCCAGCAGGCGGGGCAGGGTTTCGGCCAGCAGGGGCAGGTATTCGGCGTCGGTGGTGCCGTCGGGCAGGGGCAGGTCGAGGTCGGACTGCTCTTTGCGGGCGGGGTAATTGCGGCCGCCATGCACCGAAAACGTAAACACCTGCGGCTCGTGGCGAAAAATAGCGGCCGTGCCATTGCCCTGGTGCACGTCGAGGTCTATAATCAGCACTTTCGTGGCGTGGCCATGGGCCAGCAACCAGGCGGCGGCGGCGGCCTGGTCGTTTAGCAGGCAAAACCCTTCGCCCCGGTCGCGGAAGGCGTGGTGCGTGCCACCCGCAATGTTGAAGGCGACCCCATGCATCAGAGCCCGGCGTGCGCACTCGATGGTGCCGCCCAGGATGGTGATTTCGCGCTCGAACAACTCGCGCGACCACGGGAAGCCGGTGGCCCGCTCCTCCTGCCGCGTGAGCTGGCCGGCGCGCAGCCGCTGGTAGTATTCAGCGTCGTGCACGCGCAGGATATCCTCGTCGAGCGCGGGCTGGGCCACGAAAAAATCGGCCGCCGTGGCGGTGCCTTCGTACAGCAGCTGCTCCGGCAGCAGCTCATATTTGAGCATGGGAAAGCGGTGGCCGGCGGGCAGCGGATGGGCATAGCAGGGCGCGAAGGCGATGGAGAGCACGGAGGGAATATTGTTGAAAATGAAATGAATAAGGCTTACTGACGGCGCGAGGTCAGCATCGAAACACGCAGGCTACCCGCAGCCGGCCTACTGCGGCGGCAGCAACCGCGGCGGCGGCAGTAGCCCCGGCGGGGGCTACAACTTCGGCCCCAGCTGCCCGATTGAGCTCCAGCCTTGGCCAGTAACACCTGGGCCTTACTGGTTGCCAGCCGCGCCGAAACCAGCACTCAAAGTTCCGGGCGATTCCCCAACAGATTCCGGCTTTTTCTGCCGTCTTCGTCAGTATTTAATTTTACCGGTTAAGAAATGTTAAAGTAGTTGCTAATCTGCCGGCTGGTGTGCTTCTTGCTGTTGCGAATACGGCTACCAGCTGCTGGCCAAGCTGAGGAAACCCCAGAGACATCACGAAATACCCCGGCCCGGCGGCCGGGGTATTTCGTTGTGGGGCTCAGCCGATGGATTTGGCCCGGCGGCTGCCCCCCTTTTCGGGGCACCGTTGCGGGCAGGGGCCGCAACGAGGAGCCGCGCACCAGCAGCTCGGGCCGCAGCACCACCTGCCGGGGGCGAAGGCTTCACTCTTCGATTCGATACCTTCCGGCAGCAGGCGCACGGCGGCCTGGCCCATTTCCTCGCAGCGTTGGTCGACGATGGTGATGGTAAGCTCGGCCGCGAGCGTGAAGGCCCCGTTGCTGAAACCAGCGCTGGCTATATCCTCGGGCACGCGCCGGCCGTGGCAGCGGGCTGCTTGCATAGCCCCAAGGGCACTGAAGTCGCCGGCGGCAAACACGGCATCGGGCGGATGGACCAGGACCAGGACCAGTAGCCGGCGCTTTTTTTGTAGGGTGCCATAAAAACGGGCTGAGCACGGGCGGGCATGCGCGGAAAACCAGTTGTGTAAAATACCCGGGTGCCCCCTTGAAAATTCTTCAAAAATGCGTCTGTGCAGGCGGCTCCCCCTTCCCGGCACGGGCAAAGTAGTTGTGTAAAAGAGGCTTACCCGGGCAGTTGTAGCCCCCGCAGCCCCCGCTACGAACGTTGCGGCTCCGCCCTTGCCGGGGAGGAGGCCACCAGCTAATCGTCTGGCCGCCCGGGCCGGGCCAACCAGCGATGGCGCACCCCGAAATACCACAACTGTGCTGCCGGCATAAAAAAACCCTCACCGCGCCATGCGGTGAGGGTTTCCGTGAGGCGTATTGGGCTCGAACCAACGACCTCCACCGTGTCAGGGTGGCGCTCTAAACCAACTGAGCTAACACCCCGGGCTGGCAACCCGGCTATGTGCCGGTACCGCCCCAAAGGTAGCACACCGAACCCAAGACCACCGCATAAGCAGCTTTTTTTGTGTTGTGAAGCGATGGTCGGCAACCTTATGGCCCCGGCAAAGTATAGGGCAAAACGGAAATAATGATTATTCCTGCTACCGATGGCCTGATGTCATCCTCTTCTTACCCTCTTTTACTTATGAAAAAGAATCTTCTATTCCTGCTGTTAGCCTTGGCTTCTTCCACGGCCGCCTTTGCCCAGGCCCGCCCGGGCGGCGCCCTTTCCTCGAAAGACTACACCGGCGGTAAAACAACCGAATCGGGCAACACCGGCTTCGGCGTGAAAGGCGGCTACAACTTTGCCAGCGTCTATAGCAAAGGGGTGAGCAACACCTCGGCCTACCACGGCTTTTCCGGTGGCCTCTACGGGCAATTCGGCTTCAACAACTTTTCGTCGGTGCAGGTCGAGCTGCTCTACAACCGCAAGGGGTACAACAACGAAACCACGATTGCCAACAGCGGCAGCTCGCCTATTGCCTACAATGGTACCAAGCTCGACTACATCGAGCTGCCCCTACTCTACGTGGCCAACCTCACCAACAATTTCAGCGTGCACGTGGGGCCGCAGGTTTCGCTGCTCATCAACGCCAAGCAGGGCGACAAATCGTATGACCTGAAAGGCTCGGGCTTCAACAGCGTCGACTACGGCGGCATTGTGGGCGCGGCCTTCCGCGTGGGGCCGGCCCGCATCGGAGCCCGCTACGACCTGTCGTTTGGCAAGCTCTACGACACTTCGAAGAACTACAACGGAGCCACCCTGCCCCCCGTGCACAACCAAGTGGCCCAGGTGTACGTGGCCCTGGGCCTGCGGCAATAACCAAGTACCGCCCTCGTTAGTATATGCAGGAGGCTCCCCAACGGGGCCTCCTGTTTTTTTGGCCGGGGTGGTAAGCCCGTGCCCCTTCCTTTGCTATTATGAAAAACCTATTTCTTCTGTTGGCGCTGGCGCTGGCCACCGGTCCCCAGGCGATGGCGCAGGGCGTCCGCACATCGAACGACTACGACGGCGGCACCACTGGCACTGGCTCGCGCAATACGGGTTTCGGCATCAAGGGCGGCTACAACACGTCGAACATCAAGGGCAGCGGGGCCGATTTACTGCCCAACAAAAACGCACTCGCCGCCTTCAACGCCGGGGCCTACGCGCAGTTTGGCTTCAGCAAATTTGCCTCGGTGCAGGTCGAGCTGCTCTACATTCGCAAAGGCTACCACACCAATGCCGGCACCACCAGCACGGGCGTGGCCTACACCGCCCACGATACCCGCCTCGACTATTTCGAACTGCCGGTGATGTTGGTGGGTAACCTCACCGAAACCCTGAGCGTGCACGTGGGGCCCCAGCTTTCGGTGCTGACCAAAGTGCTGAACGACGGTCAAAACCTCGACCTGAACGCCAACGGCTACAATACCCTCGACTATGGCCTAGTGGGCGGGGCCGAAGCCCGGCTGGGCCTGGGCCGCCTGGGCGTGCGCTACGACCTGAGCCTGGCCGACATCTACAAAACCGGAGCCGCCGTGCAGTACGGCAACACCGCTCTCACCGTCGGCGACGGCACCGTCCGCAACCAATGCATCCAGGTGTACCTGGGCATTGGCTACCATAAATAGCCCGTGCTGCTGCCCCTGATGGTGCCGGCGGCCAGCGTCGCGGCCCTGTTTATGCACCGCGAGCAGGTGCTGGGCCGGGCCCTGGCCGTGCTGGCCGCCTGGGTGCTGCTGAACCTGATTGGCAGCGGCTCGCGCCTGGCCGGAGCCGACCGCCGCCACGCAGCCTATTACTTCCACGGGATGAACGTGCTGTGGAACCTGGTGAACGCCGCGCTGGCCTCCTGGGGCATCCTGCGCCTGCATTTCAGCCCGCCGGCCGGCCTCAATGCGGCCGAGCTACTCAGCAGCCAGCATTTCTACGAAACCTTATTTGCGGTAAACGCCGGCCTCGATGTGCTATACCTGCTGGCCGGCAGCTGCCTGCACACCCGTGCCCGATGGCCCGGCCAGGCCCGACCCCAGCGGCTGCTGGGCTATGGGTATTCGCTGTGGGTGCAAGGCGGCTTTTTGCTCCTTTTTGATGCCGGCATGTGGGCGCTGCTGCATGAGATGGCCGCGGCCTGGCCCACATTGTAAGATAGTAGGCAAGCGCGCTACTCTCGAATTGGGAACCGATACCCATTTCGAGAACAGCCCGGTTTCGTTCGGGTGGCGAGGGCCCGCGTAAGCCGACGAAACGGGCCGGTTCGACGGGAATACGGGATGTTGAAAATACGGATGCCGGAGCTTTGCGTAGCTTTTTCACCCCCCGCCGGAGCCGCCAGCCCCCTGGTATCCTCCGAGCTACGGCCCCCCGAAACCATGCGTCAGCTTTTCCGTATCCTCGCCGCCTTTTGCCTGCTGCTCAGCTTCGAAGCCCAGGCCGACACCCCCGACCGGGTGGAGGCCGTTGTGGTAACTTCGCCCGCCGGTGGAGTTCGCCTCAATGGTACCCTGCGCCTGCCCACGGGCCCCGGACCTTTTCCGGCGGCGGTGCTGCTGCCCGAGCACGGAGCCGGCACCCTCGCCCCGACCACTGCCGATACGCAGCTGCTCACGAACCTCACCGACTACCTCGTGAGCCAGGGCATTGCCGTGCTGCGCCTGCAGGAGCGGGACCCCAACAGCAGCACCGCCACCACCCTGGCCGAGCGCACCGCCGACGCTACCGCCGCCCTGAACTACCTGCGCACCCACTCCCAGGTAGATGTGGCGCACTTAGGCCTCATTGGCCACGGCGAAGGAGCCAACGTAGCCCTGCTGGCCGGGGCCCAGCCCCTGGCCCCCGCATTTGTGGTCGCCCTGGCGGCTACTGGCCTGCCCGGCCGCGAGTTGCTGGCCACCCAGGCAGCCATGTACGGCAAAGTGCTGCACGACTCTACGGCGGCGCTACACCAGCGCAGCTACCAGCTCGCCCAGCAGGAAACCGAGCAGGAAGCCGCCGGCATGCGCGCCAAAGGCTCGAACGCCGCCCAGGTGCAGATGTATCTCGACCAGCAGCATCTGCGCCTGAAAGCCACCATGCGCCACAACGAAGAAAGCCTGGTGAAGCACCAGCGCGCCATGCTGGAAATTGTGCGCCAGACCCCCGACAATGCCCAGGCCCAGGCCATTCTGAGCAACATGCTGCGCCAGTACTACCCAACCGTGGCAGCCACCGACGTGCAGACTACCGTGCAGTTGCTCACCTCGCCCACCTATCGCAGCTACCTCAACTTCGACCCGCAGCCTACCCTGGCGCAAGTGAATTGCCCCGTGCTGCTGTTGCAAGGCGACAACGACACGGAAGTGAACCCCAGCGTGAACCTGCCCCTGCTGCGTAAGGGCCTGCGCCACAACGGGCAGGTAGCCGAGCTGCGCTTCCCCGGCCTCAACCACGCCCTGCAGTTCACGGCCTCGGCCGCTGACGCCGCTCCCTCCCCCATCGCCGCCTCCGACATCCGCGTGTGGATTCTGAGTCAGAAAAAAT
>JANNDE010000345.1:0-9341 GCA_031387395.1 Hymenobacter sp.
CACGGTCCTTCATGTCGGCGGCGCGGTAGGTGAGCAGGCTGGCAGCCTCCACTTCGGTCGCCATATCGGCCAGCTTGAAGCTGATGCCCTGGAAGCTGCTGATGGGCTGGTTGAACTGGTAGCGCTCCTTGCTGTACTTGGTAGCGGCTTCGAGCGCCCCCATGGCAATGCCCAGGCTGAGGGCGGCGATGCTGATGCGGCCGCCGTCGAGCACTTTCAGGCTCTGCACGAAGCCGTCGCCTACTTTACCGATGACGTTTTCCTTGGGCACCTTGCAATCGGTGAAAATCAGCTCGGTGGTTTCCGAAGCGCGCATGCCCAGCTTGTCTTCCTTGCGGCCCGCCGCGAAGCCCGGCGTGCCGCGCTCGATAATGAAGGCCGTCATGCCGTGCGAGTCGCCTACCTCGCCGGTGCGCACAATCACCACGGCCACGTTGCCGGATTTGCCGTGCGTGATGAAGTTTTTCGCGCCGTTGATGATGTAATTTTCGCCGCTCTCGTCGAGCACGGCGGTGGTGCGCATATTGCCGGCATCGGAACCGGTGTTGGGCTCAGTGAGGCCCCAGGCCCCAATCCACTCGCCCGAGGCCAGCTTAGGAAGGTATTTCTGTTTCTGCTCTTCGGAGGCGTGCTGCAGAATGTGGCCGGTGCAGAGCGAGTTGTGCGCCGCCATGCTCAGGCCAATGCTGCCATCGATTTTCGACAGCTCGACGATGGCCGTCACGTACTCGTTGTAGCCGAAGCCGGAGCCGCCGTACTGCGTGGGCACGAGCACCCCCATCAGGCCGAGCTCGCCGAGCTGATGAAATACGTCGATGGGAAATTCCTGGCTCTCATCCCATTTCATCATGTTGGGCTTGATGTGCTGGGCACCAAAATCGCGCACCATCTGCGCAATCATGGTCTGGTTTTCGGTCGCTACGGCTTCCATTTGGGGTTTGGGGACAAAAGGTGGGAATTTAGAAAAAGTCGGGAGTTACCAACGCTCTTACTACCAAGCAACAGCATTGGGGACACGAAAGTACGATTCGGGCCGTTGGGAACCGGCGTGGGAAGCGCCGCCGGGGAGCAATTCTTGAATGGGCGCGGCAAAAGCGTTACTTTTGAGGCTTTTTGGGGGAAACCTGACCGGTTACCAATTGGCAGCGGCCAGGGGTTTCATCTGCTATCGTAACATTCAGGGCTAATGCCGAATTATTTTTTTCGTTACTGCCGCAGGCTCTGGCTGCTGGCCCTGCCGCTCGGGCTGCTATTTTCCTCATGTGCTTCCAATCGCTATTACAACCAGCGCACGCTGTTTCGCCTCACCGACAAGCAGGGCCGCCAGCTCGATAGCACCAAGATGCGCATTGCCGTCAACCGCACGGAGCGTAACTACCTTATCCAACCAAACGACTACCTGGAAGTTCGGGTGAACACCAACAAGGGCGAACGAATTCTCGACCCCAATGGCGAGCTGCAGTTTGGGCAGCCCAGCGGGGCGCTGCCCGGCCGCAGCACCACCACCCCAACTACCACTGGCCAGGGGGCCGGGCGCGGGGCCATCGGAGCCCGGCCCGTGGGGCAGAATGCTGGCAGCGCGACGGCCGGCTCCGAGTTTTTGGTGCAGGCCGATGGCACGGTGGTATTGCCGCTCATCAACCGCATCAAAATAAGCGGCTACTCGCTGCTGCAGGCCGATAGCGTGCTGCAGGCGCGCTACAGCGAATACTACAAGGAAGCCTTTGTGACCACCCGGGTAACCAACAACCGCGTATTCGTGCTGGGCGCGCCGGGCGGCGTCGTTATTACTCTGAACAACGACAACATGAGCCTGATTGAAGTGCTGGCCCTGGCCGGCGGCCTCGACGGCGGTGGCCAGGGCGGCAGCGTTAGCGGTGGGGGCTTCTACCGCTACGGGGGCAAGGCCAGCAACATCCGCATTATCCGGGGCGACCTGAAAAACCCCCGCGTGCAGCAGGTCGACCTCACTACCCTAGACGGCATGCGGCGCGCCAACCTGCAGATTGAGCCGAACGATATTATTTATATTGAGCCGGTACACCGCCCCGTATTGGAAACGTTGACGGATGCTGCCCCGATTATCAGCTTTGCTTCGCTGACGCTCACCACCACGCTGTTCCTGATTAATCTGTTTAAGTAATAAATGCCAGCCGACGCGATATCCTTATTCGTTTACATCGCTCGCCCGGCTTTGGCTGGCACTTTCCATCCCTATGGCCAATAATGAAAATGCTGAGCTGGAAGAGCTTATCCGCAATGCCACCGGTGGCAATGCGGGGGGGAGCGCGCCCGCGCTAAACTCAATGCCGGCCGAGGGCGAAGACGAAAGCCCCAGCTTCGACCTCGCTACCCTGGTAGTGGTGGCCCGGCGCAGCCTGCTGTGGATGCTGTTGCTACTGGTGCTGGGCGGCACCGCTTCGTGGCTGTACCTGCGCTACACCAAGCCGGTGTACAAATCGTCGTCGCTGCTCAAGATTGACGAGCGCAACGAGGGCAGTGCCCTGGGCTTGGCCGGGCAGATGGTGCCGGCCGTATCCGATAAAACCCACAATACCAAGCTGGCCGGCGAGGTCGAGCTCATCAAGTCCAACATCATCTACCGCCGCCTGAAGGATTCGCTGGCGCTGGACGTGAACTACTACGTGCAGGGCACGGTGCTGGAGTCGGAGCTGTATGGTAGTTCGCCGTTCAGAGTCGTGTACAGCGTGAGGGATAAGAGCGCCTATAATCGCCGGTTTGAGCTTAAGTTTTTAGATGCCCGGCGGGTGAAAATTGACTACAGCGACCAGAGTCGTCCGCAGAGCGTGGAGGCCACAATGGGCACGAACATGCGGCTGCCCGGCCTGACGCTACGGGTTGTGCCCACCAAAAGCCTGACGACGGATGCCCGGGAGGACAACTACCACTTCACCATTCTGGATGATGCGTCGGTGAACCGGTACCTCGACAAGAATCTGACCGTGGAAATCGTGAACCCGGAGGCCAACACCATTGGCATCTCGTTCAGCGATTTCAACGCGGTGAAGGCCCAGGACATCGTGAATAAAATCGATTCGGTGTACCTGGAGGAGAAGCTGGCCAGCAAATCGGAAGCGACCCGCAAGCAGCTGCGCTTCCTGGACATGATTTCGGAGGAAAACCGCAAGAACCTGCAGGACGCCGAAGACAACCTGCAAAAATTCGTGCAGCGCTCGGGTATCTACGACGTGAAGGCTGAAGTAGGCACCATCAGCGAGAAGCTTGCCAAGCTCGAAACAGACCGCCTGGAACTCACCAAAAAGATTCTGCTGCTGGATGAGGTGTCGCGCATGGCCAGCCAGGACCAGCTCACCAGCGACGAAGGGCAGCTGGTGGAGAAGAGTATTCCCGCCTTGGCTACCATTGAAGACCCGCAGCTCAACGAGCAGCTTAACGAGCTGAATAGCCTGCAGTGGAACCTGCGGCGCCTGAGCCGCTCGTACACCGACAAAACCGAGGCGGTGAAATCGGAGCAGGCCAAAGTTGTGTTCGCGCGCAACAGCATCCGCCGCCTGCTGAAGCAAAACCAGCAATTGCTGCGCACCGGCATGAGCGAGCTGAATGACCAGCAGGCCCGGCTGGCCGGCACCATGCAGCAGCTGCCGGCCAAAGGCACCGAGCTGGCGCGCCTGCAGCGGCCCCTGGACCTGTTCGAGAAGTCGTACCTAATGCTGCTGGATAAGAAGCTGGAATTCAACATCGAGAAGGCCGGTGCCACGCCCGATTTTGATATCCTTTCGCCGGCTTCGCCGCCCGCAGCACCCATTTCGCCCAACCGGCTGTTCGTGTACGCCATTGGCCTGGTAGGTGGGCTGGTGCTGGGCCTGGGCCTGATTGCGGTGCGCTATTTCATGCACAACACCGTGACGAACGTGCGTGAGCTGGAGCGCAGCACTAAAGCATCGGTGCTGGGCATTATCCCGACCTACGACAAAGAGAAGATGGAAGTGTCGCGTCTGGTGGTGGACAAAAACCCCAAGTCGGCCATCTCCGAGTCTATTCGCTCTATCCGGACGAACCTGGACTTCATCAGCTCGGCCAAGAAGAAACGGCTGATTTCGGTGACGTCGACCATCTCGGGCGAGGGCAAAACCTTCGTTACGGTGAACCTGGGCGGCATTATTGCCCTGTCGGGGCAGCGGGTCATCATTCTCGACCTGGACATGCGCAAGCCCAAGGTGAACCTGGCCTTCGGGGCCGAAAACACCAGGGGCGTGAGCACCATCCTCATCGAGCGGCACAGCGTGCAGGAATGCATTCAGCCGACTACGATTGAGTCTATGCAGTTTATCTCGGCCGGCCCGACGCCTCCCAACCCGTCGGAGCTGATTCTGAGCGACCGGTTCGATAAAATGCTGGAGGAGCTGTTTCTGACCTACGACGTGATTCTGATTGATACGCCGCCCGTGGGCCTGGTTACCGACGGTATCCTGATTATGCGCAAGGCGGACATTCCGCTCTATATTGTGCGGGCCGGCTACTCGCGTAAGGCCTTCCTCAAGAACATGAACCGGCTGATGCGCAGCAACAATTTCACGCGCATGTGCACCATCCTCAACGATGCCCAGGGCGGTGGCGGCTACGGCTACGGGTATGGCTACGGCTACGGCTATGGCTACGGGGCCTACGGGCAGGGCTACTACGAGGAGCCCGAAGCCCGGGCGCTGAGCTTCGGCCAGAAGGTGAAGAAGTTCTTTACCTAACGGCCCGACCGCAATGGCTCTGTTCTGGCAACGGTTATTTGGCGGCCGCGCGGCCGCGCCGACCCCGGCGGGCGCGCTGGCGCTGGCGGTGCTCGGGGCCGACATGCACTCGCACCTGCTGCCCGGCCTCGACGATGGGGCCGAAACCGTGGCGCACTCGCTCGAGCTGCTGCGGGCGCTGAAGGCCTTGGGCTACCACAAGCTGGTGATGACGCCGCACATTATGGGCGACTTCTACAAAAACACGCCGGAGGGCATTCGGGCGGCGCTGGCACTGCTGCGCACCGAGGCGGCCGCGGCCGGCCTGGGCGATGTGGCGCTCGAATGCGCCGCCGAGTATTACCTCGACGAGTTTCTGGGCCGCAAGCTGGCCGATGGCACCGAGATGCTGACTTTTGGCGGCGAGAAGCGCTATCTGCTTTTCGAAACTTCGTACATGAACGAGCCGCTCAACTTCTACGATGTCGTGTTCCAGATGAAGGCGCGGGGCTACCGCCCGGTGCTGGCCCATCCCGAGCGCTACACCTACCTGTACGGGCGCTTCGCCGAAATGGAGAAGATGCGCCGCGAGTACGGTATCCTGCTGCAGGTGAACCTGAACTCGCTGGCCGGCTACTACTCACCGGCCGCCAAAAAAGTGGCCGAGCAGCTGGTCGATGGCGGCCTGGTCGATTTCGTAGGGACCGATACCCACCACCTGCGCCACACCGATACGCTGCTGAAGCGCACGCTGCCCCAGCCCCACCTGGCAAAGCTGCTGCAACTACCCCTGCTGAACAATACGCTGTGATTTAATGATTAACGGTTGGTGGTTAATGGTAAATGCAGCTTGCGCTTACCTCTTATCATTAAGCGTTAATCACTCACCGTTAACCACTCACCGTTAATCATTAACAACTAGCTGACATGGTTTTCGTCACCGGCGGTACCGGCCTCATTGGTTCTTTTCTGCTGCGGGCGCTGCGGGCGCGGGGGCTGGCCGTGCGGGCGCTGCACCGCGGCCCCGTGCCGGCCGATGCCGCGACGGGCGTGGAGTGGCTGGCCGGCGACCTGCTCGATACCGAGCAGCTGCGCGTAGCCCTCACGCCCGACGTGACGCACGTGTTCCACTGCGCGGGGCTGGTGTCGTACGCGCCGCAGGACGAAGACCTGCTGCTGGATGTGAACGTGCAGGGCACCGCCGCCGTGGTCGATGCCTGCCTGGAGCGGCCGGGCATCCGGCTGGTGCACGTGTCGTCGGTAGCGGCGCTGGGTGGGCCGGCGGCGAGCGCAGTATCCGGTCCCGATGGTCGCCTGATTGTGACGGAGGCCGCGACCTGGGACCTGGGCGCTTCGCACCCGGCCTATGCCACCTCGAAATACCTGGGCGAGCTGGAAGTGTGGCGCGGCGTGGCCGAAGGCCTCGATGCCGTGATGGTAAACCCCTCGGTGGTGCTGGGGCCCGGCGACTGGAGCCGCAGCAGCACCCGCCTGCTGCGCTACGCCCACCAGCAGCACCGCTTCTACACGCGCGGCCTGCTGAACTTCGTGGACGTGCGCGACGTGGTAGCCCAGCTGCTGGCCCTGGCCCTCGACCACCCGGCGCTGCATGGCGAGCGGTACATTCTGAGTGCCGACGCGGTACCGCTGGGCGAGTTCTTCCGGGTGGCGGCGGCGGCCATGCACCGGCGCCCGCCCTCGATGGCCGTGCCCGACTGGGCCGCCGAGGTTATCTGGCGGCTCGAGCACGCCCGGGCGGTGCTCACGGGCGCGCGCCCACTAATTACCCGCGATACGGCTCGGGCCGGCCGCCAGCCGGTAGTGTACGGCCACGCCAAAGTGCAAAGCGCTACCGGGTTGGCATTCCGGCCGTTAGCCGATACTTTGACGTGGTGCGCGGCCACATTGGCCGAGAAAACGCCCATTTCCGGGTCGGCTGTCGTATCTTAGCTAGAGCCGGATTGCACGGTTTTAGCCAATAATTGTTATCATTGATATAGGAGCGCTGCCCGGGCTGGCCGGCGAGCCGTTGAACCCCAGCGTGCTACCCCCGAAAACCCGGCTGCCCATCCCGATTACTCCTCTTAACCGCGGAATTATGCGCATGAACGAACATTTTGAGGACCCCCGCGCCGTATTGGACACCGTACGCCGTTTCGAACGCATGCTAGCCCAGCAGGAGTCCGTTTTCTTCGACCTCGAAGACTTCGAAAACATCATTGACCATTACGTAACCGGTGCTGAGTTCGACAAGGCCCTGCAGGCCTGCGAGGCCGCCCTGGGCCAGTATCCCTTCTCGACCGAGCTGCTGATTGACCGCGCCCAGGTGATGGCCATGCGTGGCGACTACACCGAAGCCGAGCGCCAGATTGACGCCGTAGCCGCCCTCGACCCCACCAACGCCGACGTGGCCGTGACGCGCGGCATCATCAGCACGCAGCGCGGGGAGTTTGCCGAGGCGGTGGCTTACTTCCGGGCCGGGCTGGAGAAAGAGCCCGAGCGGGAGGACATCCATTTCAACCTGGGCCTGGCATTTCAGAGCTGGCAGAAGTTTAAGAGTGCCGCCAAGCACTACAAGCAGAGCCTGCGCCTGAACCCCGACAACGAAACCGGCGTGCAGGAGCTGCTGCACTGCCTCGATATTACGGCCCGGCTCGAAGAGCACGAGGAGTTCTTTAAGAAGTTCACCGACGACGACCCGTACTCGGCCACGGCCTGGTACAACCTGGGCCAGTACTGGTACCGCCGCGAAGATTTTGTGAAAGCCGTAGAGGCTTTCGACTTCTCCGTGACCATTCAGGCCGACTTTTACGATGCCCATCACTGGCTGGCCGATTCCTTCGTGTGCCAGCAGGAGTACCGCAAGGCTATTCCGGAGTTCGAGCTGGCCTACCCCACCGGCGAGCCCACCGACGAAGCCCTGTGCAACATCGGCGAGTGCTACGAGAAGCTGCGCGAGTGGGAGCCCGCCCGCAAATACTACCGCCAGGCCCTGGAGCTGAACCCCAACATGGACGAAGCCTGGTTTGGCCAGGGCGTGCTGCTGCAGGAGCAGGAGCGCTGGTTCGAAGCCATTCACTTCTTCCGCAAGGCCACCGAGCTGTATGACCAGAGCGGCGAGTACTGGTCGGCGCTGGGGGCGGCCGAAAACCAGGTGGGCAACGTGGTCAGCGCCCTCGAAGCCTACGAAAAAGCCACCGAAGTGGCCCCCGACGACGTGCAGGCCTGGGTGAGCTGGAGCGCGATTCTCTACGACCAGGGCCACTTCGGCGAGGCCGTGGACCTGGTGCGCCACGCCGTGGAGCTGCACCCCCACGAGGCCCACTTCCACTACATGCTGTGCGCCTACCTGCTGGCTGATGGCCGTATGAAGGAAGCCTACGGCGTGCTCGAAACGGCCCTCACCCTCAACTACGAGCAGCATGTGCTGCTGTTCGACTACTTCCCGAAGCTGCGGGAGCAGCCCGGCCTGAAGCGCCTGATTGAGCAGTTCCGGAAATAAAGCGCATGAGAAAACAGGCTGCTGTGGAAAGGTAAAAAAGGGCAATGCCTCTTTCAGGCGAGGTGCCACAATAAGCTAAGCATTACTTTTGCAACCGCCTGCGCTCGCGCAGGCGGTTTTTTTGTGGCTGCTGGCGTTCGCCGCCGAATCTGCATTGCCACATTTTCACATCAGAATACATTTTCACATCAGTTTAATGAACTACGACCTTTCTCAACTGCCCGAGCGCACGCCCAAGCCCCGCGAGCAGGGCTACACCATGGTGATGGATAAGGGCCTGAGCCTGCGCGAAGTAGAAGATTTTCTGGAAGTGGGCGAGGCCTACACCGACATCGTGAAGCTGGGTTGGGCCACGTCGTACGTGGTGCCCAACCTGCAGCGCAAGCTCGAAATTTATAAGGAGGCCGGCATTCCGGTGTACTTCGGGGGCACGCTGTTCGAGGCGTTCATCATCCGCGACCAGTTCGACGACTACCGCCGCCTGCTGGACAAGTACGGCATGGAATACGCCGAGGTATCCGATGGCAGCATCGACCTCGACCACGACCGCAAGTGCGAGTACATCCGCGAGCTGAGCCGGAGCGTGAAGGTGCTGAGCGAAGTGGGCTCGAAGGATGCCGAGAAGATTATCCCGCCCTACAAGTGGATTGCGCAGATGGAAACCGAGCTGGCGGCTGGGGCCATCATGTGATTGGCGAGGCCCGGGAGGGGGGCAACGTGGGCCTGTTCCGCAGCACCGGCGAGGTGCGCTCGGGCCTGGTAGAGGAAATCCTGACCAAGATTCCGGGGGAGAAAATTCTGTGGGAAGCTCCGCAGAAAGCCCAGCAGGTGTGGTTCATCAAGCTGCTCGGGGCCAACGTGAACCTGGGCAATATTGCCCCTAACGAAGTGGTGAGCCTCGAAACCATTCGACTGGGCCTGCGCGGCGACACGTTCTCGCACTTCCTCGACATGGATGCCGTGGACCCCATGTTCCGGCCCGCCGCCAAAACCGGCAAGCCCGGCACGTCCATGCCCCGCGGCTAGAAGGGCGTAGCGTGGACTCTGCGAGTCCGCGCCGGGGCGAACGATATACGGGACACGCTCCGATAAAATAGCCACAACCGCGCCCGCAATGGCCGCCGGGGCGAACGATA
>JANNDE010000685.1:0-2504 GCA_031387395.1 Hymenobacter sp.
CCTTTTCCGGAATGTTGAAGCCGTAGCCGCCCTGATTCTGACGCCCCCGGCCAGCCCGGCCGAGGCCCGTGCCATTGCCCGCACCCCGGCGGCGCAGGTGTACACCCAGATTGTGCTCGATTTGCAGAACGCCATTGGCAACCTGCCCGAAACCAACACCGGGGCCGACCTTGGCCGCGCCACCAAGTGGGCCGCTACCGGTCTGCTGGCCAAGGTGCACCTCACGCTGGGCAACCTGCCGCTGGCCGCCCAGCGCGCCCGCGAGGTCATCAACTCGGGCAAGTACAGCCTGTGGGCCGACTACGCCGATAACTTCAAGCCGACGACCGAGAACGGCAAAGAGTCGCTGTTTGAGGTACAGTTTGTGAATGGCCTGAACGAGTACACCTTCGACGGCCTGGGCTTCGTGGGCAACGAATTTTTCGGGCCCCGGGGCCAGGGCCTGGTGCCCCAGGGCGGCTACGGCTTCAACATTCCGGAAAAGGAGTTTGTGGATGGCTACGAAACCGGCGACAAGCGCCGCGATGTCACCATCTGGAAGCCTGGCGACGCCTATCCGGCCAGCAGCGCCAGTCCCAGCCAGCCGGCTTCGCTGCCCGGCTCGCCCTACGGCTACAACTGCCGGAAGTGGTTTGTGGGCAAGGTGAACACCAACGTGTGGGACTCGCCCCTGAACTTCCCGGTGCTGCGCCTGTCCGAAGTATACCTTATTCTGGCCGAGGCTGCCGGTGCCGCCGATGCCCAGGCGCTGGAAGGCGTGAACAAGGTGCGCCGCCGCGCCTTCGGTCTGCCCCTCGACCAGGCCTCGACCAAGGATTTCACGGCTAGTACGCCCAACTTCGTGGCCGCCGTGCAGCGCGAGCGCCGCTACGAGCTGGCTTTCGAAGACGACCGGTGGTTCGACCTCAAGCGCCAGGGCAAGCTGCTTACTACGCCCGCCCTGCAGGCCAAAGGAATCAAGCCCTTCAACATCGTGCTGCCCATTCCGCGGAGCGAGCGCGACGCCAACCCCAGCCTGACGCAGAACGAAGGCTACTAAGCCCGCGCCGGTCTTTTCCCACTCTCTCAACTCTCCGTACTTATGTATTTTACTTCCCTGCGCTCCGCCGCTCTGCTGGTCCTCACGGGCTCGGCACTGCTCGTGGCCTGCCGCAAAGACGACCCCACCGGCCTGAATGGCCCGGTGCCCACGGCCGATTTCACGGTGACCCTCACCACCAGCCAGTACCCGGTGGTGGCCACTTTCACCAACAAAACCAGCGACGGCTTCCTCTACCAGTGGGACTTCGGCGATGGCTCGCCCCGGGTATCGGGCCCGAACGTGACCCACACCTACCGCTCGGCCGGCACTTTCAAGGCCAAGCTGATTGCGGCCGGCAGCGGCGGCACGAGCGCGCCCATGACGCGCGACGTGGTGGTGCCCGGCATCTGCAGCAACGCGGGGTTTGCCGTGCTCACGGCCTGCGCCGGCACGGGCTCCACTTCATGGACGTTCGATACCGGGGCGGGGGCCATCACGCGCCTCTCGGCGGCGGGGGCAGTGCTCTCGCAATCGGCGGCACCGCTGCCAGCCTGCCAGGCCGACGACCAGTTTTCCTTCACCAGTACCTTTGCCTATAGCTACGACGCAGGGGCCCAGACCTTCGCCAACGGGGCCTGCGGCACGGCCCAGTCGGGCAATTCCGACTTCGTGTTTATCCCCAACGGCGGCCTGGGCAGCATTGTGCTCCAAACGCCAAAGTCCTTCATCGGCACCGACGACTCGGTGGTGAACAAAACCTACGACATCATCGAGGCTTCGGCCACGACGCTGCGCCTGCAGGGCACGCTGCCCAACGGCGAGAAGATTGTGGTGCGCTACGCCCCGCAGCTCTCGCAGCTCGAGCGCACCCGCCTGCTGCTCACGGGCGGCTCGTCGCGCACTTGGGTGCTCGATAACGCCGCTCAGGCCGTCATCACGGTAGGCCCCAGCGACGCCGACCCCACCGGCTACTACCCCGGCGGCGCGCCCAACACAATGCCCGCCTGCCAGGCCGATGACGAGTACACCTTCACCAGTGGCAATATGGTCAATTACAGCGCTTTTGCCGAAACATTCGTAGCCGGTTCGCCCGGTAAGTGCGATGCTCCCCGCACCTATTCGAGTCCATTCACGTTTGGCCCGGCCACCGGAGCCGGCATTGCCCAGGTTGAGCTGGGCAAGTCCGGCTCATTCATCGGCGTTACCGACGCGCCCGACCTGGTGTACCGCATTCTGAGCATCGACAACCAGAAAATGGTGTTGCGCGCCGGCCGGCCCACGGCCAGCGTCGTATTCACACTCAAGATGCGCGTGAAGTAACGCGCGTTCTGTTCATTCCTTTATTCCCGCCCCACCCTTTGTTGTTGATTATCATGGCTTTGCTGAAATCTTTCATGAAATCTCGTTCGGGCCAGCTGGTCGGGGCGGCTTTGGCGCTGGCCCTGCTGGGCAGCTGCACCAAAAACCCCGACGGCCCCACCAT
>JANNDE010000450.1:0-17166 GCA_031387395.1 Hymenobacter sp.
CCCCTGGGGGGGCCCTCTTTGGGTGGGGGGGGCAAGGGCAACCTGCCGGTTTGTACCCCCCACACCGGAAACGGGGGTTGTCCTGGGGGGGGGGGGGGGGGGCAGGGACGAAGAAATTCCCCTCCTTACCAGGGAGGGGCGTTTCGTTCTACAGCTGGAATAGAACCGGCAACACCATCTTTTGCTTTATCGGCTTGCCCTGAAACATGGCCGGCTCCCACCTGGGCGCGGTTTTGATGAGGCGCAGGGCCTCTTCATCGAGCCCCGAGCCCAGGCGCTTCACGATGCGCGCATCGGTCAGGCTGCCATCGGCCTGCACCACAAATTCCATGATGACCTTGCCCTGAATCTTCCGCTGGCGGGCCAGTAGCGGGTACTGCTGGCTTTTTTCAATCCAGTCGAAAAAAACCTGATTGCCGCCCACGGGCTGGGTGGGGCGGTCGGGGGCCACCACGGTGGGCCGGTTGGGGTTGGCCGAGGCGGCAATGTCGGCGGCCGGGGTGGTGATGGGCTGCTCCTTGCCCACGCGCACGACCACCGCCGAGCCCGGCGACATTACGAACGACACCGGCACCACCACGCGCTGGCGCACCACCTGGCCGTGGTTTTTGGCCGGCGACCAGTGCGGGCCGCTTTTGATGAGGCGAATGGCTTCGGCGTCGAGCTCGGGGGCAACCGGGTTTTCCACCTTCACCTCGTTCACGGTACCGGTTTTTTCAATCACGAAGCTCACTTTCACGGTGCCCTGGGCACCGCGCTGCATGGCGGCAGCGGGGTATTTCTGGTGGTCGGCCAGGAACTGGGCATACTTTTCGGTGCCGCCGAGTGGCACCGCCGGCTGGCCCACCGAGTCGTGGATTTCCGTGGCCGAGGGCCTGGGCGGCATGCTGCGTTTCTGGGCCTGGGCCGCAAAGCTGAAACTGAAGAAGCTAAGGCCGCCGAGCAGCAGGAGGGACGAGGATTTCATGCGTAGAAGGAGGAATGAAGTGAGGAAGGTGGAGGCGAAAGTAGGTTGCAATACGTCATCGGCACGTCAGGCTGAGCGCAGTCGAAGCCCGCCGTTGGTTTGCAGCCCGGCCTACCCAAAATGGTGCCGCGCCGGCTTGCAAATAACGGCAGCCCGCCGCCGGAGCAAATTTTACTATCGTCAGAATGGCGTTATTTGACGCTGAATGCTGCATTTGCTGCCCTCTTTTTTTTGCCTTGTCATGACCATCGAAAGCCGCGCCCCCGAGCCCGTGGGGGCCTACCCCTACACCCGCCGCGCGGGCAACCTGCTGTTTTTATCGGGTGTGGGGCCGCGCCAGCGGGGCCAGCCGGCCATCCCCGGCGTGGAGCTTGATGCCGAGGGCGGCGTGGTGCGCTACGACTTCGAAAGCCAGTGCCGGGCCGTGTTTCAGAACGTGCGCTACATTCTGGAAGAAGCCGGGGCCGCATGGGAGGATTTGGTCGACGTCACCGTGTTCCTTACCAACATGAAGGACGACTTCCCGACTTACAACCGCCTCTACGCCGAGCACTTCGCCACGGCCCAGCCCTGCCGCACCACCCTCGAAATCAACTGCCTGCCCACGCCCATTGCCATCGAGCTCAAGTGCATTGCCGTGCTGAAAGGGTAGGGCCGGCGGCGCGCAATTAACATCGTTTTAATGCCCGGGGTGCAACCCCATGGCGACGCGTCTGGTTATGGGCACCTATGTATGTTCGTAAAAACCTGCGCTGGGACGTGGTGTGGCGCCTCACGCGCCGTAGTCTCCTCGTTTTCCTGACTTATAACACGCTGATTTGTCTGCTCTACGGGCCGCTCAACGTGCACATGCTCGATATTCCGTGGCAGCCGGTGGCGCTGCTCGGTACGGCGGTGGCCTTCTACATCGGCTTCAAAAGCAATGGCTCCTACGACCGGTTCTGGGAGGGCCGGCAGCTGTGGGGCAGCATCGTGAACACCAGCCGCATCTGGGCCATTCGGGTGTTCGATTTCGTGCCCCCGCAGCCCGACAGCCCGGTGCTGGCCGGCCCGGCCGAGGCCCCTTCGCCGCTGCATCGCCGCCTGCTCTACCGGCAGCTGGCCTGGTGCAACGCCCTGCGCCTGCACCTGCGCCGCCAGACGGCCGAGCGCTGGGATACCGAGGTAGCGCCCTTTCTGCCCCCGGCCGAGGCCGCCGGATTTAAGGGGCTGAGCAACCCGCCCACCCACCTGCTGCGGCGGCAGGGCGAAGAAATCCGGGCGCTGGTGCAAGCCGGCTTCCTCAGCGAGTTCCGGCAGGTGGCGCTGGTGCAGACGCTGCAGGATTTGCTGAACGCCCAGGGGGGCTGCGAGCGCATCAAAAATACGCCGTTTCCGCGGCAGTTCGCGTTTTTCAGCTTCGTGTTCGTGTGGGTGTTCGCGGCCATTCTGCCGCTGGGCCTGGTCGAGGAGTTCGACAGCCGGCAGGCGCTGGGCCAGTACCACGTGTGGCTGATGGTGCCCTTCTCGACGCTGGTGTCGTGGGTGTTCAACGTGATTGAGCTGGTGGGCCATACCAGCGAAAACCCCTTCGAAAACGATATTTACGACGTGCCGATGACCACCATCTGCCGCAGCATCGAAATCGACCTGCGCGAGCTGCTGCAGGAAACCGAGCTGCCGCCCAAGGTGGAGGCGGTGAACGACGTGCTGTACTAAAAACAGACGCTTGCTTTGGTAGAAGCCGTGCGGAACCACGCTTCACCCGAGGCTTAGGCTGGGCGCGGCCGGGCGTTCTGCGTAGTTTTGGGCTGATGAGAACGTCTTCTTCCTGGCTAATTCCCTGGGCCTTGTTGGCTGCCGCGTTGCTGTTGGGCCTGCCCGCCTGCCAGCCCGGGCAGGCGCGCCTGGCGCGGCTCGAAGCCACCCAGCAGCAGCAGGCCCGTGAGATAGCGGCCCTGAAACAGCAGCTGGCCGATAAAGAACAGGAAGTGGCCCAACTCGAAACCTGCGTCGACGACCTGGAAAATACCGTGTATGACGACCCCGATTCGGTGGCGACCGACGAGGAGCGGCCAGCCGGCCCGGTGGCGTTGTAGCGCCCGGCCTAACCCCGCCGGGGCTTTCGTGCGTTATTGAAGTCGTTCTCATCTTCGTTGCATGAACCAGCACTCGCGCCAGCTCCGCTACTTTTTCTCCGGCCAGAATTTCACCGATGGCGTGCGCGTCACGGTGTCCATTCTGCTGCCGGCGGTGCTGCTGGGGCAGTGGGGGCATTTTGCCGAGGGCCTCACCATCTCGACCGGGGCCGTGTGCCTGAGCGTGACCGACACGCCCGGCCCGGCCGCCCACCGCCGCAACGGCATGCTGGCCGCGCTGGCCGTGGTGGTGCTCACGGCCCTGCTCACGAGCGTGGCCGCCCTCACTATCTGGACGCTGGCCCTGCAAATTGGGGTGCTCAGCTTCGGTCTCACCATGCTGCTGGTGTGGGGGGCGCGGGCCGGGGCCGTGGGCACCGCCGGCCTCCTGAACGTGGTGCTGCTGCTGGCCCACCCGCCCGCCCTGGCCGCTGCGCCGCTGCACGCGGGCCTGCTGCTGCTGGGCGGCCTCTGGTACGCGGGGCTGGCGCTGCTGGCCTACCAGGTGCGGCCCTACCGCCCGGCCCAGCAGGCACTGGGCGAGTGCATTCATGCCCTGGCCCGCTTTCTGGAGCTGAAAGCCCGCTTTTACGAGCCCCGCACCGACCTCGATGACGACTATCGCCAGCTGGTGGCCCAGCAGGTGGTGGTGAACGAGAAGCAGGAGGCCGCCCGCGACTTCCTGTTCCGTACCCGCCAGATTGTGAACGAAACCACCAGCACCGGCCGCCGCCTGGTGCTCACCTTCGTGGAGACCGTCGATTTGTACGAGCGCATCACCGTGGGCTACTACGACTACGTGGCCGTGCGCGCCGATTTTGCCCGCACCGGGGTGCTGGCCGACGTGGCCCGGCTCATCCGGCACGCGGCCACCGCGCTCGACCACCTCGGCGTGGCCATTCAGGCCAACCAGCCCTACCGCGGCACCGGCCCCGAGCTCACCGCCGAGTGGGACCGCCTGCAAGCCCGCATCAGCGCCCTCGAAACCGACCCTGTCCTCGAAGCCAATACCCGGGTGCTGAAGAAAATTCTGGTGAACCTGCGCGACATCATCCGGCGGGTGGGCAACATCCGGCGTTACTTCGACGAGGCCCTGGTGGCCGCCGCGCCGGCCGCCAGCCGCGCCGCCGAGCACACCCGCTTCGTGGCCCACCAGGAAATCGACTGGCAGTCGCTGCGCCAGAATTTTACCCTGAGCTCGGCCGTGTTCCGCCACGCCGTGCGCATGACGGTGGCCTGCCTGGTGGCCTTCGGCGTGGGCGAGCTCATCTGGCCCGGCCAGCATAGCTACTGGATTCTGATGACCGTGACCATCATGCTCAAGCCCGGGTTCAGCCTCACGCGCCAGCGCAACACCGAGCGCATCGTGGGCACGCTGGCCGGCGGGGCGCTGGGCGGGGCCGTGCTCTGGGCCGTGCCCTGGATGAAAGCCCGCTTTGCTATTCTGGTGGTGTTCATGGTGGTGGCCTACAGCTTCCAGCGCACCAAATACCTGGTTACGGTGGTGTTCCTCACGGCCTACCTGCTCATCCTGTTCCGGTTTATGGGGCTGGGCTTTCTGGGCGTGGCCCAGGAGCGCATTATCGATACGCTGGTGGGCTGTGGTATTGCTTTTGGGGCGGGCTACCTGCTGTTTCCGCGTTGGGAATCGGATGGGCTGACCACCTACATGGCCGCCGCCCTGCGCGCCAACCTGGCCTACCTGCGCCAGCTGGCCGACCGCCTGGCCGGCCGGCCCCTGCCGGCCCACGAGTACCGCCTGCTGCGCAAAAACGTGTACGTGAGCGGGGCCAACCTCGCGGCCGCCTTTCAGCGCATGCTCACCGAGCCCAAAAGCAAGCAGCACCGCCCCCAGGAAACCCACGAGTTCGTGGTGCTGAACCACGTGCTGTCCTCCAACATCGCCGCCCTCACCGGCACCCTGCGCGAGGCCGCGCCCGCCGTGCCGCCCTTCGCGCCCGAGAGCCGCCGCGCCCTCACCAGCGCCCTGGCCGCGCTAGGCAAAAGCCTGGGCCGCATTGCCCCGCCCGCCCCCGAGCCCCTGCCCGAGCTCGGCCCCGCCGAGCCCAACGTGCCCGTGCTCACCGACGATAAGTCGCTGCTCGACCAGCTCGCGTTTCTGCAAAAAGTGAGCGTGGATATCAGCCGGGTAACCGAGGTGCTGGCCCGCTAGGGCGTTGTAGCTTACTTAAGAACAGCTCGCCATGCCCATCTCAGCCATTATTATCGACCTGGAAATGATGGGCGGAATGCCCGTTTTCGCGGGCACCCGGGTATCCATCCAGTCCTTGTGGGACTACCTGGAAACGGGCGAAACGCTGGACGAATTTCTGGAAAACTTCCCGAAAATCTGCCGGCCAAACTGCGATTTCGCTTTGGCCACACGGCGGCGGCCAGCGCGGCTTTCTGCGCATGGCCCGCGCTTTTCAGGAACTCGATGCGTTTGCGGCATAGCAGTTAGTCGTCGATGGGCTTCGAGATGTAGTCGTTCATGCCCACGGCCGGGTGTCATGCAAAACGACGCGTTGCCTTTTTCATCGGTCACCGGTGCAGGCCTCATGGTATCGCTGAGGGCATCAGACACCGGCCCGATTTCCTGATTGGAGAAGGAGCGCAGTTTTGCATGACACCCTTTATAGTCTTGTTCTGCTAGCATTCTTCTACTTCGTGGCCGGCCCACCGGGCTGCAGCGTGCGGCCCAGCCAGTCGAAAAACACGCGCTGCCACAAAATGGCGTTCTGCGGCTTCAGTACCCAGTGCCCTTCGTTGGGCAAATACAGAAACCGGCTCGGAATGCCGCGCAGCTGGGCCGTGCCGAATGCTTCCATGGCCTGGCCCTCGGGCACCCGGAAATCTTTGCCGCCGGTGATGACCAGGATGGGCGTATCCCAGTTTTTGGCGAATAGCTGGGGGTTGAATTCCTGATAGGATTTGCTCGGAGTGGCATCCCAGGGCGTGCCGCCCATGTCGTGCCTGGCGAAGAACATTTCCTCGGTGCTCGGGTACCAGCTGGTGAGGTTGTAGAGGCCGTCGTGGGCAATAAAGGTTTTGAAGCGGCCTTCGTGGTGGCCGGCAATGTAGTACACCGCGAAGCCGCCGTAGCTGGCGCCCACGCAGCCGCGGCGGTCCTTGTCCACAAACGACTCCTGGCTGATGGCATCAATGGCCGAGAAATAATCCCGGATTGCCTGGCCGCCCCAGTCGCCCGAAATCGCATCGTTCCACTCGCGGCCGAAGCCGGGCAGGCCGCGCCGGTTGGGGGCCACCACGATGTAGCCGTTGGCCGCCATCAGCTGGAAATTCCAGCGGTAGCTCTGGCTCTGGGTAATCGGGCTTTGCGGCCCGCCCTGGCAGTAGAGCAGCGTGGGGTATTTTTTGGCGGGGTCGAAATCGGGCGGGTAAATCACGTACACCTGCATCTGCTTGCCGTCGGTGGTGGTCACGCGGCGGTCCTCCACCTTGCCCAGCTTGATACCGGCCAGCTCTTCCTTATTGATGGTGGTAAGCGGAGTTTCCCGGCCCGTCTTCAAATCCAGCCGCACCACATCGGCAAAAGCCGAAAGCGTAGTGCGGTTGGCCACGGCCTGGTCCGGGCCCACCAGCTCAAACGTGTTGTAGTTCTGCGCGCCGGTGGTCAGCTGGCGAATTTTGCCGCCTTTTCCGGGTACGGCAAATAGCTGCTCGGTGCCCGTCACCACGGCCATGAAATAGAGGGTTTTGCCGTCCGGGCTCCAGCGCACGTTGCCCGCGCTCAGCTCCGAGCCTTTGGTGATGTCGACGCGCTTTTTGCTGGCGAAATCGTACACCACGATGCCGTTGCGGTCGCTCTCGAAGCCGGGCGTGGCCATGCTCAGCCAGGCCACCTGCTTGCCGTCGGGCGCGAAGGCGGGCTCGGTGTCGTAGCCGCCCAGGCCCTCGCTCAGGTTCACGGTTTTCTGGTCGTGAATGTCATAGAGGTAGATATCCGAGTTCGTGCTTTCGGCCTCGGCCCGGCCCGTGAGCTTGCGGCTGGTGTAGGCAATGCGGTAGCCGTCGGGCGAGAAAGCCAGCTGCTCGGCGCCGCCGTCGGGCATCAGCGGCGAGTCGAACTTCTCGCCGGGCATCAGGTCTTTGCCGTAGCCTTCGGGCTTGCCGTCGGCCGCAATCGGCTGGAAAAAGACGTGGCTGGCGAGGTGGTCGTCCCACACGTTCCAGTGGCGGTAGTTCAGGTCGTCGATGACTTTGGCGTCGGCCTTGGGCAGGTCCGGGAACATATCGAGCGTGGTCGGGCTCGATTTCACATCCTGGGTGTAGAGGATGAAGTTGGCTTTGGGCGCGTACTTCAGGTTGCTCAGGCCCTGGTCGGGAAAGTCGCTGAGCCTGGCTTTGCCGGTGCCGTCGGCACTCACGACGTAGAGTTGGTCAGTGCCGCTTTCGCCCGATAGGAAGGTCAGCTTGCCATCGGGCCGCCAGTTCAGGGTGTTTTCCGAGCCGGGCGTGTCGGTGAGTTTCTTTGGCGTGCCGCCGGCTACCGGTACCGTCCAGATGTCGGCGTTGCCCTTGTTGTCGGCCACGCTGTAGCGGGTTACCGTGTAGGCCACCGTCCGGCCGTCGGGCGATACCTGCATTTCGCCCAGGCGGCCCAGCTGCCAGAGCTTTTCGGGGGTGAGGGTGGATGGGGGAGGCGTTTGGGCGGCTGCCGCGAGTGGGAGCCAGGCCAGCGCGCCAAGAAAGAGCTTGTTCATGCCCGAAAATTACGCGCCCGGCCGCTATAGTCATGCTCCGGCCTGCCGGCCCTGCGCAGCCGGGCCCGGCAAAGCGGCGTTTTCCCCAATCGATTGGGTAAAACGCCGCTCTTGTGGGATGACAGCCACCTGGCCGCGCTAAGCGGTGTCAGGGAGCGCTTTTACGGCCGCCAGACCGAGAGGTTGGGCCGGTACCCGGTTTTTGCGGTTTCCTCATCCGCCCGTCCCGTCCCGTCCCGGCCCTATCTTCGTCAAAATTTCAAGGTTCCGCGTTCTTATTCTATGCGTCATGTCGCCGACATCCCCCATCCCGCCGTCAAAATCACGCTCCTGGCCTGGAACGGCAAGTTCCTGCTGAAGCTGGAGCAGGGCAACCTCGAACAAACCTATAAAGTGGCCGAGCTCGACCTGCTCACCGGCACCGATGCCGAAGTGCGCGAATTGCTCGACGATGAGTTTCTGGCCGCCGCTATTGCCCGCTTTCAGGCCATGCGCGACGACCTGCAGGCCGCCTTCGACCGCCACGAGCTGCGGTAGGCCGGGCTGGTGTTCAGCGGGCCGCAAAGCGGGCCGCACGCCCGCGCAACGGGCTTGGCCGAAGAGTTGCCCATTGCCACCGCGCCGCCCGCTTACTTTGTGGTGCCGCTCGTTACCGGCTTTTCTGCACCCTGTTTCCCATGAAAAACCTCTGCTTCCAACTGTTTCTGCTGCTGGGCCTGCTGGCCGCCCGCCCGGCCGCCGCCCAGCTCTACGACGTCCGTACCGGCGATGTGAGCTATAACAAAAGCCCGCGTCCGGCCTTTAAAGTGCAGGTCGATGGCACGGCCTCCGATGTGCGCGACTTTTTTCAGAGCTGGATGAAGAGCAGCTACAACGTGAAATTCAAAACCGGTGGCGTGCTGGGCTTCATGAAGAGCGACGTGATGACGGCCCGTCAGACGCCCGCCAGCAGTATCTCCGGCAAGCTCGTCGACCTTTACGCCACCATCGCGGCCCCGTCCGACTCGGTGGCCGAAGTATCGGTGTTCGGTGGGTTTGATGACAACACGTTCTTCTCGCCCGATAAGACGGCCACCGAATACAACGCCCTGCGCACCATCGTGCAGAGCTACGCCGGGGCGGCCCGCCTCAGTGCCTACCGCGCCATGGTGGCCGAGGGCGAGAAAAAGCTGAAAGCCTCCGAAAAGGAAAAGGAGCGCCTCGAAAAGGAGCGCGTGAGCCTGCAAAGCAACACCACGTCCAACCTCAAGCGCATTGAGGAGCTGAAAAAGAAAAACGCCGAAAACCTGACGCAGTCGCGCGCCGACTCGGTCACGCTCATCGGCACCAACGTGCAGCTGGAGCAGAACCGCCTGCGACTGCAGCGCCGCCGCGACCGTCTGTCGGCCCTCGACCGCAAAAACTAGCCCCGCGCCCGGCCGTATTGCCCTCCATGGAAAACCCCTCGTCGCCCCTCGATACCCTGCGTCAGCTCAAGGAAATGCTTGATGCCGGGGCTCTCACGCCCACCGAGTTCGAAGCTCTGAAGCAGCGGCTGGTATTCACGCCACCCGCCGCTACTCCCGCCGCCGAAGCGTTGGGGCTTCCGCCAGTGGCCCCCATCGCACCTACTCCGAACGCCGTCACGCCAATGCCAGCCCAAGCGGTGCCTTTGCCGGAGGCGCGGCCGCCCGGGCCGGGCTCCGGAGCCACCACGGGCCGTACCCCGGCCGCGGATGAAAACAAGGCATTCGCTTTTGAATGGACATCCGTGTCCTCTTTCCAGCCCGGGGCTTCGGTCGATTTGGCCGGGCGTAGTAATGACGCGCTGAACCCAGCGGCGGAAGTACTGGCTGACGATGCAGTAGAATTCCCCACCGCGCCCGCCGAACATAATTCTTCCCTGGGCCTGGTGCTGGCCATTGGGGCCGTGCTGGTGTTTCTGGCCGTGGTGGCCTACCTGGGCTTCACCCGGCCCACTACCGATGAGCACCTCACCAGCATCAGCCAGACCGCCGCTGACTCGCTTAACACCACCATTGAAACCGGCCCGCAGGTGGCGCCGCTGCCCGTGACTACGGCCGTTCCCGAAACGGTGCGCGTGGCCCCCACCAACCCGGCCCCGGTTATCCAGCCCCGGCTGGCGGCTCCGGTGGCCGACTCGCTGGCCCCGGCTACTGGCTTGCCCGTGCCCGATTCGTCAGGTAATCAGTAAGTTGAATTTGCCAGTAGCCGGATTTATGGCCGGATGAGCTAACATGCAGCGGCTGCGGCCGTATGGAATACCCTCGCCCAGTCTGGCGGGGGTATTTTTTTGCCTGATTTTTCTTCTAACGCTATGCTTCTCACTTGTTCCACCACCGCTGGCACTTCGCTGCTGGCTGCCGCCCTGCTGCTGGCCAGCTGCTCATCACCCGCCCGCCAACCCGAAGCCGCCGCTTCTCCCGCCGCGGCCGGCTCGGCGACTACCGCGGCCGCCCCCGCCGCCCCGGCCAACTCCCCCTTGCAGGTCGTCGCCGAGTTCAACGACCCGCAGATGGTGGGCGTGGCCGTGGAACCGGGCGGTAAAATATTCGCCTGCTTTCCGCGCTGGGACTGGAACCCCGCGTATCCCGTTGCCGAGGTCGGCCCCCACAACACCCTCAAGCCCTACCCTAACGCTAGCTGGTGCATGTGGAACGACTCGGTGAAAAATGAGCCGCTCAAACACTGGATTTGCCCGCAGAGCGTGTTCATCGATAAAGCCGGCATGGTCTGGGTTCTGGACCCCGCCGCGCCCGGCCTCAGGTTCACCGTGCCCGGCGGCCCCAAGCTCGTGAAAACCGACCCCAAAACCGGCCAGATGCTGCTCACCATTCCCTTCCCGGAGAGCGTGGCCCCGCGCAAGTCCTACCTCAACGATGTGCGCATCGACCTGCAAAACAACTATGCCTATATGACCGAGTCCGGCACCGGCGCGCTGGTCGTCACCGATTTGAAGACCCTGCAATCGCGTCGTTTGCTGTCCTCGCACCCTTCTATGAAGGCGGAGAAAGGCCTCGTCATCAAAGCCGCCGGCCACGCCATGCTGGACCTGCAGGGCAAGCCCGCCCAGTTCAACGTCGACGGCATTGCCCTGAGCACCGACAATACCTACCTCTACTACTGTCCGCTTACCGGCCATAAACTCTACCGCATCAAAACCGCCGCCCTGCGCGATGCTGCCCTGAAGGATGCGCAGCTGGCCCAGCAGGTAGAAACCGTGGGGGAGATTCCCGCCACCGATGGCCTCGAAATCGACGCCGCCAACAATGTTTACCTGACTTCCTTCGAAAACAGCGCGCTGATGCGTCGCACGCCCGCCGGCACAATCGAAACCCTGGTGCAGGACGACCGCTTGCAGTGGCCCGATACCTACAGCCTCACGGCCGACGGCACCCTGTACGTCGCCAATTCCAGCATTCACAAAACCCCCAACTGGAATAAAGGCGTGGGCCAGCCCCGTCCTCCGTTCCGCATCTTCAAAATGGCGATTCCCAAATAAGTGACTGATAATGAAGGGTTATTTACGAAAAAGCCCCGCGCTTCCCAAAGGAGGCGCGGGACTTTTCGCAATGCCGGTAGTGGGGCCGCTAAAGCTTGGCGAAAGCCCGGTCGACCTCCTCCACTTTCTGAATCTTAACCCCTTTCTGAAAAATGTCGAACTTCTCGCTCACGTGCGTCAGCACGTCCATGCAGTGGCGATGGCGGCGGTTCATGGTATCGTGGATGGTATACACGCCATCGAGCGCGGGCGAGATGCCGCGTACCCGGACCTTATCCCCAAATGCAAACTGCCCGCCCCAGGGTTTCAGCAAGTCGCGCGACAGGGCCATCCAGCGCTTTTTGCTCCCGTAGTGCGGTTTAATGCGGGAATTGTCGGCCGTTACGAACGGCTCGTTGTCGGTTTGGCCGGGCACGGCCTGGTAGGCGGTGGCGGTTACGGTGTAGGTAGAGCTGCGTACCAGCAGCTTTGGGGCGCGGCTTGGGCGCCGGGTACGCAGGTGAATAGCAGCAGCAGGAGCAAAAAAGCAGGTCATTTTGGAACTGACCCGGGCCACGGGGGCGGAGTGGAACAGGGGCGTGGCCAAGGCGGCGGCGGCCAGAAAGATGTCAATTAGTAGTCGTGCATTGTTCATCAAAATGAGGTTCGTTCGTGCGCCATTGAGCCCGGCGTTATGGGTACGGCCCGGCCGTTTCAGGCTGGGCAGAAATACATTAACGCCTGGCTACCCAAATTAGTTTTGGCTAAATAAATTATCCAATTGGAATTGGGCTTGCTAGGTCGTTTAGTTATGATATAGTCAAAAGTTTATATTAGACGCCCCGTTATCATACCATTTTTTGCGAAGGCCGGGGCCACCAGTTTTGCGACCCGGTCGCAACAACATAGTCCGGCAACTCGGTGAATTGTGATAACTTGACGCAGCAAGCCCGCACTGCCAATGAGTCGTCTGTAAGTCATTTAATTGATTAACAGGTTGATTTGTGTAACCGGTTTTAGGTTTTTGCCTGATTGATAGGTGTGTTACTTTTACGCCGCCTTACTTAAGCTGAATTCCCAATGGACGCCTATTCTTACATTGCCAACGCCGACGCGGCGGCCATCGAAACCCTGTACCAGGCCTACCGCCAGAACCCCGAATCGGTAGATTTCGGCTGGCGTAAGTTTTTTGAAGGTTTTGATTTCTCGCAGCAGTTCCCAGAGGGCGCTTCGGTACTACCTGGCGCGGCTCCGGCCGCCACCAATGCGCCCGCTTTCAATGGCTCGGTCGCAACGACTCCCAAAGCGGCCCCGGCCGCTCCGCAGGCCGACGACTACGGCGTACTGAATACCTCCGCCTCCACGAACAACGCGCCCGAGGGCCTGAGCAGCGGCGAAGTTTCGTCCGACAAGGAGACGGCCGTACGCAACCTCATCCATGCCTTTCGCAGCCGCGGCCACCTGCGCGCCAAAACCAACCCGGTGCGCGAGCGCAAAGACCGCAAGCCCCGCCTCGACCTCGCTGACTTCGGCCTGGGCGAAGCCGATTTGGACACCGTGTTTAAGAACGGCGAGGTGCTGGGCCTCGGCAGCCAAGCCAGGCTGCGCGATATCGTGGCCGCGCTGGAGAAGATTTATACCGGCCCCATCGGCTTCGAGTATATGTACATCCGCGACCCGCAGGTGCTGGATTGGTTTCGGGCCAAAGTGGAGCGCGACTCGCTGGCCTTCAACCCCGGCGTGGCGTACAAAAAGCGCATTCTGAAGAAGCTGAACGAGGCCGTGGTGTTCGAGAACTTCTTGCATACCAAGTTTTTGGGGCAGAAACGTTTCTCGCTGGAGGGCGGCGAAACGACTATTCCCGCGCTCGATGCCATCATCGGCAAGGGTGCGGAGCTGGGCGTGAAGGAAGTGATGATTGGCATGGCCCACCGCGGCCGGCTGAACGTGCTGGCCAACATCATGGGCAAGACCTACGAGCAGATTTTCTCGGAGTTTGAAGGCACGGCCGTGCCCGACCTCACGATGGGCGACGGCGACGTGAAGTACCACATGGGCTACTCGTCGGAAGTGGAAGCCAGCGGCGGCCAGAAAGTGAACCTGAAACTCGCGCCCAACCCCTCGCACCTCGAGGCCGTGAACCCGGTGGTGGAAGGCTTCGTGCGCGCCAAAATTGAGCACCAGTACGGCGGCGACTACCACCAGATTCTGCCCATCCTCATCCACGGCGACGCGGCGCTGGCCGGCCAGGGCATCGGCTACGAGCTGACCCAGATGTCGCAGCTGGAAGGCTACCGCACGGGCGGCACCATCCATTTCGTGATTAACAACCAGGTTGGTTTCACCACTGATTTTGAAGATGCCCGCTCGTCGATTTATTCGACGGACCTGGCCAAAATCATCGATGCGCCGGTGGTGCACGTGAACGGCGACAACCCGGAGGCGGTGGTGTTTGCCGTGCAGCTGGCCACCGAGTACCGCCAGCAGTTTCACGCCGACATCTTCATTGATATGGTGTGCTACCGCCGCCACGGCCACAACGAGTCCGACGAGCCCAAGTTCACCCAGCCCACACTCTATAACCTCATCTCGAAGCATCAGAACCCGCGCGAAGTCTACAACGCCATGCTGGTAGCCCGCGGCGACGTGGATGCCGCGCTGGCCGCCCAGATGGATAAGGACTTCCGCGATACCCTGCAGGCCCGCCTCGATTTGGTGAAGCAGAAGCCGCTGCCGTACAAGTACCAGGCCCTCGAAAACGAGTGGCGCAGCCTGCGCCGTAGCACGCCCGAAGATTTTGAGCAGTCGCCCGAAACCGGGATTTCGCCCGAAACGGTGGAGAAAGTGGCCAAGGCGCTGACCACGATTCCGGACGGTTTCAAGCCCATCAAGCAGATTGATAACCTGCTGAAGGAGCGCCGTAATATGTTCTTTGAAAACTACGGCACTTGGTCGCGCATGCCCGAGGGCTGGATGCGCGACTACACCAAGAAGTACGACGGCACCCGTGTGCTGAACTGGGCCGCCGGCGAACTGCTGGCCTACGGCTCGCTCCTCACGGAAAAGCACGTGGTGCGCGTGAGCGGCCAGGACGTGCAGCGCGGCACGTTTTCGCACCGCCACGCGGTGCTGCATGATGCTGAAACGTCGGCCCCGTACAACTCGCTGAACAACATTGAAGGCGAAAACGAGCAGCTGAGCATCTTCAACTCGCTGCTGAGCGAGTACGCGGTGCTGGGCTTCGAATTCGGCTACGGCATGGCCAACCCCACGGCTTTGGTGGTGTGGGAAGCGCAGTTCGGCGACTTCGCCAACGGGGCCCAGACCATGATTGACCAGTTCGTGGTGAGCTCCGAGAGCAAGTGGCAGCGCATGAACGGACTCGTGATGCTGCTGCCCCACGGCTACGAAGGCCAGGGCCCGGAGCACTCCAACGCCCGCCCCGAGCGGTTTTTGCAGCTCGCGGCCGAGAACAACATCGTGGTGGCCAACATCACCACGCCGGCCAACTTCTTCCACGCCCTGCGCCGGCAGCTGACGTGGAGCTTCCGCAAGCCGCTGGTGGTGATGTCGCCCAAGTCGATGCTGCGCCATCCGCTGTGCATTTCGCCGATTGAAGAGTTCACTAACGGCCATTTCCGCGAGGTACTGGGCGACGACTACGCCGAAGCCAAAAAGGTGAAGCGCGTGCTGCTGTGCTCGGGCAAGGTGTACTACGACCTGCTCGACGAGCAACGCACTTCCAACCGTACCGATGTGGCCATCGTGCGCCTCGAACAGCTGCACCCCTTCCCCAAAAAGCAGCTCGACGCCGAGCTGGCCAAGTACCCCAAAGCCAAGGTGTACTGGGTGCAGGAAGAGCCCGAAAACATGGGCTACTGGAACTACCTGCTGCGCTTCATGCGCCGCGAGCTGGAGGACGTGGTGGCCCGCAAGCCCTCGGCCTCGCCGGCCACTGGCTACAACAAAATTCACGTGAAGGAGCAGAAGGACCTCGTGGCCCGCGCCTTCGACAAGCCCAAGGAGGCTGTGGCCGATGGCAACATCAAAGCCACCGCCGAAGTAGCCAAGAAGCAGGACTAAGGAGGGCGGTAAGCTTCCGCTTGCCCATTCTCGCTTCCCATTCCATTCAATCTCAGAAAGACACTCTTTTCCGCCACCCTAGTTTATGGCCCTCGAAATCAAAATTCCCGCCGTTGGCGAATCCATCACCGAAGTCACCATTGCCAAGTGGCTCAAGAAAGACGGCGAGGCCGTGAAACGCGATGAGGTGATTGCCGAGCTCGAATCGGACAAGGCCACGTTTGAGCTGCCCGCCGAGGCCGACGGCGTGCTGAAAATCCGCGTGGCCGAGGGCGAAACCATCGGCATCGGCACCGTGATTGCTGAGTTGGATGGGGCTGCCGCTGGTGCTGCTCCGGCCCCGGCCGCTGCTGCGCCCGCCCCGGCTGCTGCCAGTGCCCCCGCCGCCGACCCCCTCAGCAAAGGCGAGGAAAACCCCGCCGCCAGCGACCAGGCTGGTTACGGCGGCACGCCAGCCGGTGGCGCGGCCCCGGCTGCTCCGGCCGCTGCTCCCGCCGCTGGTGGGGGCTCGGTGGAAATGAAAATTCCCGCCGTGGGCGAATCCATCACGGAAGTGACGGTGGCCAAATGGCTGAAAGAAGATGGCGCCCAGGTGAGCCGCGACGAGGTGATTGCCGAGCTCGAATCGGACAAAGCCACCTTCGAGCTGCCCGCTGAAGCGGCTGGCACCCTGCGCCACGCCGTGAAGGAAGGCGAAACCATCAGCATCGGCGCGGTGATTGCGCGGATTGAAGGCGGCGGTGGTGGCGCGGCCACTGCGGCCCCGGCTACGGCTCCAGCAGCTTCGGCGGTGGCTCCCGTAGCGGCACTGGCTTCGGCTCCGGCTGGTGGTGGCGCTGCTACATACGCTACGGGCGTGCCTTCGCCGGCCGCCGGCAAGATTCTCGATGAGAAAGGTATTGCCGCTGCCAGCGTGGCCGGCACCGGCCGCGATGGCCGCATCACCAAGGAAGATGCCCAGAACGCCCAGGCCAAGCCGGCCGCGCCAGCTCCGGTGGCGTCTCCGGCCGTTGCGCCAGCGGCTGCCGCATCGCCCCAGGCACCAGGCACCAACAAGCAGGCACCAAGTGGCAGCCGCGAAGTGCGCCGCGAGCGCATGAGCAACCTGCGCAAAACGGTGGCCCGCCGCCTGGTGTTGGTAAAGAACGAGACGGCTATGCTCACCACCTTCAACGAGGTGAACATGCAGCCCATCATGGACTTGCGCAACAAGTTCAAGGACCAGTTTAAGGCCAAAAATGGCGTGGGCCTGGGCTTCATGTCTTTCTTTACCAAAGCCGTGTGTATCGCCCTGAAAGAGTGGCCTTCAGTGAATGCCCAGATTGACGGTACCGACATCGTATTCAACGATTTCTGCGATATTAGCATCGCCGTATCGGCTCCGAAAGGGTTGGTGGTGCCCGTGATTCGCAACGCCGAGCAGCTGAGCTTCGAGGGCATTGAGAAAGAAGTGGTGCGGCTGGCTACGCTGGCCCGCGACAACAAGCTCACCATCGAGCAGATGACGGGCGGCACGTTCACCATCACCAACGGCGGCGTGTTCGGCTCCATGCTCAGCACGCCCATTATCAACGCGCCGCAATCGGCCATTCTGGGCATGCACAACATCATCCAACGCCCCATTGCCGAAAACGGCCAGGTGGTGATTCGGCCCATGATGTACCTGGCCCTGAGCTACGACCACCGCATCATCGACGGCCGCGAGTCGGTATCGTTCCTGGTGCGGGTGAAAGAGCTGCTCGAAGACCCGACCCGCCTGCTGCTGGGCGTGTAACCGTCAGGAATCATACTTTT
>JANNDE010000463.1:0-1145 GCA_031387395.1 Hymenobacter sp.
GGCCGCGCCGTTACAACGGTTGTCGTTCAATGAACGAAGCACCGCTTCGTGGTACTACGCGGAACCGTGCGCTGGGCCGAAGCACTGCTTCGGGGCACTACAGCCTCACGGCGCTTCCGGCTCGTCGTCGTCGGGGTCTTCGGGGTCGTGCTCCAGCGGCTTCATGGGTTTCTCCTCGAAGGGCGGCGCCAGATCCAGGCGGCTGGGGGCGGCATCAATGCGACCTACATGCACCAGCGCGTCGCCCTGGTTGACGACGGGCATGTGGTTGAGGCCGATAATGTAGCCCGCCACGGGCGCTTCCAGGCGCACGGCATGCTCGCCGTAGGGGTCGGCCACGGAGCCGTAGATCTGACCCTTCTCAATGTAGTCGCCGTTGCGGACGTGGCTTCGAAACAAGCCCGCGAACTTGGCCCGCAGCCACGTATGGCGCAAACACACCACACCCGGCTGCTCGGGCCGCGAGGCATCGGCCGCCATGCCCAGGTAGTGCAGCACCCGAAACGTGCCCGCAATGGCCAGATCGATGCCGGGCTCATCGAGCCGCAACGACTCGCCGGTTTCGTACACGATGATGCGCTTGCCCAGGCTTTGGGCCGCCTCGCGCAGCGAGCCCCCGCGCAGGGCCGCGTGCAGCGTGAACGGGGCCGCGAAGGCCGCCGCCAGCGCATCGGTTTCGGGGTCCTCGTGCAGCAGGCACCGGATCTGGGGCATGTTGGAGCGGGCCGCGCCGCCCGTGTGAAAATCGATGCCGTAGTCAATCAGAGGCATGATTTCGCGCATGAAGCGGTGCGCCACGCGGCTGGCCAGCGAGCCGCGCGGATTGCCGGGGAAGCTGCGGTTCACGTCTTTGCCGTCGGGCACGTCGCGCGAAAAATTCAGAAACCCGTAGATATTCAGGATGGGAATGGCAATGATGGTGCCCCGCAATGGCCGCAGCAGGCCGCGCCGGATCAGGCGGCGGATGATTTCAATACCATTTACTTCGTCGCCGTGCATACCGGCCATCAGCAGCATCGTAGGGCCGGGCACCGCGGAACGAAACACATGCACCGGAATGTCGATGACCGTGCCGGAGGGTAGCCGCGAAACCACCAGCCGCGTCAGCACCCGCTCGCCCGGCCTGATCGTGAGGCCGTTAAGGC
>JANNDE010000478.1:0-1197 GCA_031387395.1 Hymenobacter sp.
CATCAAACGAACCCAGCACGTCTACGAGGCCGCGGGCCTTGGCCTCGGAGCCCGACCACACGCGGCCGGAAGCGTAGCCGCGCAGACGCTCCACGGGCATGTTGCGGCCCTGGGCGGCTTTGGTGGTAAAGTCGGCGTAGATGCGGTTGATTTCGTTTTGAAACTGACTCTGCTCGAACTGCGTGAGCGGGCGCGTGATGGTGGGGAAGTCCGAGAACTTGCCCGTCGTCACGCGGTCTGTGGTGATGCCGAGCTTGTCGCGCAGCAGCGGCTGGATGTTGGGCAGCACGCCGAATACGCCGATGCTGCCCGTGATGGTGTTCGGGTGGGCCACAATGGTGTCGCAGCCCATGGCAATGAAGTAACCGCCCGAAGCCGCCACGTCCGACATCGAGCAGATAATGGGCTTCACCTTTTTGGTGAGCGTCACCTCGCGGTAGATGATATCGGAGGCCAGCGACGAGCCGCCGGGCGAGTTGATGCGCAGCACCACGGCCTTCACCTTCTCATCGAGCCGGGCCTTGCGAATGGCCTCGGCAAACTTGGTGCTGCCGATGTTGTCGTCGGAGCCCTTGCCGGTCACGATGTCGCCCTCGGCGTAAATCACGGCGATGCGGTTGCTGCTGGTATTCTCCTCTTTATCGTCGGTCTTTTCGCCGTCGGTGTAGTCTCCGAGGCTCACCAGGTTGGGTTTCTTGTCCTTGGCCAGGCCCAGCTTGCCGCGCATGTAGTCCTGCACCTCATCGAAGTAGCCGAGCTTGGCCACCATTTTCAGGCGCAGAGCGTCGGGGGCGTTGTGCACCAGCATCGAGTCGGAAATCACCTTCAGGCGAGCCGGGGCAATGCCGCGCGACTTGGCCACCTGCCCAATCATGTGGTTGTTGATGGAATTCAAAAACGACACCGTCTGGTAGCGGGCCGAATCGGAGAAGTTCTCGCGGAAAAACGGCTCCACGGCACTCTTGAACGAGCCCACGCGGAAGATGTAAGGCTCGATGCCGGCCTTCTCGAACAGGCGCTTGTAGAACATCACCTCCGAGCTCAGGCCGTTGAACTCCAGCGTGCCCTGCGGGTGCAGGTAAATCTCGTTGGCCACCGACGACAGGTAGAAACTCTTTTCGGAGCTCACCTCGTGATAAGCCACCACGAATTTGCCCGATTTCTTGAAGTCGAGCAGTGCGTCGCGCACTTCCTCCA
>JANNDE010000518.1:0-3138 GCA_031387395.1 Hymenobacter sp.
CCACCGCTCCGATGACCCCGATGATTCCCGCGCCAAAGCCCCGGCCAACATACCAGGCAAGGCCTCCTTCTTCGCGGGTAGTATTGGGAACCAAGGACTTGTAGTAAATAGAAAGCGCGAAACTCGTGGCGAGGAGAATAACCACGGCATAAGCTAACTCGCTCTCATACAGCGGTTGATAGATGCCACGCACGAAGAACCCGATAAAAAGAAGCAGCGCAATTAACCCGGCGTGGGTAAGCAAAGCCTGAAACGAAGTTTTCATTGGATGCCTAGCGCGCTATTCAGGTTCTACCACCATATCGACCAGCGCGTTGGTGGTCGGCGCTGCCTTCGCACCGGGCTTTGGCGCGAAGCCAAAGCTTTGCACCCACGAGTTCGACGGACTCAGCCGCCAGGTGACCGCGTTGGCCGCTGAGTGCGCGATGCTTACCCAGATGAATTTTTCTACAGAAGTTCTTTTGTAAGTCGACTGGTTTTTAGGGTCGGTAGCCGTAATGACTTCCACCTGAACTTTATGACCCCTAACTGTCTGGTTGACACCAATTCGGGTTTCGTTGGGTTCCGTGGTCAGGCATTCTACAATGATGCACAAGCCTTCCTTGGGTAGCCGGATGCCGTAGGTGGAAACGTCAATTTCCAACTCGTGATTGGGCGCGTCGTTGACCTGTTGAGCCGTGAAAATCGCGGCTACGGGCAACAAATCGTTGGGACCGGGATGGGCTGTTGGCGAAGTGTCTACATTGACCAGACGTACGCGCAACCGTCCAGCTTCAGCTTCATGCTGTTTGGGAATGCCCACCACAAGCTTGCTGAGGCGGTAAGTAGCCGCCGTATCGGGTGGGCGATGCAACACGGCCAACGCGCTACCTGGAGTAAGCCCGCGTCCGGGACTCATACCGAAGAAGCTTTTTTCGCGATTTTCCGGCTCTACCGAGGTGAGTCGTATTTGCTTGGCCGGGCGTACTACCACATTTGCCAACACGATGGCTGTTGGCAGTAGCCGCAGGGTATCGGGCTGTTCGGCCAAAGTTCCTTCCCGGGCAATTTCCAGCGGCGCGTAGCCAAGATGGTTAAGGTGTAGCTGTACTGGGGCGGCCGCCACCAGAATATGGCCTTTCGCGTCGGAAACGACTGTGGTCTTGGTTTTCTGGTTCTCCACCGTTACCCCGGTCAGGGCTTTGTTGGTGGTGGCATCAACGATGACGGCATGGTATGAAGACGGCGGCGCGACTTTCGCCGGGCTTTGAGAGCAGGAGAAAAACAGGCCACTCAATAAAATAAACCCAACCATAATAGCGCAAAAGGTAAAAAAGCACCTGGCCAAGCCAGGTGCTTTCAGATAAAAGTAGGTCATTGAAACAGCTGTAAACTAGCAGCTAAACGTGTCGATGACGGTGGAAGGCCCCACGCCAATACCTAAAAAAGTGGCCTGAACCAACACGGTGCAAGTTCCCGAACCATTGTCGGAGTACCACATATGGGTATCAAAAAGTTTTGCATCAGCGGCGTTGAACTGAGCATTGCCCAGAATCATTGCTCCCGTTAGTGAAGCAACAAGTAGTAACTTTTTCATGTGGTGTGGAATGAAGTGAAAAAAATCTTTGAGCAAACATAGGTATTTTAATTGATACTGATATGATGGGAAGAAGAATCAACGCGCATCACCCGCCACACCCACCACATCAGCGGCAATTGCAACGGCAGCCGGCCCCAGGCCAGCCAGCCCGGAATATGCAGCTGCTCATGAATCAGGGCCATGTATACGTTGGCCGGGAACACGGCCACCAGCAGCGCCAGCAGCCCCCAGCCGGCTAAGCGGCGCGTGCGGGCCGGCAGCAGCCCCAGCCCGCCCAGCAGCTCGGCCACACCGCTCAGGTACACCAGCAGCAGCGGTTGCGGCAGCTGCGGCGGCATAATGGCCAGGTAGGTGGCTGGGCGCAGGAAATGCAACAGGCCCGCGCCCACGAATAACAGGGCCAGCGCGTAGCGGCTCAGGAGGCGAAGCGTCATAAGTGGGCGAAGCTACAATGCCCTTGCTAAGCAATGCTGCGGCCTACTTGCCACTTAGCGCCAACTGGGGGCTGCCAGCGGGCGCGGCAGCCGTTTGCGGATTTTTGCGCAGGTAGGTACGGGCCTCAATGTACATTTCGGACTTGCGGCCGGCCAGGTTGAGCACCTGTTCGTAGTAGCGGCGGGCTTCCTCCACGTTGCGGGTTGATGCGGCGATGCGGCCCAGGTTATTAAGCGAAAAAAGATAATAGCCCGTCGAGGTCTGGCCCACCGACTCGGAGAACACGAGGCAGCGCAGATAGTAGTCGCGGGCCTTCGCCAAATCGCGGTAGCGGTTCTGCATTACGTAGCCCATGAAGTAGGAGGCCACGCGGCCGCTAATGCCTTCGTAGCCAGGCAGGCCCTTGCCCAGCTTGGTGAGAATGTCGCGGCTGGTGGATTCGAGGCCCTCAAATTCGCCTTCCGTGAAGCATTGCGAAGCGTAGCTACGGGCAAAGCAGGCGTTGTCGGGGAAATCACGCATCAGCGAGCGCGACATGGCCATTGCTTCCGCGGTTCTGTTTTCCCGCTCGCTGGCCAGAATCCGCATCCGAAAGAAGCGGGCCTCGGTGCCGGTGTAAAAGCCCTGCTCGGAAACGGCGGCCAGCTGGGCCAGGCCGGTTTCACGGTTGCCCTTGGGGAAAAACAGCAGGATGGGGCGCAGCCAGGGGTACTCCTCGGCAATCCAGACGGCATAATAATTAAACAGGCCTTCTCCGAAGGTGAATTCGGGGCTCAGCCCGTTGGCCTCCCGGCTCTTTTGCAGGTAGGTCAGCGAGCGTTTGCTGCTCACCGTGGCTTTGCGCCAGTCGTGGCGCTCGGCGTGCAGGCGGGCGTCGAAGCCGTAGGCAGCCGAGAGAAAGAAGCTCGCCTCGTAGTTCTGGTGGTCGGCATCATAGAGCCGCTGGGCCTTGACGATGGCCGTGTCCATGTAAGCGAAAAACGTCTTGTCGTACTGCTCGTTGGCCGTGTTGGAGGGCATTATTTTCCACCACGTGCTGAGCCCCAGCAGAAAGTAGGGCATCGGGTGCTGCGGGTAGCGTCGGCGCAGGGAGCGGAACTGCTTCTCGGCTTTGTCGAACTTGA
>JANNDE010000522.1:0-1178 GCA_031387395.1 Hymenobacter sp.
TCGCCCCGCTGGGGCTTCGGAATTTCCTGGTAGTGGAAGTTACTACCGATATGTCGCCCCTCCGGTGCTGTTCTAATCCTCCGGATACGGCACGAATACGAAATTCGTAAACGTCTCATCGAGCACGAAGAGACAGCAGAACTCGTCGGCATCTTTATAAGTCGCCTTGAAGGCTTCGATGCCATCGACGTCGATAATGCCTTGCTGCACGAAGAGCTCGAGGTAGCTGGCGAAGACGTGCCAGTCCAGGTTTAGCTCGTCGGCGTTGACGAGGAGGCCGCCGAGGGGCACTTCCTGCTTGGCAAAGACGAAGATGGGGTATTGGCTGAAGTCGCCCTTGCGAATCTGGGAAGAGGCTTCGAGCAGGGTATCGCACACGACGACGAAGTCCTTGGTGATGGTGCCGAGGTATTTGCCGTTGAGTTCGGGGTCGTTGAAGTAGTCCATTGAGCGAGCTATAATAGTTTTGGTGCCACGGGGAATACTAAAAATTTAACATCCACGCCGGTTTCTGCTTCTGTAAACCACAAGATTTCTTCGTTATCGAAAATTTCAAAAGGGTTTACAATTGCTGTAAAGTAAATGCTTCCAGCAGTTGATTTAATTTGATAAATAAGGACATGGTTGCCATCCCAACTTATATCGTTGTCAGCAGTATGAGCGTAATTTCCTTTCAGTAAACTGTCTTGTATAAAAAACAGCCTGTCTTGATTATAATCAAATGTTTCAACTACACCTATTTCCTTAACCTCATTAGAAGGGATGTAAGGCGTAAACAAGGTCAATAAATTTTTAAAATGCGATTCGCGAATTTTATCCTCGCTTACACTTTTAGGCGCAAATAGAGTAGATATTATGTTGCTAATCCACATGATTTCTATTTGCAAGATAAATTAGCTTACTTCAGCTCCAGCGCCACCACATTCTCCACGTGGTGCGTGTGGGGGAACATATCCACCGGCTGCACGCGCGTCACTTTATACGCGGCGTCGAGTAGCTCTAAATCGCGGGCCTGGGTGGCGGGGTTGCAGCTGATGTAGACGATGCGGGGGGCGCGCAGCTCCAGGAGGCGGGCCACGACGTCGGGGTGCATGCCGGCGCGGGGCGGGTCGGTGATGAGGACGTCGGGGCGGCCGTGGCGGGCGGTGAAGTCGGCCGTGAGGATGTCCTTCATGTCG
>JANNDE010000538.1:0-11219 GCA_031387395.1 Hymenobacter sp.
AGGCTTTTTGGGTATCAAAAAACGCGTCACGGGCGAGGCTATTTTTTTGCCGCACAAAGCAGCCAAAAAGAAGCCCTTAACAACAGCGCAAAAGAACGAAAATACGGCCCAGGCCCGCATAAGAATCGTCGTTGAGAACGCTCTTGCAAAAATAAAATCATTCTTTATTTTTCGAATAGAAAATCGAATGAAGCGCAAAGAAAAATTAGATGATGCGTTTGAAATCTGTGCATCATTAGCAAATTTTAAAACTAAATTACTTAAAATCAATCAGTAACAAGTTTATTGAAGTGCGGGCCGTACATCGGCTACGCTTTCGAACGCGGCGCAACTGATTCCTGGCGGTTGATATTGAAGTGCGGGCCCGTGCTGCCGGGCATCTTCTGCCGCGCCAGCATTTGCCCTAGCGCTCGGAACCGTGCATCGTCGGGGTCGCCCACCAGAAACACCGAAAAAAAGGTTTGATACCCCGCGAAGTTGGCTGGGGAGGCAGCAATGTTTTGCGCTGGTTCAAACCCAAACCGGTTCAGCACCACCAGCCGGCCGGCCACGCGCACGCGCAGCTCAGTATGAAATTCTGAGAAGGCGAACTGCTCGGTCTGGTCTATGCGGCCGGAGTGGAACCAGTCGACCAGCAGCAGCAGGGCGGAGGGCTGCAGCTGCCACTCCTGCGTCTGCCAGTAGCGGCTTTCGGCCTGGGGCACTACGGGGTCGGGGAAGACCACGGCCAGGACGTTTTCGGCCAGCTCGCCCGCAGTGTGCTGCTCGGTCACGGCCCCATCGATGGAGCGGAAAACGCGGGTACTGGCCTGGGTGGTGAGTACCAGCCTTGCCCCGGCCCCTACGGCCACGCGCAGCCGGATAGCATCGCCCGTCACCAGGCTGCCGCCGTAGCTGCTCAGCACTACGTGGCAGGCGGTGGCGGGGCCGCAGCAAGGGCAGCAGCAGCAACGGGCAGGAGCGGGACAGCGGGGCGAGTGGCCATGGGGGCGCTAAGAACGGGCCGACGGCGGCTATGTGGTTGCTGCAGCGGCGGCTTCGGGCAATATACCCGCCGGCCGCGCCGTTGCCAATACCGGCGGCCGAGTCGTATTTTAGAGCTTTGGCCACACCCGGGCTTATGCTAAACTACTACCGCCTCCTGGGCCTCGGCCCCAACGCCACGCCCGCGCAGATTGAGCAGGCCTACGCCCGGCAGCGCGCCCGCCTGCGCCGCCGTGCCGCCGACCCGGCCCTGCGCCACCGCCTGGCCGAAGTAGAGGCCGGCTACGGCATTCTGGCCCATCCGCGCCGCCGCGTAGTGTACGACCAACTCCTGGCCCAGCAGCCGGCCCCGCCGCCTCCGGCCTCCGAAGTTCGGCTGCTGGCTCTGGCCCCGTGGGCGCGCCGCCTGAACGCGGCCCTGCTGGCCTGCTGCCTGCTGCTGGGCCTCGACTGGGCCCTGCCGCTGCGCGAGCATGCCCACGAAACGGTTCAGAGCCGTTTTCCCATTGCCGTATCGTCGTCGCTTTCCGACCCGCAGCTGGCTTACCGGGTGCACACCCCGCACACCAGTTTCCGGCTGCCCAGCGCCATTGGCTACCGCGTGCGCGAAGGCGACGTGCTGCACGTGTGGCAAACGCCGCTGCTCGGCGTGGTGCAGCGCATCAGCGCGCCCGCCTCGCCCGATGGCCTGGCCCCGTTCCAGCCCTACGGGGGCACCATATACGGCATTTTTTTTCTGCTGCCGCTCCTGCTGGCGGGCGTGGCGGCCGTGGGCTGCTGGCCCGGCCGCTCGCCCGAGCTGGTGGTGAACACGGCCGGCGTGGCGGCTCTGCTGGCCGTGCTCACGGCGGTGGTGCTGCTGTGCTTTTGACGGGCACGCCCAACCTGGCAGCCACTTTTGCGCCTGAACGACGTACAGTAGCCGGCGGCACGTAGCCGCCGTCTGTCATCCCCCGATACGCATGGAATTTACCGTCTCCCATCCCGAAGCCCAGCTGCTCGATGCCGCTCGCCGCGGCGAGGTTGCTGCCCTGCAGGCCACCCTGGCCGCCGGCGCAGCCATTAATGCGGCCAACGACAAGGGCTTCACGGCCCTCATTCTGGCTTGCTACGACAACCACCCCGAAGCCGCCCGCTTCCTGCTCGACGCCGGGGCCGACCCCAACCAGCAGGATGTCGCCGGGAACACTGCCCTGATGGGCGTCAGCTTCAAGGGCTACGCCGATATTGCCCACCTGCTCATCGAGCGCGGGGCCAACCTGAACTCCCAAAACGGCAGTGGCGGCACCGCTCTTCAATACGCCACCATGTTTGGCCGCTACGACCTCATGCGGCTGCTCCTCAGTGCCGGTGCCGATAAAGACATCAAGGATGCCCGCGGCCTCACGGCCCTGCACCTGGCCAGCCAGCAGGGCAACAACACCGCCCTGGCCCTGCTCGGTGAGGAAGGGAGTTAAAAATTAAAAGTGAAGAGTTTAAATCAGTCAGCCGGCAATCCCATCCTAACTGTTCACTTTTAACTCAAAATCAACTCAGCCATACGGCGGCCAGCGCCAGCAGAGCCGGCACGGTTTGCACTAGTAGGATGCGCGGGCCCGCCGTGGCGGCTCCGTAGGCCCCGGCCACTGCCACGCAGCCCAGAAAAAAGCTGGCCACGTTGCGGTGCCAGGCGGGGTCCGTAATCAGCAGCGCCCACCCCAGGCCGGCGGCCAGAAACCCGTTGTATAGCCCTTGGTTGGCCGCCAGTACTTTAGTGGGCGCAAACAGCTCAGGCCGCAGCGAGCGGAAGGTTTGGGGGCCGCGCGTGGTCCAGGTAAACATCTCCAGCCACAGAATGTAGAGATGAATCAGGGCGACGCAGGCGATGAGGGCTTGGGCAAGTAGGTGCATAGCAGCGAAAAAAAGCGGGCCGATGATGGCCCCGCCCGCCATGATGGGCTCCGGATTAGAACAGTTTCCCGTTAGATAAAAGAAGTTTCCCGTTAGATAAAAGGAGTTAAAAGTTGAAAAACAGACTTCATGATTTTTAACTTTTAATTCTCAACTTTTAACTTTTTTACAGAAACGGTACACCAACCCCGAAGCCGCGCTAATGCTGCACCACCACCAGCTGGCTGCTACGGTACTGGTCGGCTTCGAGCCGAAGCGTATACAGGCCATTGGGCAATGTGCTGGTGTCAAACGTAATGTCGGCGCTTGGTGCAGATGATACTGCCTGACGCTCGGCCACGGCGTAGCCCAGCTGGTTGTAGAGCGTGGCCCGCGCGGCCCGCGCCCGCTTGGGCAGGCGAATCGTAAGCTGGGCCTGCGCCGGGTTGGGGAAAATGGCGGCCTGCGCGTCGGCCGCCTCACTGGCAGCAGCCAGAACGAGCCGGCTGCCGTAGCGCCCGAAGTAGGCGCTGGTGGCCGTCGTGCTCCGGGCCAGGGGGCCGAACTGACAATTGCCCGTGAACACGCCCGTCGAATACACGTTGTTTTGGGCATCGAGGGCCAGCTTGCTGCATGAGCTGGTGCCCGGCCCGGCCACCAGCACCAGCTGCTGCACGTGCCCGCTGGCCCCCAGCCGGGCCAGAAAGCTCTGGTTGGTGCCGGCCGGCGTGAAATTTCGCAGGCCCGTGGCAAACACCTGCCGCGAGCGCTGGCTCACGGCCAGGTCGCTCACCACGTCGTAGTTGGGCCCGCCCAGGGCGGTGGCCCAGTCCACGTCGCCGCTCGGGTCGTAGCGCGCCACGAAGCCGTCGGCATCGCCCGCGCTGGTCAGGCTAACCGGCCCGAAAGCCACCGTGCCCGAAAAGCTGCCACCCAGGTACACATCGCCGCGCTGGTCGAGGGCCAGGGCCCGGCCGTCGCCTTCGCCAGGCGTGGCTAGGGCCCACTGCAGCCGGCCGGTGCGGGCACCGAACCGGGCCAGAAAAACCGTGTTGTTCGGGCTCAGCAGCGTGATGCCGTCCAGGGCCCAGCCGCGCAGGCTGGTGCCGCTCACGTAGCAGTTGCCGGCATTGTCGACGGCCACGGCGCCGCCCGGGCTGCTGCTGAAGCCGGGGGCCGGGTTGTCCCACACCCGCGCCCAGCGCAGCTGCCCTGCCGCATCGTAGCTGGCCACGAAGCCCTGAAACCGCCGCGCGCCAAACGTCTGCGCACCAAAGCGCAGGTTGTCGCCGTTGGCCGAGCCGGTGATGTAGCTATTGCCGGCGCAGTCGGTGGCCAGGCCGATGCCCGTGCAGTTGCTGGCCGAAGTGCCGCCCGTGGCCTGGCTCACCCAGCGTACCCGGCCACCGGGCCCGCACCGCAGCAGAAAAATATCGGTGCCGCCCGGGGCCATGGTCTGGGCCGTGGTGTGCTGCCCCTGGTTGTAGCTGAGGGTGCCCCGGAAGCTGCCCGTGACGTAGCAGTTGCCGGCCGCGTCTACGGTAATGGCGCGGGGCAGCACGCTGGCGGCCCCTTCCAGCAGCGTCGTGCGCAGTACCTGGCCGGTGGGGCTGCACTTGGTCACGTACAGGCATTGGCCGGGCGCGGTGCTGCGCAGCGTAGTGGCACCCAGGGCCAGGCTGCCCACAAAGCGTCCGGTGAGGTAGCTGCTGCCATCGGGGCCGGTGGCGATGGCCATCACCCCGTTCAGGTCGGCCACGGGCAGCAGGAAGGTCCAGTCGGCCGCCTGGGCGTGCGCTCTGAGGCCGGTGAGAAAGAGCAAAACGGTTAGTAGGAGCTGTTTCATCGGGAGAGGAAGGATGGGGGTGGAAAGGAATAGCCGCCGTTTCAGGAATTGCTGGCGCACCGGCAGCTAGTGCCCAGACAGTACTTAAATATAGCGCTTGATTTTTATTAAAGTAAATAATTTAATATTATAATGCATTTGATAGTGACACAAGCTGTCGCGGACGCTACCTGCGGTGGTCTGAATGGTTATGTCGCAACTACCGCGGGTTACACGGCATTTAGCCTTGCAGACTGGCCTTCGCCCACGGGGCCGCGCCGCCTGAAAACGGCACCGGCCCGCTACAAGGGCGGGCCGGTAGATAATGGAGTCGTTGGGCCGCTAAGGCCGGGGCAGGAGCTGCGGCAGGCACGCAAAAGGCCCGCCGGGTGGGGCAGGCCTGGGGTTAGCTGGGTGTGGAGTCAGCTTCGGCTACTTTGGCCATGATGAAATCAACGGTATCGCTAGCGAGTTGATGGTTTAGCTCCTTCATATGGGTCAGGTCATAATGCCCATACTTCCTCTCTTCTTGATAATTTTTCGAACCTGGACTAACGGAAAAAACAGTCTTGTATTTATACTTCTCAAATTTCCAAAGTAGTTCGATATTTTGAAAAAACGGAATGTCAACACGCCTAAAATCTTGCCAGTCAAACCTCAGCCTGATTTCTCCTATCATACGTTCAGTATCCATAATGGTCTCATGAATAGTATCTATGAGTTCACCTAGTCCGACATTTTGACACTCATTGAAGCTGCGATTATTAATATCCCTTATATCGAGCCTCATGCTCGCAGTAAAAAATAGCTCATTAAGTTTTTGCATAGTATACCATGCGTCATGGACCCAGAGTTCGAAAAAATCTTTGTAGAAGCTTCTTTGAGTTTCGGTATTCCAAGTGGCCTTCTCAAATTCTTCACGGTTGGCTAACTGCTTCTTCAGCAGCGCAAGCTTCTTATCCAAGTCATCCGGCTCATCGATGGACTCACCCTTCGCGGCGCGAATCATCAGCCGTAAACCGGCTTCCACGTTTTCGATGATAAAGTGGAGGAAGGGTTCGAACTCGCCCGCATCGGCTTCGGAGAGGGCGGCGAGGTAGGGGTTGCGGTCTGTGGCTTTGATGACCGTCATCGGGTAGCCGTGGCGCAGCAGAATCAGGTTCATCAGCAGGCGCGACATGCGGCCGTTGCCGTCATCGAAGGGGTGGATGCGGACGAAGCGATAGTGAAACTCGGCGGCCAGCGCCACGGGGTGCATCGTGGCCGTCGCGTCTTCCTGCCGGTACCAGTCCACTAGTTCCGTCATCTTGGCCGGGGTTTCCTCAGGGCTGGCGAAGTAGAACATCTCGCCGGTGGCTGTCAGCACGTTGTTGGGGCTGGTTTTATACTGGCCGGGCTGGATGATTTTGCGAGTGGACTGGCCGTCGGGGGTTTGGGCTGGTACCTGGTAGGCTTCGCCCAGCAGGACCTGGTGCATCCCGCGGATAAACTGCTCTGTCAGCGGCCGCTCGTCGCGCACGAAATCTTCGAGCCAAAGTACCGCCTCGTTGTGTCCTTTGATGTCGAGATGGTCGCGCATGGGCTTGCCAGCCGCCGTGAGGCCGTGCAGCAGCAGCGAGCGGGTTTCGCCCAGCGAGAGGGAATTGCCTTCAATAGCGTTGGAATTGTAATTCCATTCGAGCCGAAACTTTTGCAGCACCCGCTGCTCCTGCTCTGGGACTAGGGGGCGCAGGGCGTCGAGGTCGGCTTTGAGGCGGTCGAGGTCGGCGAAGAGGGGCATGGGAGAGGGGTTAGTATTGCTTTATTTTAAAATGATGCAAATAGCTTTTGGCCTCATGCCACTTGTCTAATCCTGCCAGAAAATTAGCACCAAGGTTTGAGGATTCCTTGCTGCGAACTCTGCCACCTAATACGATGACCTGCGGGCGGCACCTTGCCACACGGCTTGCTACTGTATCCGCCATCACGAAAGGGAGTCCGCCATCAATGTCCAAAACCCGCAGTTTGGGAAATTGACAAAAATCTAGCGGCGCGGTTTCGAAACGATTGAATGAGTAATATTCTCCTCCGACTCGACCCTGTAGATGCAGGTAGCCACCAGCGGGCAGGTGTCTAAGATGAAACTTGTATTTCCAAGCGGGGGGATAAAGCCATAAGTTTCGCAACTTCATGCCGATTAAAATTGCCTCGACATTTCTAAGGCTATTTAATGAGGTTGGTAGGCTATCTAACTTCTGGCCGCGGAGGTCGAGCACGCGCACGTTATCAGGCTGCTGAAGGGCCACCGCAAAATCGGTGTATACGCCTCGCCTTTGCGCTTGTGCACCCAAACAGACGAAACAACTTGCCAGTAATAGCCCTGCTTTCATCACAATTCCTGCTTTATTCTACTCCCCCAGCTTCCCCAAAATCTCCAGCGCGGCGGTGGCGATGACCGTGCCCGGGCCGTACACGCCGGCCACGCCGGCATCGAAGAGGAACTGGTAGTCCTGGGCCGGGATTACGCCGCCGGCAATCACCAGGATGTCTTCGCGGCCGAGCTGCTTCAGTTCCGAGAGCAGCTGGGGGAGCAGGGTTTTATGGCCGGCGGCGAGGCTGCTCACGCCTACCACGTGCACGTCGTTGTCGGCGGCCTGGCGGGCTACTTCGGCGGGGGTCTGGAAGAGGGGCGCGAGGTCGACGTCGAAGCCCACGTCAGCGAAGCTGGTGGCGATGATTTTCGCGCCGCGGTCATGGCCGTCCTGGCCCATTTTGGCCACCAGCATGCGCGGGCGGCGGCCTTCGTGGGCAGCAAATTCCTCAGCGGCCGCGCGGGCGCGCTCGAAGGCTTCGTTGTGGTGCATCTCGCTGCTGTACACGCCCGATACGGTGCGCGTGGTGGCCTGGTGGCGGCCGTACTGCGCTTCGAGGGCATCGGAGATTTCGCCCAGCGTGGCCCGGGCGCGGGCGGCGGTGATGGCCAGGGCCAATAAATTATGAGTTTTGAGGGTTGAGGGTTGAGTTTTGGTATCTGCCTCTCCCGTTGTTTCAGCATTCATTTCCCCCAACTCTTCTACTCTGATTCCAGCCGCCTCGGTGATGGCGGCCAGGGCTACTTTAACGGCCACGTTGTCGCGGGTGGCGCGGATGGTTTTGAGGCGGGCAATCTGGCTTTCGCGCACGGCGTCGTTGTCGATGTCGAGCACTTCAACCTCCGTTTTTTCGGTGGTCTGGTACTTGTTCACGCCCACGATGGCTTCCTGGCCCGAGTCGATGCGGGCTTGCTTGCGGGCGGCGGCTTCCTCGATGCGCAGCTTGGGCAGGCCGGTTTCGATGGCCTTGGCCATGCCGCCGAGCGCCTCCACTTCTTCAATGAGGGCCCAGGCCTTGTCGGCCAGCTCGTGGGTCAGGGTTTCGACGTAGTAGCTGCCGCCCCAGGGGTCGACGACTTTGGTAATGTCGGTTTCATGCTGCAGATACAGCTGGGTGTTGCGCGCGATGCGGGCCGAGAAGTCGGTGGGCAGCGCAATAGCCTCGTCGAGGGCGTTGGTGTGCAGGCTCTGGGTGCCGCCGAGCACGGCTGCGAGCGCCTCAATGGCCGTGCGGGCCACGTTGTTGTACGGGTCCTGCTCGGTGAGGGAGTAGCCCGACGTCTGGCAGTGGGTGCGAAGGGCCAGGCTTTTGGGGTTGGTGGGCGCGAACTGCTGCATGAGCTTAGCCCACAGCAGGCGGCCGGCGCGCAGCTTGGCAATCTCCATGAAGTGGCTCATGCCAATGGCCCAAAAGAAGCTCAGGCGCGGCGCGAATTCGTCAATCTTCATGCCCGCCGCGAGGCCGGCGCGCACGTATTCCAGGCCGTCGGCCAGGGTGTAGGCCAGCTCCAGGTCGGCGGTGGCCCCGGCTTCCTGCATGTGGTAGCCCGAGATGGAAATCGAGTTGAACTTGGGCATGCGCGCCGCCGTGTAGCTGAAAATATCGGCGATGATGCGCATGCTCGGCGCGGGCGGGTAGATGTAGGTGTTGCGCACCATGAATTCCTTCAGAATGTCGTTCTGAATGGTGCCCTGCAGCTGCTCGGGCGTCACGCCCTGCTCCTCAGCCGCCACGATGTAGAAGGCTAGCACCGGCAGCACGGCCCCGTTCATGGTCATGCTCACCGACATCTGGTCGAGCGGAATCTGGTCGAAGAGGATTTTCATGTCCTCCACCGAGTCGATGGCCACGCCGGCTTTGCCCACGTCGCCCTGCACGCGGGGGTGGTCCGAATCGTAGCCCCGGTGCGTGGCCAGGTCAAACGCCACGCTCAGCCCCTTCTGCCCGCCGGCCAGGTTGCGCCGGTAAAAGGCATTCGACGCCTCGGCCGTGGAGAAGCCCGCGTACTGCCGCACAGTCCACGGGTTCTGGGTGTACATGCTGGCGTAGGGGCCGCGCAGGTAGGGCGCCTGGCCCGCGCCAAAACCCAGGTGGTCGAGGTGGGCCACGTCGGCGGCCGTGTACACGGGCTTGATGGCAATACCCTCAGGCGTAGGAATAGCGGCCGTTTCGGGTGCGGTAGGAGCGGCCGGGGCAGGGGCGGCGTTGTAAGGAATGGAAGAGAAGTCGGGCTTCATGAAGGGAATTAAAAATTAAAAATTAAAAATTAAGAATTGGAAGGAATGCAGGCGGTATCCGCTAGGCATCATTTTTAATTCTTAATTTTTAATTGATTTCACCGCCCTTGCAGGCGGGCCAGCACTTCCTCGGTGGTGTAGCCCTGCACCTTCATTTCCTGGAAGCCGAACACGCGCACGGCTTCGTGCATGGTGGCCAGGTCGGCCGAGAGCAGGGCTGGCGGGACGAAGTGCTGCTTTTCGGTCGGAATCTGAAAGATGAAGCGGGCGAAGCGCCGGAACTGCTCGGGCGTGGCGTACATCAGCGTGGCCTCCTCGGCCGAGGAGTAGAGCAGCGAGAGCGTGCCGGCCGGGTGGCTGGCTGCCAGCTCGGGCCGCTCGTGGGCCTGCAGCAGCTGCAGGAAGCTCTCCAGAATCACCTGGTTGGTGTTGGCCCCCAGCAGCACCACCGCCGCGCGCTTGCTTTTGCGGTCGCGGCGCTCGAAGTGCAGGGCCGTGGCCAGGCGCAGCACCTCGGCCGGGTAGGTGGCGCGCGTCACGTCGAATTCGGACGAGCGCAGCAGCTTTTTAGGGTTGAAGCTGAACTTCTCGCCGGCGTTTTGAAAGCGGTTGGTGCCCACCACCACCTGTTGGCCGTTGGCAATGCGGCGGAAGGTTTCGGTTGCCACGGCCTTAATTTCATCGAGCATCTGCCCGCGCACCTGGGGTAGGCCGCCGGCGGCCTCCATGCGCTGAAACAGCGCCCAGGCCTCGCGGGCCAGCTGGTCGGTCAGGGTTTCGAGGAAGTAGGAGCCGGCGGCGGGGTCGTGCACGCGGCCCAGGCCGGCTTCTTCGCGCAGCAGCACCGGGAGGTTGCGGGCCAGGCGGGCCGAAAACTCGTTGGCGTCGGCAAACAGGCAGTCGTAGGCCGCCACGCTCACCGAGTCGGCCCCGCCCAGCACGGCGCTCATGGCCTCGGTGGTGTGGCGCAGCAGGTTGGTGTGGGCGTCGAGGGTGGTTTGCGTCCAGGTGGCCGTGGTGGCGTGGATGCGCAGCTGCTCGTTTAGCCCGGCGGGCAGGCCGAAGGCGTGCAGCAGCGTGGCCCAGAGGCGGCGCAGGGCCCGCAGCTTGGCTATTTCGGGGAAGTAGCTTGGCCCGGTGGCCAGGTGCACATGCAGGGCCCCGGCCACGTCGGCCAGCGAGGTATCGACGTCGGGCAGCTCGGTGAGCATGGCGGCCGCCGTATTCAGGCTGAAGGCAATTTGCTGGGTGGCCGACGCGCCGCGGTTGCCGAAAAAGCCCCCGTTCACGGCCAGCGCCCGGAAATCGGGCATGCCTGCGGTGAGGTGCACGCAGCGGCGCAGGGCCAGGCGATAGTCGCCGAAGTCGGTAGTAGAGGGCGTCGGCCCGGGGGCAAAGCGCAGGAAGCCCCGCAGGGGCGTGCCGGGGGTGGCATCAACCAGGCGGGCCAGCAGCGCATCGGGGGCGGTGGCCACGGTGTAGCCCACGAAGGTGCTGGCCAGGGGCAGGCGCTCGGCCAGGTAGGCCACATCAAAGCTCGCTGCCTCATCGCACACGAAGTGCACGCCATCGGCTCCGCGGCCCAGGGCGTCGGCGGCCTGTTCAATCTGCAGGCGGCCGTCCTGTCCGGCCGCAATGGTTAGGGCGGGCACGTTCAGCCAGGGTTGCCGGGGCGGCGGCAGGGGAGCAGGCGCGCCGCCCAGGGCCTCAAGCGCCTCGCGGTGGTAAAAGGGCTCGAGGCTGAAGCCGTCGGGCAGGGGCCAGCGCAGCGACGCCGGGTCGCGGCCCTTCAGCTCGCGGGCCAGGCGGGCCTGCCACTCGGCCGTGGTGACCGCCGGAAACTCAGCAAAGGAAACGGACGAAGCCGCGGAAACATCGGACATAAATTCTGGGCGATTTAGCCAATGAGTGCAACAGTGCCGGGCCACTAGGGCCCCGAGCCGCAAACAGGC
>JANNDE010000587.1:0-1231 GCA_031387395.1 Hymenobacter sp.
ACCTGTTTAAACCCTCGCTCCGCAACGGCCATCGCGCCCTGGTCACCAAAAAGCTGGGCGACAAAGCCAAAACCATGCGCTACGCCGCCGGCCCGGATGGGCACGCGGCCGGCATCGAAAACACCGATACGCCGCCCGAGCAGCGTGCGCTGTTCGTACTCACCGATGCCGAAGCCGAGCAGCTGGGCCGCTGGTGCCTGCAGATTGAGGAGCACTACCAGATGCCGATGGACGTGGAATGGGCCAAGGACGGCGTGACCAATGACCTGTTCATCGTGCAGGCGCGGCCCGAAACCATTCACCACGGCGGCCCGGCCCTGCGCCTGCACGAGTACCACCGCACCCAGGACGGCCCGGTGCTGGCCACCGGCAAGGCCGTGGGCAGCCAGATTGTGACCGGCGTGGCCCGCATCATCGACTCGCCGGCCGACGGCCACCGCCTGCTGCCGGGCGAAATCCTGGTGACGGATAGCACCAGCCCCGACTGGAACGCGGTGCTCAAAAACGCGGCCGTTATCGTCACCAACAAGGGCGGACGCACCAGCCACGCGGCCATCGTGGCCCGCGAGCTGGGCCTCTCGGCCGTGGTGGGCACGCTCGATGCCACGGCCAAAATCAAGGACGGGCAGCTCATCACCGTGTCCTGCGCCGAGGGCGACGCGGGCCTGGTGTTCGATGGCGCGCTCACCTGGGAAGAAACCGACCTGGACTTGGCCCAGGTGGTGCGGCCCCGCACCAAGGCCCTGCTCATCCTCGCCGACCCCGACCGGGCCCTGACGCTGGCCCGCTACCCCAGCCAGGGCGTGGGGCTGATGCGGATGGAATTCGTGGTGAACAACGCCATCCGCATCCACCCCATGGCGCTGGTCGACTTTAATAAGCTGACCGACCAGCACGCCCGCACCGAGATTGAGCAGCTCACGGCGCACTACGACTCCAGGCCCGAATACTTCGTTGACAAGCTCGCGCAGGCCATTGCCTTCGTCGCGGCGGCCTTCCATCCGCGCGAAGTCATCGTGCGCCTCAGCGACTTCAAAACCAACGAGTATGCCAACCTGGTGGGCGGCCGGCAGTTCGAGCCGGCCGAAGAAAACCCCATGCTGGGCTTCCGCGGGGCCTCGCGCTACTACAGCGCCGAGTATCGCGAGGGCTTCCGGCTGGAGTGCGCCGCCCTGCGCCGGGTGCGCCTCGACATGGGCCTGACCAACGTGAAGGTGATGGTGCCCTTCTG
>JANNDE010000672.1:0-1007 GCA_031387395.1 Hymenobacter sp.
ATCATCACCAACGATGCCGAGGGCGACAAGCTGGAGATGATGTGGCAGCCCTATGAGAGCCTGCTGCCGGCGCTCATTGGGCGGGCCGCCACGCACGGCATGCGCCTGTTCACGAGCGAAATCGGGGCGGCGGCCAAGGCGAAAGCCGGTGCCAAACCCCAGTTGCTGGCCATCGCCGGCGGCACGGTGGTCGATGTGGTGCAGGGGCGCACCATTCCCAACGCGGTGGTGCTGCTGGAAGGCGGCAAAATTCTGCAAGTGGGGCCGGCGGCTTCCACGCCCATTCCCAAAGGAGCGCGCGTGATTCGGGCCGAGGGCAAAACCGTGCTGCCGGGGCTGTGGGACATGCACGCCCATTTCCAGCAGGCCGAGTGGGGCCCCGCCTACCTGGCCGCCGGCGTAACCACCGTGCGCGACTGCGGCAACGAGTTCAGCTACATCAACGCCGTGCAGCAGGCCATCGATGGCGGCCGGGGCGTGGGCCCGCGCATCCTCAAGGCCGGGCTGATTGACGGCGACGGGCCGGGCGCGCTGGGCATTGTGCGGGCCAACACGCCGGCCGAAGCCGCCGCCGTAGTGCAGCGCTACAAGGACAGCGGCTTCGCCCAAATCAAGCTCTACAGCTCGGTGAAGCCCGCCATGGTGCCGGTTATCTGCGCCGAGGCGCACCGCGTGGGACTGCCCGTCACGGGCCACATTCCGGAGGGCATGAGCCTGGTGCAGGGCGTGAGCGCGGGCATGGACCAGGTGAACCACATCAGCTACGTGGTGCGGGCCCTGCGCCGCAACCCCGACCGCTCGCTCATTCTCGACGATACGGCCAGCACGCGGTTGTTCAGCTTCCTCAAAGCCCACCACACCGTTATCGACCCCACGGTGGGCGTGTACGAGCTGATGTTCCGCTCGACCAAAGACGATATCACGACCATTGAGCCCGCCTACGCGCAGCTGCCGCAGTCGCTCCAGGCCTTGTTCCGTACCATGGGTGCCGAGCCGGACAACGCCGC
>JANNDE010000691.1:0-4441 GCA_031387395.1 Hymenobacter sp.
GGTGTCGCTCCGCCAACATGCCCGCCGAATGGGCCAAACAATTTATCAGGCGCACCAACAGCAATGGGCCCCCTACCTGCGGCAATTGCTCCAAAATCCACTCATTCAGGCGCTTGTGTAACCGGGTGCGTAAGTCCTAAAGTATAAGTGCTGATTGCTTGCTGCTAACAGCACGGGCTGCTTATTTGGTTAGTGCGGGCTTGGGGGCTGGTAGAAGCTCAAAAACCCTTTCCAGCCCCACAACCGCCAGCGCCCCCAGGGTGTAGGCCAGCAGGTCACTCCATTCAAAATGACTGCCGAATACGATGCGGGCCACCCGGATATGCTGCCAGCCCAAATAGCCCAGCGCGTTGATGTATTGCAGGCCTTCTACGGCGTATGAGAAGAGCAAAACCGTTGCTACCACGCGTTTGGTTGGCGCTACCACGAAGCTTCTGGCCAGGCAGTAGAGGAAGATGGTGGCCAGAAAATCGCCCCCGTAAGGCCGGATAATGCGGTCGTGCATGAAAAGGGCGATGCCAATTTCCAGCAGCAGCAAGGCGCTGGCCAGCAGGAAGTATTTCCATTGAAATCGCAACATATCAGCGCGCATCGGAGGGTTTGGTGGTGCGGTGGTTAACCGGGCATCGCAGCGGCAGCGGTGCCCCTGCCGCCGGAGTTTGGTGGGCCACGGGCTCCCCGTCGAGGGCCCGAATGCGGGCCCGGTATTCGGCCGGCAGCATGGCGCTTTTGGCCCATTGGCTCAGGGCCAGGTGGCGGGTGGCGCGGTAGGCGGCCACGGCGGGGCGCACGGCCGCACCGCCGGGCAGGGCCAGCAATTTGCGCACGTGCCCGGGTACCACCAGCCCCTGCACCCGCCGTAGCAGCTGGTAGCGTGGGCCGCCCAGGTGCTTGCGGTACTGGCGGTACAGGTCGGCGGTGTGGGGGCTGGCGGCGGTGTCGGCGGCCAGGTGCCGCGCCCGCGCCGTTTGCCATTCGGCGTAGGAGCGGGGCAAATCGGGGATGCCCATGCGCCGGCCCACGCGGCAGAACACGGTGGTAATCTCCTCGCATTCGGCCTCCGTCAGCGGCCGCTCCAGCACCTCGAAAGCCCGAATGGAATAGGCGATGAGCATGAACAGGACGTCGCGGTAGGCCCAGGCGGGAATAGCCTGGCCGCGTTTGGCTTCCACCGCCGCGTGAATGGCGGCGATGCTGTCGATGGCCTTTTCCGCTCCGGCGCGGTCGGCAAATACGATGCGCCGGGCGTAGTCCACCGTCGAAAACAGGCGGCCCAGCGGGTCGGCCGGCAGGCGGCCGGTGAAGTAGAGCCAGTCTACTGCTTTGTTGAGGGCGAATTCGGCCGCCGCCCCCGCGAAGATGAACAGCACCGTATCGGAAGAGCCCCAGATGCGGCGCACGATGGAGTCGGGGGCAACGAAATAGCTCATGTTGAAAAAGAACTTTGAAATGCAAAGTTAACATGATTTTCCGGCTTACTCATGATGTTACTCCTGCGGCACGGCCAACTGCTGCGCCACGATGGCCTTCGGCTTGTGCTTATAGAAAAACAGAATCAGCAGCGGCAGCAGCGTGAGCTCGGCCACCACGCCAAAGAGGAGCGTGAGGCCAATGAGCAGGCCCACGTAGAACGTGCCGTCGAACGACGAAAACAGCAGCGTCGAAAAGCCGCCCACCAGAATCAGCGAGGTCACAATCACGGCTTTGCCGGCCAGCAGGTAGGTGTGCTTCACGGCCTTGAAAAGGTTGGTTTCGTGGGCCAGGGTGAGGCGCAGCTTGCTGATAAAGTGGATGGTGTCATCGACCGCGATGCCGAAGGCGATGGTGAAAATGATGCTGGTGCTCACCTTCATGCTCACGCCGGCCAGGCCCATCACCCCGGCCACGATGAGGATGGGCACGAGGTTGGGAATGAGCACTACCACCGTCATGCGGAAGGATTTAAACAGCGCCAGCACGATAATCGTAACCATCACGATATCGATGCTCATGCCGGTTATCATGTTCAGCGTGAGGTTTTCGTTGTTCTTATCGATGAGGTTGCTGGAGCCGGTGAGGCGGGTGCGCAGCACGGTCGAGTCGATGCTGGCGCGCAGGTAGCGACGCAGGCCGTCGTTCAGGGCATCGGCCCGGATGCTGCCCACGTCGGCCATGCGGCCGGTGAGGCGGCCGGCGCTGGCATCGGGCAGGGCCAGGGCGCGGAATTCGGGCTTTTTGCGGAAGAGCTTGAGCTTGCCGCGCAGCCGGGCCAGCTCGGCCGAGTCGGCGGGCAGGCGGTACTCGGCCAGGCCGCCGCCGTTCAGGGCCTTGCGCATCGATTTCACCAGCGTCACGGGCGAGGCGGCGAAGCGCAGGCCGTAGGTATCGCGCAGGTAGGTTTCGACGCGCTCGGTCTGGCGCAGCACCTGCAGGTCGTAGATGTCGCGGCCGGCTCCCGGTTTCAGCTCCAGCTCGAAGGGCCGCACGCCGGCAAATTTCTTTTCAAAGAAGCCGAAATCCAGCCGCACGGGGTCGTTCTTCGACAAATCATCGAGCATGGCCGAGTTGATGCGCACCCGCGTGGCCAGCCCAATGGAAACGGCCAGCACCAGCCCGCTGACCGTGAAAATCAGCCGCCGCCGCACCAGCACCTGCCGAAACAGGCGGCCCAGCACGCCATCCCAGCTGTGGCCCTGCGCGCGCGGCACCCGCAGCTGGGGCTTCTTGAGCAGCAGCAGCAGCGCCGGCAGCAGCGTGAAGCTGAGCACAAACGCCAGCAGCACCGCAATGCCGGTGAACAGCCCGAAGTTGTAAATCGGCCGGATGGTGCTCGTCATCAGCGTGAAAAAGCCCAGGCTGGTGGTGAGCGCCGACAGCCCCGAGCCGAAGCCCGATTCCTTGAGCGTCACCCGCAGCGCGTCGCGCTTGCTGGCTCCGTAGCCCAGCTCGCTCACGTAGCGCGTGATGATGTGGACCGTATCGGAAGTGCCCACCACGAACATCATCACCGGCAGCAGGGCCGTCATCAAATCAATGCTGATGCCACTGGCCCCCATCACGCCCAGGCCCCACAATATGGCCCCCAGCACCACCACCAGCGGTAGCACCACGCCCCACCACGTCCGGAACGTGAACCAGAGCAGCCCCGTCACGAGCAGCACCGACAGGCTCATGAACACCGCCAGCTCCCACTGCAGCCTATCCACGAACACCGACTGGGCCACGGCGCGGCCGGCAAAGTGGTAGTCTTTCTCCGGGAAGTTGAGCCGGCCCAGGCCGCCTCGCAGGGTGGCCAGCAGCGAGTCGCCAGGCGGTTTTTTGAGGTCGGGCGTGGTCTGGATAACCAGCGTCACGGCCCGGGCATCGGGGCTGAACACGTTGCCCACGAGGCCCGGCGTGCGGTAAATCAGCGTCGAGTCGGCCGCGCGCCGCGCGGGCTCGGCGGGGTGCAGGTAGGGCAGGTTGAAGAAGCCCAGCCCCTCCACCACCGGGTTGCTGATGGTGGTGGGGGAGGTGACGGCCACCACGTGCGGCGCGCGCCGGGCCAGCCGCGTCAGCGAATCGACGCGGGCCAGAAAGTCGGGCGCAAACACGGTCTGGCCGGGCGGCGCTTCCACGCCCAGCAGCAGGTAGTCGTTGTCGTTGCCGAAGCGGCGGGTGTAGCCCTGGTAGTAGTCAAGGTCGGGGTCGCCGGCGGGGTAGAAATCGTTGAAATTGTAGTTGAACCGCAACTGCGCCACGTAGTAGGCGCTGAGGGCGGAAAGCAGGCCCAGCACCAGCAGGGCCAGGTGAGCGGTACGACGAAGGGACATTGAAAAATAGCTAGTCGTTAACAGCCACTGGCTGCCAACTCAAAAAGAAACGTTCCTCCCTAACAAGCCACCGCCCACAACGTTCGGACGCCGCCACCGGGCGGTATTACTTTTCGGGCAAAGGCTTGTAATTATCAGCGCAGCGGCCTTTTTAGCGCAATTTGCGTCGCCACCGGGCGCATATTTGTGCATTGTTTCGCTCAAATTATATTGCTGAATCTGGATATGAAGCGCGTTTTATTGTTGGTTGCTACCCTGTTTTGCTTCACCACCGCCGCCCCGGCCCAAACGCCCACGCCCGCTCAAAGCCTGAAAAAAGCGGTGCTGAAAAGCGACCTGCCCACGACTGAAGCCCTGCTCAAAGCCGGTGCCGACCCCAACGCCGCCATCGAAATCGTGCCTGGCTCGGCTACCACCTACCTCATCACGGCCGCCACCAACAACAGCCTCGACGTGGTGAAGCTGCTGCTGCAAGCCAAAGCCCAGGTGAACCAGGTCGACGCTTTCAAAACCACCGCCCTGATGACCGCCGTGAGCAAAGGCAACCCCGCTTTGGTAACGCTGCTGCTGGCCAGCGGGGCCGATGCCCGCGCCAAAGACGACGACGGCAAGGATGCCCTGGCCCTGGCCAAAGAGAGCGGCAACGCCGC
>JANNDE010000700.1:0-1357 GCA_031387395.1 Hymenobacter sp.
GGCCTGGTCGGCGGCACGCTCTCGGCCGTATCGGGCATCGTGGTGTCGTTCACGCTGATTCCGGTTTACATTTTCCTGCTGTTTCTGTACCAAAAGCGGCTGGTCGATTTTCTGGTGCAGGCCTTTTCGGGCCGCCGCCGCGATAGCGGCGTGAGCGAGGTGCTGCGCGAGAGCAAAACCGCCATCCAGAGCTACATGGTAGGCCTGCTCATTGAGGGCAGCATCGTGGCCGCGCTCAACGTCACGGTCCTGCTCATCATCGGGGTGCCCTACGCCCTGCTGCTGGGCGTGATGGGCGCGCTGCTCAACTTCATCCCCTACATCGGCGGCCTCATTGCCATTGCCCTGCCCATGCTCATGGCCTTCGTGGCGCACCCCGGCTACGGCCAGGCCTTTGCGGTGCTGGGGGCCTACATGCTCATTCAGTTCATCGACAACCATTACCTGATTCCGCGCATCGTGGCCTCCAAAATTCAGGTGAATGCGCTGGTGGCCATTGTGGGCGTGCTGGTGGGCAACGCCATTGGCGGCGTGGCGGGTATGTTCCTGGCCCTGCCGGTCATCGCCATTCTGAAAATCGTGTTCGACCGCATCGAGTCGCTCAAGCCCTGGGGCATGGTACTGGGTGATGAGGAAACCCCGCGCGGCCGCAAAGTCAACCCGGCCAAAAAGCACGTGCTGGCGGCCGAGGGTAAAGAATAAAGATTTAAAAGTCAGGAGTTAAAGGTTAAAACGGCCATCGGCTTTTTCAACCTTTAGCTCCTAACTTTTAACTACGCTGCCGCAGCCAGGCTTCGGCCTCGCCGAGCTCGGCAGCAGCGCACGCTGGCCGTGGTGAGACAGAATTTTGTGGGTGCCGGTGCTCAGCATCAGGGCCAACACCTGGACACTAATTTGGCAACAGAGTTGACCCGCCGCAGTTTGAAGATACAGCATTTCCGAGGCCTGGAAGAGCAAGCTCATCGTACGCTGAAGCGGTAGGATGGTAATGAATTAATGAATATCCCAGGCGCACAGGGCCAGGCAGCGTCAAATTTATCTCAAAACCGACGGGCCACAAAGCCCCGGCGGCCAACAAATCGCCCGGTGCCGGGTAGGCGCTTGCGGCAGCCGCATGCCGCCCCCGAAGCACCGCCCCGATAGGTGGCCTCTACAGCACGAGGTGGGCCGTGGCGGCGGTGCTGCCGCCGGCATCGTCGTCGGTCACGAGCAGCAGCTCGAAGTGCCCGGCGGCCAGCTGCCGGCGCACGGCCAGCCCTTCTACTTTGCCGAAATACGGCCGGCCATCGGCCCAGGCCAGCCGGGCAAACGTAGCCGTGTGGGCCGCCACATCGACCACTCCAATGAATGAGCCCAG
>JANNDE010000736.1:0-6461 GCA_031387395.1 Hymenobacter sp.
CGCAAGCCGCTGCCGAAGTTGGTCGAAGCACTGCACGGCTGGCTCAGCGTCGATGACCGGATGCAAGCCGCTCGCGACGAAATGCTCGACCTGCGATCCCGCTTCGCTCAAACCGGCGCAACGAGCCGCGCGGCAACGGCCCGGCTCCCGAGCCCGCCGCCCGCCCGGAACCCCGCGCCGCCGCCGCCAACGTGCCCAAAGCCGCCCGCGCCAATCCCGCCCCGGGGGGCCGCCCCGCCAAGCCGCCCCGCGCCCCGCGTGGGCCCCTGCCCGGCGTAGGCAACCTGCTGAGCCTGCTGCGCGACCGTCGGTTTCATCTGTTTGTGGGCTTCGGGTTGCTGTTGGGCAGCCTTTACCTCACCATTGCCTTCACCTCGTTCCTCTTCACCGGCCACGCCGACCAGAGCGTGGTGGGGGCCATGAGCACGCTGCCCGTGAAGGAAGCCGGGGCCGAATCGCACAACTGGCTGGGCCTGCTCGGGGCCTGGGCCGCCGAGTTGTTCATCTACAAGCTGTTTGGCGTGGCGGCTTTCGCGCTCATCCCCGTCGTGTTTTTTCTGGGGTATAAGATTGTGTTCCGCACCGCGCCGGTTTCGGTGAGCTACGTGCTGGCGCTGGGCCTGTTCACGATGGCTTGGCTGAGCATCCTGATGGGCTACGTAGTGGTGAGCCTTGATGGGGCCGACCCCACGCTGGCCCACCGCCTCGATTTCCTGTGCGGCGGCGTGGGCTTCGAAGCCGCGTCGTGGCTCAACAGCCTCATCGGCTGGGGCACGGTGCTGCTGCTGGCCTTCCTGCTGATTTCGTTCGTGGTGTTCTTCTTCAACGTCACCAGCCTGAACCTGGGCAGTTTCCGCCGCCTTAGTACCGAAGACGACCCCGAGGAAGACGCCGAGCTGGAAGCGGAGATTGCCGCCGAGCAGGCCGCCGCTGCCCGCCCGGCTCCCGCGCCGGCCGCCTCGGCCATGACGCTCAAAACCCGCCCCGCCGCCCCTGAGGCTGCCGTGGCCGCCGCCGGCCCCGCCCTGGAGCTGACCGAGGACGACGAGAATGAGGAAGAAATTGCCGGCCTCACGCCCGCCGTGGAGTACGAGCCCGCCCCGCGCCCTAATGCGGGCCTGCCGCTGAGCGTGGCCGGGGCCGTAGCAACCGGCGTGCTGGGAGCCGCGGCTACTTCTTCGGCCGCTACCTCCATAGCCGGTGGCGCTTTGGCGGCGGCCGTGGCCCCGCTGGCCGCCAGTGGCCCGGCTTTCTCGTTTGAGCTGCCTGCCGCCGAGGAGTCCGTGACGGCTCCCGCCACGCCGGTTTCGACCATCCCGACGCCGCTTTCGCTGGCCGATTTGGCCGATAATGACGTGCCGCTGCCACCAGCCAAGTCCCCAGGTCCCCAAGTCCCTAAGTCCCTGGAGCTGGTAACCCCCGGCCGCGACGACCTCGACCCCAACGCCGGGGCCGCCATCGCTGCCGTAGCCGATGAGGACGAGGACGCCGATGCCATGCCCGCCGGTAACTACGACCCCACCCTGGAGCTTTCCCGCTTCCAGTTTCCCACCCTCGAGCTGCTCAACGACTACGGCATTGCCAAAGCCCAGGTCACCAAGGAGGAGCTCGAAGCCAATAAGGACCGCATTGTGGAGACGCTGGGCCACTACGGCATCAGCATTGCCAGCATCAAGGCCACCATCGGGCCCACGGTCACGCTCTATGAGATTGTGCCCGAGGCGGGGGTGCGCATCTCCAAAATAAAGGCCCTAGAGGATGATATAGCCCTGAGTCTGGCCGCGTTGGGTATCCGTATTATCGCGCCTATTCCGGGCAAGGGCACCATCGGTATCGAGGTGCCGAACACCAAGAAAGAGATGGTGAGCATTCGCTCGGTGCTGGGCTCGGAGAAGTTCGCCAAGACCGAAATGGACCTGCCTATTGCTTTTGGCCGCACCATTACCAACGAGGTGTTCGTGGCCGACCTGGCCAAAATGCCCCACCTGCTGATGGCCGGGGCCACGGGCCAGGGCAAATCGGTGGGGTTGAACGTGATTCTGGCCTCGCTGCTGTACAAGCGCCATCCGGCCACGCTCAAGTTCGTGCTCGTCGACCCCAAAAAGGTAGAATTAAGCATCTTCAACAAGATTGAGCGCCACTACCTGGCCAAGCTGCCCGACACCGACGAGGCCATCATTACCGACACCAAGAAGGTGGTGAACACCCTGAATTCGCTGTGCATGGAGATGGACCGGCGTTACGACCTGCTGAAGGAAGCCGGCTGCCGCAACCTGAAGGAGTATAACGCCAAGTTCATCGAGCGCCGCCTCAACCCCAAGAAAGGCCACCGCTTCCTGCCCTTCATCGTGCTGGTGATTGACGAGCTGGCCGACCTGATGATGACGGCCGGCAAGGAAGTCGAAACCCCCATTGCGCGCCTCGCGCAGCTGGCCCGCGCCATCGGCATTCACCTCATCGTGGCCACTCAGCGGCCGTCGGTGAACGTGATTACTGGTATCATTAAGGCCAACTTCCCCTGTCGTATCTCCTTTAAGGTGACCAGCAAAATCGACTCGCGTACTATTCTGGATACCGGCGGGGCCGACCAGCTCATTGGCCAGGGCGACATGCTGTTCTCGGCCGGCTCGGATTTGATTCGGGTGCAGTGTGCCTTTATCGACACGCCGGAGGTAGACCGCGTCTGCGACTTCATCGGCGAGCAGCAGGGCTACTCCGATGCCTACCTGCTGCCCGAAGTGGCCGGAGCCGACGGCGACGCCGGTAGCGGCAACGAGGAAATGGACCCCTCGGAGCGCGACTCCATGTTTGAAGACGCTGCCCGCTGCATCGTGCTGCACCAGCAGGGCAGCACCAGCCTGCTCCAGCGCAAGCTCAAGCTGGGCTACAACCGCGCCGGCCGCCTCATTGACCAGCTCCAGCACGCCGGCATTGTGGGGCCTTTCGAAGGCAGCAAGGCCCGCGACGTGCTCATTCCCGACGAGTACCAGCTGGAGCAGCTGCTGAGTTCGATGAAATAAGAATTCAGTTAAAAGTTGAGAGTTAAAAAGCACTTGGTTTTTAACTTTTAACTGAATTCCTGTTTCATTGGCAAACTGGCCGGACGTTTGTTATCCAACTTCCGTATCAGGCATTCCAAGCGAGGCCCCCGCGCCTCTTGACTTTCACCCCTCAAATGAAAAAATCTATTTCCCTGCTGTTGTTCGCGGCCACGCTGGCCCTGCCCGCCGTCGCCCAGCAAGACCCTAAAGCCGGTAAAATCCTCGACCAGATGAGCGCCAAGTATCAGGCGCTGAAAGCCTTTCAGGCTACTTTTACGCAGACGCTGGAAAACCCCAGCGCCAAGGTGAAGCAGAACCTCAACGGCGATATCGTGGTGAGCGGCCAGAAATTCCGCCTCAAAATCAGCGGTCAGGAAGTTATCAACGATGGAAAAACGACCTGGACGTATCTGAAGAATGAGAATGAGGTGAATATCTCCGACTCGGACCCAGACTCCCAGGAAATGTCGCCCTCCCAGATTTATACGATGTATAAGAAGGGCTACAAGTACACCTACGTGCAGCAGGTAACCGAAGGCGGCGAGCCGCTCGACGTGATTGAGCTGGTGCCCGAAAACCGGCAGAACGACCTGTTTAAAGTGCGCCTGAAGGTGCGGAAGAAAGATACTTCGGTGAAAAGCTGGCAGATGTTCCGGAAGAACGGCAACCAGTATACCTTTCTCATCAAAAACTTTAAGCCCAACCCCGCGACCGATGCCGGCACGTTTGCCTTCGATAAGGCCAAGTACAAGGGCGTGAAAGTGGTGGACCTGCGCTAAGAGACTAGTTGTCAGTTATTAGTTGTCCGTTGTCAGGCCGATGACGCTAGCGGCCCGCTTCGCCCGAAGCGGGCCGCTTTTGTTAGCTCTTGAGCCGGTGTCTGGCGCTGACAACGGACAACTACCAACTGACAACTAATTTGCAGCCATGCGCGAAGATTTCTACCACTACGTCTGGCAGTACCAGTATTTTGATAAAGCCGACCTGCGCACGGCGGCCGGCGAGGAAATTCAGGTGCTGAAGCCCGGCCACCGCAACGCCGATGCCGGCCCCGATTTTCTGAACGCCCGCCTGCGCGTGGGCGACGTGGAGTGGAACGGGGCCGTGGAAATCCACCTGCGCGCCTCCGACTGGGCCCGCCACCAGCACCAGACCGACCCCAAATACGACCAGGTAATCTTGCACGTCGTGGGCCAGCACGACGCCGACGTGGTCCGCACCGATGGCACCATCATCCCGGCGCTGGCCCTGCAGGCGCGCCTTGCCCCCGCGCTGCTGGCTCGCTACCAGGCCCTGATGGAAGCGCCCGCCGCCGCGCCGCTGCCCTGTGCCCCGCTGCTGCATCTGGTGCCCGAAATCACGCGCACGATGATGGCGGAGCGCGCCCTGATGGAGCGCGTCGAGCGCAAGGCCGACGACGTGCTGGCGCTGCACCAGCACCTGGGCCAGGACTGGGAAGCCACCGCCTACCACGCCCTGATGGCCGCCTTCGGCTTCCAGAAAAACAGCGAGCCGCTGGCGCGTTTGGCTAAGGCGCTGCCCCTAGGCGTGCTACGCCGCCACCGCCACAATCAGCGGCAGCTCGAAGCGCTGCTATTCGGGCAGGCCGGTTTTCTGGTCGAAAACGACGAGACGGCCGCCGACGACTACATCCGCGACCTGCGGCAGGAGCATGAGTTTTTGCGCCACAAGTACCAGCTAAGCGAAGCCGCCATGGCCGTGCACGAATGGAACTACCTGCGCCTGCGGCCGGCCAATTTTCCGCCGGTGCGGCTGGGGCAGCTGGTGGGCTTGCTGCACGCGCGCCCGGCTTTGTTCGATGCCCTGCTGACGGCTCAGAATGTGGCGGCGCTCACGGCGTTCTTCCAGGCGCCCGCGCCGGAATACTGGCGCACACATTTCCGGCCCGGCCGCGGGGGTAAGGTGCCCGGCCTGGGCAAAGGCAGTATCGATTTGCTCATAACCAATGTGGTAGTGCCGTTGCGCGTGGCCTACGGCCGCCACGTGGGCCAGCCGGAGCTCGTAGAGCGCACAGTGGCCTTGCTCAGCGAGCTGCCCGCCGAGCACAACCAATACACCGACGTGTACGAGGCGCTGGGCTTCGGGCATCGCACGGCCGCCGACTCGCAGGGGCTGCTGGCCCTGCACAAAGCATACTGCGCCCCGCGCCGCTGTCTGCACTGCGCCATTGGCAGCCGGCTGGTGCAGCAACCTCATATGAAACGATGAAAATAGTAGTTGCGGTTATTTTTAATGTAGGCCTGCTGGCCTTGCTGCTGCCGTGGTTGCGGCGGCAGTGGCAGTGGGCCGCCACCGGCCCGTGGCGCGCGGTGCTGCTACTGGGGCTGGGCCTGCGGGTGGGTATGGGGCTGGCCCGGTATTGGTCGCATCAGCTCGATGCCATGGGCATGAGCTCGGTCAGCAATGCCATCACTACTGATATTCTTTGGGTTGACCCTGCCCACGCCTGGCGAATGCTCACGGGGGCCGTAACGGTCGTGCCGGCGGGGGCCTACAACGCGGTGTTCCAGAATACGTCGAACACCTGGTTTTTAATCAAGGTGCTGGTTGTGCTCAATCTGGGCTCGCTTGGTTTGGGCTGGCTGAATACGCTGTATCTGAGCTTATTTGCCTTTGTAGGGTGCTGGGTACTGGTGCGCCGGCTGGCCCAGGTGCTGCCCGGTACCCCCGCCGGGGCGGCCGTAACAGCCTTTTTGCTGTGGCCTTCGGTTTGTTTTTGGGCCACGGGCATTAGTAAGGAAGCCGTGTTGCTCGGCAGTGGTGCCTGGCTCACTGCCCGCGTTGTGGGCTGGGTGTATGGCGATGCCACCGGCAAGCTGGCCACCGGTACCAACCCATTTTTGTGGTGGCTGGGAACCGTGGTGCTGGCCTTCGTGCATTTTCAGATGCGCTACTTTTTTGCCATTCCGCTGCTGGCTGCCTTGTGCGGAATGATGCTGAGCCATTGGCTGCAGCAATTCCGCCCCACGCGCGCGCGCTGGGTGCAGGTGGTAGCGCTGGGGGCCGCGCTGGGAGCCGTGGCGTGGTTGGCCCCCCAGGTGAGCGTGGCTTTTCGGATGAATAAATTCACGAACCAGGTAGTGCGGGTGTACACGTTCGAGCTGGCTCACACGGCCGGCCGGCCGCATTTTGAGTACCTCAACCTGCGCCCTACGGTTGAAAGCATTGCGGCCTACGCCCCGCTGGCCGTGGTCAATGCCCTGACCCGGCCCTGGCTCGGCGAAACCAGGCAGCCGTTCTACCTGGCGGCCGGGCTCGAAAACGCGGCGCTGCTGGTGCTCTTTGCCCTGGCGGCCGGGGCGGCCCTGCACGGCCGCCCCGGCAAGCTGCCGTTGGGTTTGAGCCTGGGCCTGGGCCTGTTTATCGTCAGCGAATTGTTCTTTGAGCGCTTTGAGTTTC
>JANNDE010000772.1:0-9132 GCA_031387395.1 Hymenobacter sp.
ACGGTGGCGTTGTGGTCGTCGGTGTTCACGGGCGGGCCCAGGTTTTCGGCCGGGCTCCAGGCCTTGCCGCGCCAGCTGGCCTGGTAAATATCTTCAAAATAGCTGTCGGTGGCCGGGTCTTTTTTGCCGCCCGTCGAGCCCGTGCGCCGCGAGGTGATGAGGATGCTCGCCTCGTCGGCCGATACCACCGGGCCGTAGTCCGAGCCGGCCGAGTTCAGCTCCGGCCCGGCGTTGTCGATGAACACGCGCACGGGGTGGGCCATCAGCTGCTGGCCGGTGCGGCACTCCTGCAGGTGGCGCTGCACCTGGGCGGCGGTGTAGGGCGGCTCGCTGCGGCGGTCGGTGGCCGGCAGGGGCGGGGCCAGCTGGTATTCGGCCATGGCCTCGGGCCACTGGGCGCTCAGGTGCAGGGCGCGGGCCAGCAGGTAATGGGTGCGGCCGTCGGCGGTGGCATCCAGCCTGGCCGCTTTTTGCAGGTAGGGCAGGGCGGCGGTTTTAGTAGCCGAGTGCAGGTAGCAGTCGCCGATTTTCACGTTCAGAACCGCGTTGTTGGGGTTGAGCTTCTGGGCGGCCAGCAGGTGCGGCAGCGCCTGCCCGTAGCGCGGTGGGTCGGCAAAGTATTCCTGGTCGCCGGCTTTCAGCTCGCGCTGGGCTTCGCGCAGGCCGTCCTTTTTGTCGCCGAAGTTGTTTTTGCTGAACTCGACGCTCTGGGCGGCGGCGGGGCCCGCGAGCAGGAGCAGCAGGAATAGGCGGGGGAGAAAAGGCATCGTTAGAAAGAGAATTGATATTGAACGTCATGCTGAGCGCAGTCGAAGCATCTCGCACGGAGGGGTAACCAAATCGTTAGATAAGGGATTAGTGGTGGCACGCGAGATGCTTCGACCGCGCTCAGCATGCCGGTTCATTAACCAAGAGCAGCGCTACTCGGCTACCTCGCCCGCGCAGCCGGCGGCGGCGGCGTAGCTGCTGCCCACGGGCAGGCCCAGGGCGGCCGCTTTGCGCCAGTCCTGGCAGGCTTCGTCGGCCTGGCGCAGCATTTCGCAGGCGTGGCCGCGGTTGAGATAGGCCTCGGCGTAGTCCGGCTTCAGTTTGATGGCCTGGCTGGCATCGGCGATGGCATCGGCGTATTTCTCCAGCTTGAGCTGGGCGGCGGCGCGGTTGTTCCAGGCAAAAGCATAGGCGGGGTTCAGTTGCAAGGCCTGGCTGAAATCGGCGATGGCACCCTTATAGTCCTGGTTTTCGAAGCGGGCGCTGCCCCGGTTGGTCCAGGCCAGCGGGTTATCGGCTTTCTGGGTCAGGTAGGCATCATAGTCTTTCAGCGCCTCGGGCAGCTGGCCGGCGCGGCGCGCGGCGGCGGCCCGGTTCAGCAGGGTCGCGAGCAGGTCGGGCTGCAGGGCCAGGGCCTGGGTGTAGTCCTGCACGGCGGCGGCGTAGTTGCCCAGCTTCTGCTGGGTGCTGGCGCGGTCGTGGTAGGCGTAGGCCATCTTGGCATCGGCCTGAATAGCGCCGTTGAAATCGGCCAACGCAGCCTGAAAATCCTGCTTTTCGAAGCGCAGCACGCCCCGGTTGTACCAGGCCGGCGCGTAGCCGGGCCGGGCTTTGAGGGCTTCGGAATAATCGGTTTCGGCTTCGGCCAGCTGGTTCTGGGCTTCGTGGGTGCGGGCCCGGCCAAAGTAGCCGGCGTAGCTGCCGGGCTCCAGCTTCAGGGCCTGGTCGTAGTCGGCGAGGGCGGCGGGGTAGTCCTTCAGCTCGAAGCGGGTGGCGGCGCGGTTGGTATAGGCGGCGGCAAAACCGGGCCGGGCCGTAATGGCCTTGTCGAAGCTGGCCAGCGCCGCCGCGAAGCGCTGCTGGCCGAAGCTGACTAGGCCGCTGTTATACGCCCTTTCGGCTAGCTGCAGGCCGGGCATGGTGCTGGCCCGCACCGTGTCGACCTGCGCGCGGGCCGCCAGCGGCGCGCCCAGCAACACGAAGAAAAGCAGACATTTTTGCATCATAACGAGAAAGAGGGGTGAATGCAACGCTCAGACAGCGAAGGTATTAGATTTTTGGTTTGCGGCTGAATAGGTAGTCAGCGTTGAGTAGTCGGTAGCCAGATAATAAATAGCTGTTCATGAGCGTATTAAGCCAAAGTCTGGCTGTTTATCACCGACTACTTAATATTGCACGGCACGCTACCCAACCCATTGCATCTCTACCATCAGCTAATGAAGCTGTTTACAGCGGTTTCCGGGCTGATAAACAGAATTAAAAATGATAAATGACAAATTAAAAAAGAACAAAGCATTGATTTGCAGGTTTTTAATTTATTGCTTTTAACTTTAAATTCAACCGTAACCTGTACACCAATCCCGAAACCGCTCTGGCGGGCCGTTTGTAGCCGGGCCCAGCCCGCCGCATGCATCAATGGCTGGCCCGCCCGAAATTGCGCCGCTGGCCAGCCATTGCGGTGGGTTGGCTGTTGAACCTACGCCTGGCTTCCTGCTGCTTTCCGAATGCATCCGACCGAACCACTTCTTTCCGCCGCCGAAACCACCCGCTACGGCCGCCACCTGCTACTGCCCGAAATAGGCTTGGCCGGCCAGCACAAGCTGAAGGCCGCCCGCGTGCTGGTGGTGGGCTGCGGCGGGCTGGGCTGCCCGGTGCTGCAATACCTGGCCGCCGCCGGCGTGGGCACGCTGGGCCTGCTCGATTTCGACACCGTGGACGAGAGCAACCTGCACCGCCAGGTGCTGTTCGGCCCCGCCGACGTGGGCCGCCCCAAAGCCGTGGTGGCCGCCGAAAAGCTGGAGGCCCAAAACCCTTTCATCAAGCTGCGGGTGCACCAGCAGCTGCTAACGGCTGCGAACGCCCTGGCCCTGTTGGCCGGCTACGACCTGGTGCTGGACTGCTCCGACAATTTCGCCACCCGCTACCTCGTGAACGACGCCTGCGTGGTGCTGGGCAAGCCGCTGGTGTTCGGGGCCATTTTCAAGTTCGAAGGGCAGGTGACGGTGTTCAACTACCAGGGCGGGCCCACCTACCGCTGCCTGCACCCCGTGCCGCCCGCCCCCGGCGAGGCCCCCAACTGCGCCCAGATTGGCGTGCTCGGCGTGCTGCCCGGCCTATTGGGCACCCTGCAGGCCGCCGAGGCGCTGAAAATCGTGCTGGAAATCGGCGACGTGCTTAGTGGCCGGCTGTTGCTGGTCGATGCCTTGGGCATGCGCTTCCAGACCATTCGCTTCCGGCCCGTGGCCGCCAACCAGCAGCTCACCGCCTTGGCCCCCGACTACGCGGCTTTTTGTGGCGAAGCGCCCCTGCGAGTCACTCCGGCCCGCGCCCCCGAAATCACGGCCGATGAGCTGAAAGCCTGGCAGCAGGCCGGCCGGGCGTTGGTGCTGCTCGACGTGCGCGAGCCCCACGAGCATGCCCGCCGCAGCATTGGCGGGCAGCTGCTGCCGCTGGGGCAGCTGGCGGCGCGGCTGCCCGAAATTGGCCCCGGGGTGCCGGTGGTGGTGCATTGCGCTAGTGGCGTGCGCAGCCAGCAAGCCGCCCGGCTGCTGCTCGAAAAAGGTTTTGCTGAAGTGTATTCGCTGCGCAACGGCCTAGCCGATTACTGAGGGTACCGGTAGCCGGTGGCGCGGCGCGGGGCATCCGATGGCCGGATGCGGGTTACGGGGCCTCGCGGATGTGCGGGAATTAACCCATCTTTACACTTGATACGGGAACCCGCCGCGCGCATTCCAGTAGCTTTTCCGGATGGGCCGGCTCCGCGGCAACGTTATTCTTTCGCCTTTCTGCCTATTTTGCCCCAGCTATACGCCCTCCGCCAGACGCTGCAGCCGGGCCGCCAGATGGGGGCCCGCCGCGCCCCGTGGCTGCTCGGGCTGCTGCTGGCGTGGGCGTGCCTGGGCAGCCCGGCGCGGGCGGCCCGGCCCTACTGGGATGTAAGCTACGATTCGCTGGTGGCCACGCTTCCCCGGCAGCCTACCAACGAAGCCCGGCTGCAAACCCTGCAGCACTTGCTCGACCTGCGGCCGACCGGCCCCCAGGCCCTGCCGCTGCTCGACCGCCTGCTGACCCTGAACCAGCAGCTGCATACCCTCGACGACCGGCCCTATCGCAGCCTGCGGGCCGGCGTAGCGCTATGGCAGCAGGGCTCGGCCGATGTGGCCGCCCTCGACTCGCTGCACCACGCCATTGCTGGTTTCGACCGCACCAACCGGGCCATTCCGTGGGTGCTGATTGATTTGGTGACCCTGTATAACCGCCTGAACCGCATGGAAGCCCGCCGCCGCTACTACGAAGAGCGGCTGGCCTATTACTGCGTGCATGGGCAGCCGCAGAACGTGGCGGCCTGCCATATCTCGCAGGGAGGCTACTACCGGCGCATGGGCGACTACAACCGCACGCTCAACAGCATTTTGCGGGCCGCCGACCTGCTCAGGGGCCATGACCAGCGCTTGTACGTCCGCGAGCTGCTGGTGGCCGGCGACGTGTATGCCCAGTGGGGCAACCACGCCCGCGCCGGCCAGTACCTGAAAATGGCGCGGCAGCTACCCGACTTCCAGCGCATCGATGGCATGGCCCGCGAGTATACCTTCCTGAGTCTGTCGCGGGCGTACGCCCGCCATGGCCGGATGCCGGCGGCGCTGGCCATGGCCGATTCGGTGCTGGCCGCCCGCGTGCCCGACCCCCTGGAGCAGCAGCTGAGCAGTGCCTACGGGCTGGTGCAAAAAAGCCAGCTGCTGCTGCAGCAGCGGCAGCTGGCCGTGGCTGGCCGCCTGCTGGCCCGCGCCCAGCACCTCGACGACTCGCTGCACGTGCCCATGACCGGCAAGCTGGGCGAGTTTGAGCTGGATGCCGCCTGGGCCCGCTACTATACGGCGCTCCACGCCGACGACCGCGCCGAGCAGCACTGGCTGCGGGCCTACCAGAAAGCCGCCGCCGCCCAAATCGAGCGCCTGCAGCCTGAGTATCTCAAAGAGCTGGTGGGCTTTTATACCTGGCATGGGCAGGCGGCGCAGGCCCTGCGCTACGCCAACGCCTACATCCGTTTCAACGACGATTTTACCGCTGCCCAAAGCGTTTTCCACGTGGCCCAGTACGAGGGCGAGCGGTTGGAACACGCCCAGAATGCCCAGATAGGTGGCCTGCGCCAGCAACAGGCCGTGCAGGCCGTGCGCTTGCGCCTGGGCCAGTGGCTGCTGCTGGGGGCCGGGCTGGCCGTGGTGCTGGTGTCGGGGCTGGGCGTGTTCATCTACCGGCAGCTGCGCACCAACCGCCGCACCCTGGCCCAGCTGCGCGACACGCAGGCCCAGTTGGTGCAGGCCGAGAAAATGGCTTTTCTGGGCGAGCTCACCTCGGGCATTGCCCACGAGCTGCAAAACCCGCTCACTTTCATGAAGAGCTTCGCCGAGGTGAGCACTGAGCTTGTCGATGATATTGACGGCCACGTGGTGCCTAACCCGCATGACAGCCAGCTGCGCAGCGAAATTTTGGCCGGCCTGAAGCAGAACCTGCAGCAAATCAGCCAGCACGGGCAGCGGGCCTCGTCCATCATCAAAGACATGCTCGAACATTCGCGCAGCGGGGCCGGCCCGCGCGTGCCCGCCGACCTCAACGCCCTGGCCGAGGAAAACCTGCTGCTGGCCTATCAGGCCCTGCGCACGCAGTCGCCCGAATTCAATGCCCAGCTCGTGCGCGATTTCGACCCCCACCTGGGCCCGGTGGCCGTAGTGGCCTCCGACCTGGGCCGGGTGCTGCTGAACCTGTGCGCCAATGCCCTGCACGCCGTGCGCGAGCGGCAGCGCGAGCTGGCCCTGGTGCCCACGCCGGTGGCGCTGGCCGCCCCGCACTACGAGCCCACCGTGACGGTACGCACCCGCCGCGTGGCCGGGCGCCTGGTCGAAATAAGGGTGGCCGACAACGGCACGGGCATGCCCGACCACGTGCGCGAAAAAATCTTCCAGCCCTTCTTCACCACCAAGCCCGTGGATGAGGGTACCGGCCTGGGCCTGTCGCTGTGCCACGACATCATTGCCAAGGGCCACGGTGGTACCTTGGCCGTGGATACCCGCGTGGGGCAGGGTACTGAATTCATCATCACCCTTTCCCAGGCGTAGTGGGCTCCCGTTTTCGTTTGCTGCTGCTGGGCCAGCTATTGTGCCTGGGGGGGCTGGCCGCGCGCCGGGCCGCTGCCCAGGCCGTGCTGCTGGGCGGCTCGGTGTTGGATAAATGCTGGCGGTTTCGGGCCGGCGACGATACGGCCTACGCCCGCCCTGGGTACGATGATGCTGCCTGGGCCCCCATCAACCCCAACCAGCTGCCGGGCCAGCTGCCCCAGATGGCGGGCGTGCGCGTGGGCTGGCTCCGCCTGCGCCTCGTAGTGGCCGACAGCCTGCGGGACCGGGCCCTGGTGTTGCTGTTTCAGTGAGCCGGGGCCAGCGAGGTGTATCTCAATGGCCGCCTGCTGCGCCGCTACGGCCGCGTGAGCGCCGACCCCGCCCGGGTGCGGCCCGGCCCCTTCACGGCCGCGCCGCTGGAGGTGCACTTTGCCGGCCCCCGCGAGCAGGTGCTGGCGGTGCGCTTCGCGCCGTGGCCCCGCAGGTGGTGATGGCGGCCGACCTGGGCCGGCTGCTGCTCAACCTGGGCAACACCCGGCACGCCGTGCACCACTGTTGCGGCCAGGCCGGCCCTGGCTACGTGCCCACCGTGCACCTGGCTACCCGCGCCCGGCCCGGGTGGGTCGAAATCCGAGTGCGCGACAATGGCGCAGGCATGCCGGCCCCGGTGCGGAAGCGGGTATTTGCGCCCTTTTTCACGACCAAGCCCGCTGGCGAGGGCACCGGCCTGGGCCTGTCGCTGAGCCACGACATCGTGGTGAAGCCACGGCGGCACGCTGCCCGTGGCGTAGCCGGCCGGGGCCAAAACCAGCTCCCGGCCCCTTTGCTGCCCCGGGCCCCGCGCGGGCAGCCATGCCGCTTCCGGCCTGCCGCCTCACGCGCGGGGCGTAAGCCTCAGGCCGGTTGGTTTTTAGCGTGTGCCGGCTGGTTTTCAATCCGGCGAAGCGCCGCTACGGTGGCTTCGGGTGGCCTGCGGCGGGCGGCCCGGGCCGGGCCGGGTGGCGGGCCGGTGCCGCCGCACTAACTTGCGCTCCTTCCCCTGCCTTTTGCTGCAATGACTCCACGTATTGGCAACGCCGACCTCCTGCTGTATGCTTCCATCGCGTTTGGCATAGCGCGGGGGCTGAGCAAATTTCTGGACCTGCCCCGCCGCCTGCCGCGCTGGGACCGGGCGCTGCGCTATATCTGGGTGCCGGCCGCGGCGCTGTATGGTTTCACGCTGCTGCTGCGGTTCCGCTCGCCGATGCTGGCCGAGTACTACTGGCTGGGGGTCGAAACCACGTTGGGGGTGCTGCTGCTGTTGCTGGGCTACTACCGGCCGGCGCGCACGCTGCTGCTGGGCCTGTCCCCGCTCTGGTTCTACCACCTGCTCAGCACGGGCCTGCTCACGGTGAGCAGCGGCCTGCTGAAAACCTACGACGACGGGTTCGATACCGCCAAAAATTTTGCGGCGCTGTGGCTGTTTGCTTTCTTAATCATTGCCCGGGGCCAGAAAAAACAGCTCGAAAAAGAGCGGTTGCTGCGCGAAGAAGAGGAGCAGGCCAAGCGGCTCATCGAGGCCCAGAATATAGAGCTGGAGCGGCTGGTGGGCGAGCGCACCGCCGCCCTCACCACCCAGGCCGAGGAGCTGCGCGGGGCCCTCACGGAGCTGCGCGCCACCCAGGCCCAGCTGGTGCAGAGCGAGAAAATGGCCAGCCTGGGCGAGCTCACGGCTGGTATTGCCCACGAAATCCAGAACCCGCTCAACTTCGTGAACAATTTTGCCGAAGTGAGCGCCGAGCTGGTGACCGAGCTGGAGGAGGAGCGCGCGCGCCCCGCGCGCGATGCCGGCCTGGAAGACGAGCTGCTGGCCGACCTGAAGCAGAACCTGCTGAAAATTACGCAGCACGGCGGGCGGGCGGCCAGTATTGTGCGCGGCATGCTCGAGCACTCGCGCACCAGCTCGGGCGAGCGCGTTCCCACCGACCTCAACCAGCTGGCCGACGAGTACCTGCGCCTGGCCTACCACGGCCTGCGCGCTAAGGATAAATCCTTCAACGCCACGCTGCAGCCCGATTTCGACCCCGCCCTGCCGCCCGTGCCCGTGCTGGCCCAGGACCTGGGCCGGGTGCTGCTCAACCTGCTCAGCAATGCTTTTTATGCCGTGCGCCAGCGCCAGCAGCGCGGCGAGCCCGGCTACCAGCCCACCGTGCGCGTCAGCACCCGGCTGGTGGGGGGCGAGGCTGAAATCCGGGTGCGCGATAACGGGGGCGGTATTCCCGAATCGGTACGGGCCAAAATCTTCCAGCCCTTCTTCACCACCAAGCCCACCGGCGAGGGCACGGGCCTGGGGTTATCGCTGAGCTACGACATCATTACGCAGGGCCACGGTGGTACGCTCACGGTGGCTTCGGCCGAGAATCAATACACCGAGTTTGTGATTAGCCTACCTGTTGGCCAGGGGGGGTAGCCGGGGCCACCGAGCCGGCAGGTGCGGCGTGCGTGCTGCCCGGGTTTCTGCGCTGTTCTGCCTGCTGGCCTGGCATGCCCATCCTGCCCGGGCTGCGTGCCGAAGCTCTCCCGCTGCCCGCCGGGCCGGGGCGCGCGGAAATTTGGGTGCGCGACAACGGTGCCGGCATGTCCGGGCCCGTGCAGCGCAAACTGTTTCGGCCATTTCGCACGACGAAACCGGCGGGGGAGGGCACCGGTTTGGGGTTGTCGATGGGCTTCGGCATCAATAACTAAAGGCCACAGCGGTACCTTAGCGGTGAGCAGCACCGAAGGTGTCGGTCCAAATTTGTTATCTGCCTGCCTCAGGCCTAACCCATTGAGTATTTTTTCTGTTTTGATACGGTTTGCCCGGCCACTGGTAGTGTTCGGCTTGCTGCTGGCGGGCCTGGGCGTGGGGCGTGGCCCGGCCAGGGCCGGCCCGCGCCCCACGCCGGGCCCGGTGCCGGCCGTATCGCGCGTGGTGCTCGACAGCCTACGCCACCTGCTCATGCTGCCCCAAACCGATTTCGACCGCGTGCTGCTGCTGTGCCAGGTGAGCGAC
>JANNDE010000015.1:0-12951 GCA_031387395.1 Hymenobacter sp.
AGCCGCTGCGTGAAGCGCTGGCCGTTCTGCTCCACCTGCACCACGTACAGGCCGGCGGGCAGGCTGCTCAGGTCGAGGGCCGGAACATTGGTATCAGCGGCGAGTACCTGGGCCAGGACCACGCGGCCAGCCAAGTCCAGCACCCGCACTTGGCCGGCAGCCACGGTTTGCAGGTACAGGCGCACACGCGGGCCGGCCGGGTTGGGTGCCAGACTGAAGCCTACGCTATTGGCAATCGCAGCGCCGAACCCAACCGTGCGCGTGGGTGAGAACGTGGCCGTGCCATCGGTATCTACCTGGCGCAGCCGGTAGTACACCGTGCTGCCCCCCGGCTGGGCTGCCTCGCCATCATCAAAGGCATAGTCGTGCGCGGCCGTGCTGGTGCCAGCACCCGCCACGGTGCCAATCCGGACGTAGCTCAGGCCATCGCGGCTGCGCTCCACCTCAAAATAGTCGTTGTGCTGCTCCGAAGCCGTGCGCCAGCTCAGGCGGGCGGCGCGACCGGCGGCCTGTGCCGTGAATGCAGTAAGCGTTACCGGCAGCGGGCCGCTAAACTGGCGGTTACATAGTGCCGACTGCGGAATGAGCACCGTCGCACCCCCGGTATCGGGTCCCGAATACAGAATCTGCAGGGAGTTGCCGCCGGCCTGCTCGCCGTAGAAGGCCAGCAGCGGGTGCGCGCCGGCCGTGAGGGTGACGGCCGCGCCGACGGTGGTGCGCGCGGCGTGGGCACCGGGGTCCTTCACCACGGCGAAAGCAGCCGTAGGGGTAGTAGCCCGGGCGGCATTGTCGAGCCAGAGGTACGACGCATCGTCCGATTTCAGCGTGAAGGTGTAGCTGCCGGCCGTGGCGATGGTGAGGTAGCCGCGGTAGCGCGAGCTGTACTGGTCGGGGTCGCTCACGCTGCCGCTGCTAAACGTCCCGGTGAGGTCGCCCCAGGCATTGGTGGCCGGGAAGTTCGGGCTGGTTTCGGAGCGCGTAACGTCCGGCACTTTAGGTAAGTTGAAGTACGTAAGCACATCGGCAAAGTAGCCTTTATAGTATTCGGCGTACAAGCCCTGGCCGGCGGCCGTGGTATTATCGAAGGTGGTGCCGGTGCAGGTACCGGTGCCAACAGGCAGGGTCACGCCAGTGGCCACCTGCATGGCGGCCGTCGAGCCGTCGTTGTTGGTCGTATTGGGGTCGGGCTGGAAGCCGACAGCCGAGGCAATGCCAGCCACCGACTGGGTATTGCCGGGCAGGGTGAAGGTGAAATTATAGCTCAGCGCGGCGGCACCCCGGTTTACCTGCCCCACGCTGAGGGTAGCAATGCCGGTCAGCGGGTCGTAAGAAGTACCGGCGGGGAAGGTGTACGTGAGCAGATTACGGGGCAGCTGCACCGTGAGCACCTCGTTGGTGGCATCGGCGGTGCTGGATGACGATGCGGAACTCACGTTCTGGACCGTGGCCACGTAGGTAATGCTGCTGCCCGCAAGGGCCGTGGCCGGGCCACTCAGCGTTACCTGCACGTCGGCCTGGAACACGACCACCAGGGTATTGTTGCCGGAGTTGTTGTTGCTGGTCTGGCAGCTTTCGTCGGTCGTAGTGCTGATGCTCGACGACACGCTGACGCTGCCCGAGGTCGTGGGGGTGAAGGTAATGGTGGCATCGGCCGCCCCGCCATTGGCCAGGCTGCCCAGCGGCGTAGGCGTGAAGGTGACCTGCCCGGTACCGTTATCATAAGACCCCGTACCGACGCTGGTCGATACCGTGACGCTACCGCCCAGGCCCGCTGGCAGCTGCACCAGGCGCACCACGTTGGCCGCCGCGTCCGGCCCATTATTTGCGAACGAGACGTTGATAGTTGCGGTCTGGTTGGCCGTCTGCGGGTTGTTCCCGAAGCTCACGCTGGTGGCCACGTCGGCCACGGTCGTCGGGCAGAGGGTCGGCGTGCAGGCCGCGCCGTTTGCACTGCCTGCGCCGCCCCCAGTACTCCCGTTGGGCGTAAACTCGGCAACGGCCAGCGACGAACTGGTGCCATTGGCCCCACCGCTCACATCGACCCCGGGCGAGCCCGTGGTGTAGGCCACGTAGCCGCCGCCACCGCCGCCGCCCGCGCCTTCGGCCTCGTTGCTGTTCAGCACTTGCGAGCCCCCGGTGCCCCCGCGCGCGGTGAGGCCACTGCTCAGCAGGCCGGTGGCATTGACTACCACAGTGCCGCCGCCGCCGCCGCCGCCCGCACCATCGTTGCTACTGGCCGTGCTCACCGAGCCACCATTGGCCAGCAGGGTTCCCCCGCTCACGCCACCGCCGCTTACCACGTAGAGGAAACCGCCCCCGGCCGCCCCCGGCGTGCCCGTACCATTGTTGGAGTCGCCGGCCCCGCCGCCGCCGCCAAAAAAGGCCCGGTCCGTAATAGCCACCGGCCGGCCACCCAGGCCGCCCTTGTTCTGGCGCAGGTCGCCGCCCCAGCCGGCCTGGCCGGGGCCCAGGGTCAGGGCGTTCTGGTTGTTTACCGAAAAGCTGTAGCCGCCCCGGCCGCCGCCGCTCGACGCGGTAGTGGCAAAACCAGCCGCTTCCAGGTTCCAGGCCGCATCGTAGGCATTGCCCACACCCCGGTCGGGGTTGCCCAGCCCGGTGTAGGTCAGGCCGGTGGCCGCGGCGTTGGCCCCACCACCACCGGCCGCGTTGTGCGCATTGCCGCCGCCGCCGCCGTTGGCAGCAGCCCCGCGCCCGTAGCGACCGCCCAGGGCGTCATAGTCCGGGCCACTACCGGCAATGCTTTCGCCTTTTTCCGCCCCATAGCCGGCGCTGGCCGAGCGGTAGCCCAGGTCGGTATTCGGAGGGTTATCGGAATTCTGCTCCATGGCCCCCCCCCGGAAGCCCAGGGCCGACACGTCGAGGGTAGCACCGCTACCCAGCGTCACGTTCCCGACAGTTTCAACCACCAGCACGCCGCCCGTGCTCCCGTTCCAGGGAGCGGCCGTTACGGTCGTGCCGGCCGCTACATTCAGCGTGGTGTAGCGGGGCACGCGCACCACCTGCGTGTGGCCGGCCGCAGTGAAAGCACTGAGCACCCGGCAGCTGAGCGTGATGGTCGTGGCCGTTGGCACGGCAACCACTTCAACCAGCTGGTAGCGCCCGGCGTTATTCAGGGCCGCTACTGTGCCGTAGGTGTTGGCATCGGCGCTGTTGATGGTAGCACCCTGAGGTTGTAGCAATAGCAGCAGGTCGCCGGCTGCCAGCGGGGCCGCAAAGCGGCTATTGGCGTTCAGGCTGCTGCTGGCCACCGTAATGGAGGTGGCCCCGACCACCGCATTCGCAGTCAGCGCAGTGTATTCGTTCAGGATGGTGCCGGTGGTGCTCACGGTCAGCGCGCCGTTTTTGCCGGCCTGGGCAATGGCCGGTTGCCGACTGCCCAGGAAGGCCAGTAGCGCAAGCGCACCCAGGCGCAGGGCGGGGGTTCCGCTTGCTGTTTGCCGACGGCTGGGCAGCAACAGATTAGCAATATCTGGTAGTACTAATTTCATGGAGTGGTTTTGCAGAGAAGATAGTTCGTTAATGATTTTTGAAATCAAAAGCTTAGTCAACAGCGTGCTATGCAGAAAATCGGGCAAATATAATTGTGTGTACATGCTCAGCTACCATCAAATCAAAACCATTTTTCACTTTCTAGACCAACCGCTATTTACACCCGTTCAACAGCCAAAACAGGCCGTTCAACCAGCACAGTCCCGGCTGTTAGTAGCGGTGGGCCTTCGTTCAGCAGCTAGTCGAGGGCCGGGGCCGGGTTAGAGTACCCCGCGAATGCGGGCACCAGCTGCTTGCAGGCTACCATGCGCACGGGCGAGTAGCGTGGCCGTACCATCCTGGCCTACCTGCCACAGGCGGTAGTACAGCAGGCCGGACACCTGGGCAGCCGCGCAGTCGAGGTAGTTGCAAGCTACGGCGGCAGTGCCGGTGCCCGGAGTCGCCGCTTCCCCAACGCGGTGGAAGCTGCTTCCGCCGCAGCCGAGCGCTCGACTTCCATGCGGGCGCTGGTCTTCTCCAAAGCCGTGCTCCAGCTCAGGCAGGCGGCCTGGGGACCTCGGCAGCGAAGGTGGTGAGTTCGACGGGCTGCGACTGGGCTCCCCGATGGTGACCATGACCGGCAGCGTGGTAACCCCACCGCTCGGGGGTCGGTGGTAGCCATGTGCAGGGCATAGGTACTGGCCTTGAGCTTGGTGCGGTCGAGCACCGTCATCTGGCTGATGGCCGGGTTGCAGGCAAGGTCCAGCAGCGTAAGCAGATTGATAGCCAGCACCGTGAGGCCGGTAAACGCGCCCGTCGTAGTAGTGATTTTAGCGCAGTTTCGGGGTCGGTATACCGTTTCTGGAGAAATAAAAAGTTGAAGGTCAAAAATTAAAAACCCAGAACTTACGCACCAAAATCCATCGGTTGTATTTGCCCGGCGCTTTAGGGCCGGGATGGTGAGTTAGCCCTTGTTTGGAGGCTTTAGACCCTGCTCGTTTTGCGCCGCACAGGGGCTAAAGCCCTGCCAGCCCAATCGAGGGCCCGCATCCCGGCGCTAAAGCGCCGGGCAACACGCGGGAGCTGGTTTGGTGCGTAAGTCCTAATCTACGGGAAAGCCGCTCTGGCGACTGTTTTTGCGTTTTTACGCGGTGGCCAGTAGCTGCCCCCTCAAAGCTCCCGCCTAAAACTTCACCCGCAGCTGCGCCTTCACCTCGCTGCGCAGCGCCCCCGAAATAGATTCGAGCCCCGAGCCCACCACGTCCTGGTGGCGGTAGCGGGTTTCGGCGTAGCGCAGCCAGAGCGTGAGGTTGCGGTTGAGACGCACTTCGGCGATGCCATAAATCCGCGTGCCCTGCCCATAGAGTGCCGGCACCGACACGGCCAGCAGCACATCCTGCTCGTACACGTACTGGCGGCTGTCGTAGTCGTCGGCGTCGAAGATGGCGTAGCGGGCCGTGAGCTTGAGGCTGCGATTGAGCTGGTAGCCCACATCCTGGGCCAGGGCGAAACCGCTGCGCCAGGCCAGGCCGGTATCGTCGCGCAGGCGCAGGGCCTGCAGGCGGGTGCGCAGCTCCAGGGCGGGGCCGGGGGCCGAGTTGTAGTACACCAGAATGCTCTGGCGCAGCTGCTCGCCGGGCAGGGGCACGGCGCGGCCGGGGCTCACGCTGGCGAGGTCGGTGGCGCTCAGGTCGCGGGGCTTGAGGCGCTGGCGCAGCTGCACGTAGAGCAGGCTGGTTTTGGTGGGCGAGTAGGCCACGCGCAGCAGGGCATCGTGGCCGTCGGTGGGGGCCCCGGCCCGGTAGCGCAGCCACGGAAAGCGGAACTGGTCGTAGTAGGCCGATATTTCCCACTTGGCCACGGGCCGCACCTTCAGGCCGACGTACACGCCGGTTTCGTTGATGTTGCGGGTGTTTTCGCTGAAGGCGTTGCCGTAGAGCGTGTGGAAATCCGAGTCATAATGGCGCACCAGCAGGGCCGCGTCCACGCTGCTGCCCAGGCTGGCCAGCAGGCCATTCACGGTGCCCAGGCCGCCACCGGTGCTGCGGGCCGTTTCGCCAAACAGCAGGAAATTGCGGTACACGTAGCTGTAGTTTAGGCTCAGGGCCAGGTTTTCCTTGCCCGTGAACTCGAAGCGGTTATAAGGCTCGGGCCGCTTGAGAATGGCCGTGCCGTAGTGCGTGAGCAAGCCGGTGGCCCCGATGGCCAGGTTGCCGTCGCGGCTGGTGTAAGTGGCGTTGCCACCGCCCACGGTTTCGGCCAGCCGGTGCCGGTTGGCCAGCTCCGAGGCCGTGCGGTGGAAGCCGGTATAGAGCAGCCCCGAGGTAAACTCATCGAACTGCGCCAGCGAATCGAGGCTTTGCTGCAGGTTGGCATCCACGTTCTTGTGCGACACGAAGGCCGTGGCCTGCACCGTGGGCGCCGCCTGATACGTGGCTGCGCCCCCCCGAAAAAACGAGTTTTCGAGCAGCGACGCGTATGCCCGCGCGCCCACCGATGAGCGCCGCAGCGTGGTAATCGTTTCCGCGCCCTTGCCCACGCCCAGCCCCGACGACAGCAGCAACCCCTGCCCGAACTGCAGCTGGTAGTCGCCCAGCGCCAGCGCCTTCAGCCGGCCGCGGTCCTGCAGCAGCAGGTGCGCCGACACGTAGTCGGCCCCGAACTGCCCGTTCCGCGGGCTCCAGATGAGCTGCTCGCCGGCATCCTTTTCCAGCGAAAAGCCAAGGCTGAAATCCCGGGTGTGGCTTACCCGGTAGCGCAGCAGCAGCTTGTCGGCCGAGCCGAGGTAGCGCGTGGTGGGCTGCCCCTGGTAGAGGGTGGGCGGCGAGTAGCCCTGCCGCTGCTGCAGCACCCGCTCGTAGCGCAGGTACAGGGCATTGTTGTCCTCATGGGCAATGCGCTGCCACAAGGTGCCCCGGCTGGCATTGGCATTGCTGCTGAGCACGCCCACGAAGGGCAGAATGCGCGCAATCGTGCGTAGGTCGTAGCCCTCGATGCTTTGCAGCTCATACACGCTCAGCAGGTCGCCGTTGGCTTCGCGGTGCCTGAGCAGCATGGTTACCTGGTTCTCGTTCAGCAGCAGCAGCGCGCGCAGCTCTTCGCGGGTGGCGGTGTTGAGGTTGATGGGCGTTTGATAATACTGAAGCAGCGTTTCGTACAGGTCTTCGTAGGGTACTTCGTCGCTCTGAATCTCGGCAAACAGCTCTTGGGTAAGGCGGTCCAGGTCGGGGGCGCGGCGGGTATATTCCTGCGCTTGCGTGGGTTGAATTAAAAATTGAGAATTAAAAATTAAAAATAGAATAGCCGCTATGCTGCGCCAACACGAACGGCTCATCACCAGCAACTTCCGGTCGGAAGGCAAATATTTTTGCAGAAAACAGGATTGAAAAAGGGAGAAATTTTCCATCGAAAATTTTTAATTTTTAATTCTCAATTTTTAATTAAGAATTACTTCCTCCACGCTTTGCTGATGCTCAGATGCTGGCTGAAGCCCAGCGCCTGCTGGAAAGCGGCCGCGTAGTCAATCTGAAACGCGCCGGCCTGCACGCCAATGCCCGCGCTGGCCTGCTCGGTGAGCGAGGCCAGCCCCAGGCGCGCCGCCAGCACCGGCACCGGGCGGTACTCCAGCCCTACCTTAAAGTTGGCGTCGCGCTCCACGTCCTTTTCGGCCTCCACCAGCAGCAGCACCTGCGCGCCCGGCCGGTAGGCCAGCCCGGCCTTGAGGATGGTGGGCACCCGCTCGTTCTGGTAGCTGGCCAGCCGGGTCTGGCTGATGTTGTAGAGCGCCGCCCCGAAGCTGAGCCGGCGCGGCAGCACCTCAATCTGCCCGGCCAGCGTGCCCATAGCCACGCGCCGGCTGCCCAGCCCCTCAATGCTCACCTGCAGCACGTCGACCCGCCCGCCCAGGCTGATTTGCCCGAACCGGTAGCCGTAGCCCACGCCCACCCGCGTTTCGTTGTACAGCTGCCCCCCAAAGCGCTGGGCCTCCAGGCCCACCACGCCGTGCCGCGCCAATGGGCGCGGGGCCGGCGCGTCGGAGCCGCCCTCGGCCCCGGGCAACACGGCAGGGGGGCCGGCGGCCGCGGCCGGCGGCCGGCCCAGCGGCAGGGCCAGGTTGAGGGCCGCCACGTTCAGGGCGGTGCTGAAATAGCGGTTTTCGCCGTAGAAACCGACCGTGGGGTGCCGCACCTCGCCCAGGCCGGCCGCGTTGTTGCCCATGCTCCACACGTCGCCGCCAATGGCTACCGAGGCGTTGCCCAGCGCCGCCGCCCGGGCACCGCGCACGCCCGGCCCATTGCCCTGCGCCCGCGCCGCCCCGGCCGGCAGCAGGGCCGTCAGACTCAAAACCACGCCCACAATAGAAAGATACCGAGGTAAACAGTGTTCCATGGCGGTAAGGTAGCGGTTTGGCAGTGATTGCCGGAAGCCCGGTCGAAATTATTTCCCCCGCTTGCCGGTTACTTTCCGCTGCTCCGGTTGCGAATGGGGCAACGTGCCCAATTTTGTGGCCTGCTTTCATCTCTGCTCAGCTATTTCCCCGCATGCCCCGCCCCTTTTCTGCTCCCGTCCGCCGCGAAACCCTGGCCTACCAGAACCAGTCGCTGCACTACACGCTGGTGTTTCGCTCGCGCCGTACCCTCGGCTTCGCCGTGCGGCCCGATGGCAGCGTGCACGTCAGTGCCCCGGCCGGCACCACACCCGAGTGGGTAGCCCAGCAGGTTCTCAAAAAAGCCGACTGGATTCTCAAGCATCAGCAGGCTTTTGCCAGTCGCCCGGCCCCCGCGCCCACCCGGCACTTCGAAGCCGGCAGCGGGCACTACTATCAGGGCCAGGCTTATCAGCTGCGCTTCGCGGAAGCCACCCGCCCCGCCGTAGCGCTGACTGATGACGAGTTAGTTATTTCCACGCCTCAGCCCTTGAGCGCAGCCCAGACCGAAGCCCTGCTCCACACCTGGTATGCCCGCCAGGCCGGGCCGCTTTTCGCGGCCTCTTTAGCCCGCGTGTGGCCCCGCTTCGCCGAATTCAACCTGGCCCGCCCCACGCTGTCGGTGCGCCAGATGCGCACCCGCTGGGGCAGCTGCACGCTGCGCTCGGCCCGCATTCGCCTCTCGCCCGAACTGGTGCGCGCCCGCCCCGAGTGCCTCGACTACGTGCTGCTGCACGAATGCTGCCACCTGCTGGTGGGCGACCATTCCCCGGCTTTCTATGCTCTGCAAACGCGCTTGCTGCCCGATTGGGAGCGGTGGAAAGCGGAATTGAACGGGCTGCCGAAGTAGAAGCCTTAGCTGACCCAACTGGCAGAGCCGCATAGCAACGACATCTTTGTCGCAACCCGCTGCACCAACAGCTTAAAAATGCGTGCCCTCAGTAACAAACACCCAGGGAAACCGGACCTTGTTACGCGATTTTTTCGACGCATCAGGAATGCTATCGCTACAAATCTGTCACAACGCTGCGGCTAGCATGCAACGTGGCTTTCTTAACCTGACTCACTGCCTGATTGAAACTTGACCCGGACCGAATCCTAAAACAGGTGTGCATTTCACTTACCATGGGCATCAAGCACTCCGAACGGGCTGCTTGGTGGCCCTGTTTGCCGCCCGTCGCGACCTGCTGGTTGCGCGGGTCTTCTTTCTCACCTTACTTGCATCACCCGACGCCTATTTCATGAAAAAACACCTGCTCAGCCCCCTTTTCGCCTTGCTCACGCTGGGGGCAATGGCCCAAAAGCCGGTTAGCCTCAACCTGCCGCTGCGGGCCGTCACGCTGTATCCGGGCAGTGGCGAGCTGTACCACCGGGGCGAAATAGCCTTGCCGGCGGGGCCAACCGAGGTGCTGCTCACGGGCCTTTCGCCCCGCCTCCTCGGGCCGAGCGTGCAGCCCGAAGTAAGCGGAGCCGAGCTGGACGGCGTAGATGTCGTGGCCAGCGCCCGGCCCCTGCCGGGCACGGTATCGGGCACGCTCAGCGACAGCCTGCGCATGACGAAGGAAACCATCCGGCAACTGCTGAATGAGCAAACTGCCGATACCGCCGAAAAGGCCTTTCTGGAACAGAATAAGCAGGTAGGCCTCGCCACCAAACCCAAAAGCTGGCTGACCGACGTGCAGCGCGGAGCCGCCTACTACCGCACCCGCCTGGCGGCCCTGGCCCAGCGCGAGGCCGAAATTGCCGAGCTGCTGCCCATTCAACAGCAGCTGGCCCTGGTGCTGGGCCAACGTGCCGGGCTGCTACCCGTTGCCCCCACCAAATCGCAAACCGTGGTGCTGCATCTCAACCTGGCGCAGGCTGGCACAGTGCGTATCGACCTCAGCTACCAACTGGGCAACGCCGACGCAGCCACCGGCTGGACCCCCGAATACGAGCTGCGGGTGAGCGAAACCAACCTGCGCCAACTGCGCGTAGTGAGCCGCGCCCGCCTCCGTAATTTCTCGGGCGTGGCCTGGGCCAACGTGCCGGTGCTGCTGCGCACCACAACGCCCTCGGCCGGCACCAGCCAGCCCCGCCTCGACCCCTGGGGCATTCGGTTTGAGGGCGACGAGGACGACTACGAAAGCCGCAAAGACAAGAAGATGCTGATGGAAATAAGCGCTGCCCCTCAGGCAGATATGGCCGTTGCCGAGCCGGTGGCGGCTCCCAAGACTGATATTCCGGGGCTGGGAGTGCGCATCAGCCTGCCCGAACCCGTCACCCTGGGCCTGAACGCGGCCCAGACCTTCCGGCTAGCCGAGCAAACCCTGCCCATGCGCCTGGAATACCTGGCCGTGCCCAAGCTGGAGGAGGAAGTATTTCTGGTGGGCCGGGTGGCCGACTGGAACCAAGTGCATTTCATGACCAAAACGGCTAAGGTGTTTTTTCGGGGCGGCTACGTGGGCGAAAAAACCTTCGATACCCGCGGCAGCACCGATACCCTGGAAGTGGCTCTGGGCCGCGACCCGGAGGTGCAGCTCACCCGTGTGAAGCGCGACGACTTTGAAGCCCTCACCGGCGGCAGCCGCCTGAAACCCCTGGTGGCCGTGGGGCGCGGCGTGGTGCTGGCGGTGCCAGCTACGATTGGCAACCGCACCAAAACCCGCCTGGCCTACGAAATAACGGTTAAAAACACGCATGCCTACCCCGTGCGCCTGCGCCTACTCGACCAGATACCCGTGTCGCAGGAGAGGGAGGTAACCGTGAAGGTGCTCAACATTGGCGGGGCGGCCCTGGAGACGGCTTCGGGCAAGCTCACCTGGCTCGTTACCGTGCCATCGGGCAGCAGCCGCCGCTTCCCCGTTGCCTTCAGCGTAGAGGCTCCCACCAACCGCCCCATTAACCTGGGCCGCGACCGCAGCATTGAGTAGTTGTCTGGCTAGCGGAATTAGGCCCGCTAGCCATACAAACGCGTGCGCGGTTGCTTACCTTGCCCCCATGTCCGGCTTATTCCGTGCGTTATTTCTGGCGCTGGTCTGGTTTTATCGCTACTTTATTTCACCCCTCACACCCGCCAGCTGCCGCTACGTGCCCACCTGCTCGGGCTATGCCGCCGAGGCCATTGCCCGCTACGGGCCCTGGCGCGGCGGCCGGCTGGCGTTGCGCCGTATTGCCCGCTGCCACCCCTGGGGCGGCCACGGCTACGACCCCGTACCCTGAGCGGTAGCTTGCGTATAGGCAGGCTCACCCGTTGCTCTTTGGTTAATGCGCTTTATTCCCCTCGTACCGGCCGCGCTGGTCCTTTTGCTCCCGGCAGCCTGCTCTCAGGCACAATCCGATAAAACGACCAACTCGCCCACAAAAGCAGGGACTGACATGACCAAAGGCGGCGACCGCCGCAAGGACAAAGCCGCTGCTGCGGCCATTCCCGGCCTGCGCAAAGTTGGCTCCCTCAAGGGCGTAGTACCCGAAAGCTCCGGCCTGGCCCCCGCCCCCGACGCCGGCCACTACTACAGCTTCGGCGACGACGGCAACTCCCCCACCCTCTACGAAATCGATGGCACCGGCCAGCTGGTGCGCCGCATCGAAGTGCCCGCTACCAACACCGACTGGGAAAGCCTGAGCCAGGACGGCCGCGGCACCTACTACATCGGCGACTGCGGCAACAACGAGAACCAGCGCCGCGACCTTAAAATCTATACGTTCCGCCCCGACTCGCCGAAAGCGGCAGGCACCATCGCCTTCACCTATCCCGACCAAAGCGAATTCCCCCCCAAGAAAAAACAGCGCAACTTCGATGTCGAAGCCAGCCTCTGGCACGATGGTCAGGTCTGGCTCTTCACCAAAGACCGCGCCCAGGACCGCGCCAGCAAGGTTTACACCGTGCCCGGGCAGCCCGGCACCTACACCGCCAGGCTGGCCACCACTCTCGCCATCCCCGGCCAGGTCACCGATGCGGCCCTGCGCGCCGACGGCCACCGCCTGGTGCTGCTGGGTCGCGGCGAGCTGTTCATCCTCGATGGCAACACCTGGGCCGACATCCTGCAGGCCACGCCCCGCGTGATTTCCCTCCAGGGAGCCGGCCAGACCGAAGGAGCGGTATTTAAAGACAATGGCACGCTGCTCATCAGCACCGAAAAGGGCGACTTTTATGAGTACACGCTGCCGCAGTAGCAGTAGCAGTCACAGGTTATCCGCCCTCCAGCCAGCGCCGAAACTCGGGCGTCTGGGCGGCGCTGGTGGTGAGCGTGGTGGCTGGCCGGGCACGCAGCTGCACCGCCAGCCGGTTGTTGAAGTAAGGCTCCATTTTCTCTACAAAGGCGATATTGACCAGCTCCGAGCGGTTGAGACGGCCGAAGCGGCGCGGGTCGAGCTGGCGCTCCAGCTCCGCCAGCGTGCCGCTGAGCGGGTAGCGCGTGCCGGCCGCGTCCACGGCGAAGGTCACGCCCTCGTCGGCCTGCACGTAGGCGATGTCGTCCACCAGCAGCAGGAAAAGGCCCGTGCGCATCCTAACCGAAAACCGCTGCTTATAGGACGGCTGGCCGTGGTGGCGCAGCGCCTCGCTCAGCTCGCGCAGCACGGCGGGGCTGAGCGCGGGCGCTTCGGCGGACTCCAACTCAGGAAGGATACGTTGTGCCAACTGCTTGCCGAGTTCAACACCCCACTGGTCAAACGCGTTGATGTCCCAGATGGCGGCTTCCACAAACACGTGATGTTCATAAAGCGCGATGAGCCTTCCCAGCGTGAAGGGATCAAGCTTCCTGTAAGCCAGCGTGATTGAGGGCCGGTTGCCGGTGAAAACCCGATGCGGTGCAAGGCGTTTGGCTTCCGCCTTGTCCTTGCCCAAGGCCAATAATTGCGCTGTGGCTTCAGCCAGCGTGCGACCCTTCATCAGGGCTTGCGACTGCGCCACGCAGTTTGCCATGAGAAGCGTGTGATGCCCGGCCATGGCCCTTTCATGGGGTTCGGCGGCGATCAGGAATTCAACCGGAATCACATCGGTGCCCTGATGCAGCAACTGGAAAAAGGCGTGCTGGCCATTGGTGCCGGGTTCG
>JANNDE010000030.1:0-1866 GCA_031387395.1 Hymenobacter sp.
CTGGGCGTAGTAGCCGCCCTCAATGCGCCGGAGCTCTTCGTGGGTACCGGTTTCTTTGATTTCGCCTTTGTCGAGGACGATGATTTTGTCGGCTTTCTGAATGGTGCTCAGGCGGTGGGCGATGACGAGCGAAGTGCGGCCCTGCATCAGCTTTTCGATGGCCTGCTGGATGAGCTCCTCGGTTTCGGAATCGACGGACGACGTGGCTTCATCGAGCACGATGATGTGGGGCTGGTACACCATGGCCCGCACGAAGCTGATGAGCTGGCGCTGGCCCACCGAAAGCGTGGCTCCGCGCTCCATCACCGGGTAGTCGAGGGCGCCGGGCAGGCGCTCGATGAAGCGGCGGGCACCCACGAGGTCGGCCGCTTCCCAGATTTGCGGGTCGGTGATGGCTTGGTTGCCGAGCGTGATGTTGTCGCGGATGGAGCCGGCGAACAGGAATACGTCCTGCAGCACGATGCCAATCTGGCGGCGCAGCAGGCTGAGGTCGTACTCGCGCAGGTCGCGGCCATCAATGCAGATGCTGCCGCTCTGAATGTCGTAGAAGCGGCTGAGTAGGTTGATGATGCTGGTTTTGCCCGCGCCGGTGGCCCCCACAAAGGCGATGGTCTGGCCGGGCTTCACGTGGAAGCTGATGTCCTTGAGCACCCAATCGGGCTCATTATAGGCGAATTTGACGTGCTTGAACTCGACATCGCCCCGCAGCTCGGCGGGGGCGAAGGTGCCGCTGGGCGCTACCAGCTCCTGGTTGTCGAGCAGCTTGAGCAGGCGCTCGGTGCTGACAAGGCCCAGCTGCAGGGTGTTGAACCGGTCGGCAATCTGACGGATGGGCCGGAAGAACAGGGCGTTGTACATGATAAAGGCGATGAGCGCGCCCTTCGAAATCGAGCCCTCAATCTGGCCCTGGGCGGCGTACCACACCAGCAGGCCCACGCCCACCGCGCCCAGCACTTCGGCCACCGGAAAATAGATGCTGTAGTAGAGCACCGAGCGGATATTGGCCTCGGTATGGCGCTTGTTGATGGCTTCGAACTTGCGGAACTCGCGCTCCTCGTTGTTGAAAATCTGGACCACGTTCATGCCCGTGAGGTGCTCCTGCACGAAGCTGTTGAGCTGGGCCACGGCCGTGCGCACGTCCTGAAACGAGCCCTTGATTTTCTCCTTGAAAACATAGGTGCTAAACAGCAGCGGCGGAATCACCGACAGGCTGATGAGGGTGAGCCGCCAGTCGATGTAGAACATGAAGGCCATGATGAAAAGCAGCTGCAGAATGTCGCCCACCATGGCCGCCAGTCCCTCGCTGAACACATCGGAGAGGGTTTCCACGTCAGAAATATTGCGCGTCACGAGCACGCCAATGGGCGTCTGGTCGAAGAATTTCAGCTTGAGGCCGAGCAGGTGGCGGTAGAGGTCGGTGCGGATGTCGCGCACGATGTACTGGCCCAGCCAGCCGCCGTAGTACGTCTGCAAATAGCTCACGCCGGCGTGGGCCACCAGCAGCACCAGCAGCAGCAGAAACATGGTGTTCAGGCTCTTCATGTCGCCCTGCTCGATGCTGACATCGACCATGCGCTGAATGAGGAAAGGCCGCAGCGTGCCCAGCACGGCCGTGGCCACCGTAAGCGCAATGAGGCCGATGAAGACGCGCCGGTAGGGGCGCACGTAACCGAGCAGGCGGCGCAGCACGGCCCAGTCGAAGACCTGGCCGGTTTTGGTGGCGGAAGTGGTGGGGTCCATAAGTGGGGGCAAAGGTCGGGAGGAAACCGCGCCGGGCCGCAAAAGTCTGGGCGAAGGAGTCGAGGTAGCAGAACGTCGTGCCGAGCGCAGCCGAGGCATCTCGCTCGCATCGTTGAACGTTTGAAG